>DASSRT010000001.1:0-2910 GCA_035701705.1 Rhodanobacteraceae bacterium
CGATCTGATCGCGGCCGTGTTCCGCCACGAGATCGACACCTGTGCGGACGCCGCGACACGCCTGGCCGCCAGGCATGAGCCCGTCGAGGCATTGACGAGATGGATGCAGCGGTACGCAGCCTTCCTTGCAACCAAATGTCGCCTAGCGCCGGCGCTGCACTCCGGAGATCCCGCCTACGAGAGCTTGCGTGATCACTTCCGGCAGCGGCTCAAACCGGCCCTGCGAACACTTGTGGAATCCGCGGCGGCCGCCGGCGAGATCCGCACCGATGTCGATGCCGACGATCTCCTGGCTGCGATCGGAAGCTTGTGCATGTCCGCCAACGAGGACCGATCCGGCCACTCGCAACGCATGATCGCCCTTCTGGCCGACGGGCTTCGCTACGGCAAACACCCAAAGCACGGTGCGTCTTCGTGACGGGATCCGTCACCCGCCTGACGCATTGACCCCTTTCAGCATACCGCCCGGGTTTGTGTCACTCGCAGACGAATGCGTCACCGCCGTTGGCCGGCGCAGGTTTGCACAGGTCCGGCCAGCCATTACGCTTCCAGTAATCCACCATTCCGATGCGTTGCGCGAAGCCCTGGAATGCGGGGTCGGTGCGCGCCTTGCGCGACCACGGTTCCGGCTGCCACAGCCAATTGAGGTACGCATCGGACAGACCGCTGTGGCCGTACTCGTACAAATCAAGGGAACGCTTCGGCGCGCCCAGTTGCAACAGCATGGTCGGCGCCCAGTCGTCGCCCAGATGCGCGTCAAGAGTTTTCAGCGCAGTTTGGTGCCATGCGGCATCGCCATACGTCCCGCGATAGATCGCCCGCAGATCGGCGGCGGGAATCTTCGTGCCCATCTTGCTCGTCGAGAGGGCAAACTTCCGGGCCGAACTCGCCATGTCGCCATGTGCGGCGTCGTAGTATTCCTGCATCAGCGCCCCGAATGCGGACTCCGACACGCCAGCGCGATGGATATACGCCAGCGCCCCGGCCTGATCGCCTTCGCGCCACCGCAGCATGCTCTTGTAAAACAGCAGCAACGGGTTGGCCGGATCGTTGGCCAGCGCCTTGTCGATCAGCGCTTCCGCTGCGCGGGTGCGTCCCATGGCAGCCAGTTCGTTGGACGCCCAGTAATTCACCCCGGAATCGTCCGGCGCGAGTGCCTGCGCGCGTTGCATCGGTTCCACCATCGCCACGTAATGGCGCTGCGAAAACTGGTTGTAGCTCAGCGCCGCCCAGGCTTCGGCTTCGTCGGGGTCGAGGATCAGCGCGCGATGCGCGGCAGCATCGGATGTCTTCCAGCTTTCATTCCAGTTGGCCCCCGTGTATTGCGGCAGCACCGCGTAGGCGACAGCGAGCTTGGCCCATGCGCGCGCGAATCTCGGATCGAGCGCGGTCGCTTTCTGCAACAACACGATCGCCTGCGTCAGGCTGTCGCCGACGCGCTTGTTGACCAGCGTCTGCGCAGTCACAAAATCCGCATAGGCCTCCGCGCTGGTGGTCGCCACCGGCACCAGCCGTGCCTGCTCGCTGCCGGTAAGCACGATCTTCAGGTGATCGGTGATTGCGCGCGCGATGCGCTCCTGCAATTCGAAAATGTTGCTCAGGTTCCCGTCGTAACTTTGCGACCAGACCTCGAAGCCGTCATCGGTGCGGATCAATTGCACGCTGATGCGCACCGCATCGCCTTGGGTCCGCACCGAACCTTCCAGCACGTTGGCGACATCCAGGGCCTTGCCGATGGTGCGCAGGTCGGCGTTGTGGCTGCCGTAGTAGAACGACGACGCGCGCCCCGCGACTTTCAGATCCTGCACGCGCGTCAGCGCGTTCAACAGTTCCTCGGCCATGCCGGCGGAGAAATAGCCATGGTCATGCGCGGGACTGAGATCCTCGAATGGCAACACCGCGATGGATTTGGCCGGAATGTTGGCGAGCGCGGAATCGCTCGCCAATCCCGCGCCCTTCCGCCAGACAAAAGTGTTGGTGAGCAACAACACCACCGCCACGACCAATACCGCGATGATCCACTTGTCCAAGGCGCGGCCAGTGCCGCGAATGATGGACGCATCCGCCGCGATTTCGCTCTCGCGCTTCAAGCCTTGCGGCGTGAACTCATAAAACCACGCGAACGCGATCCAGAATGGAAAACCGACGATGCCCGCGATCACGAACCAGCGCGCGATCCATTCGTAGTCGCCGAACAGCGGCAGCAATTGCGCGAGTCCTTGCGCCAGCGCCCACACCGCGCCGGCGTACAACACGCCCGCGCGCAACACGTTGCGGCGCTTCAGTTCCGCGAAGAAGGATGGACGCACGGCCACGGCAACACGAAGTCCCCGCCGGCAACAGGCCGGCCTCCACGGGCGGGAGTGTAAACCAGCGCGTGCCGGGATTCAGGTACGGCGTGCCACCACCCGACGCGCCCTGCGCCACCGATAGTCCGCTCTTGCCCGGCCAACGGCAGCTTGCCGGAATGGTGGATGACCGCAACGGGTCGCTAGCGTCCACCCGATTCAGCGTCAGCCGTCGTCTGGAGGCTGGTATTGCTGTCCTGTGCTCCACGCGGCGAAAGCCGAGGCGGCGCGGGCGACGGCGTCTTCCAGCGCGTTGCGGCGGCGTGTGTCAGCCACGTCACGAGGTGGCGCGAGCAGGGCTTTTTGCAGCGCCACCCGTTCGCGCCGGGTGAGGTGCTGCAGCCAGCGCTCGTTGCTGTCGCCCAACGCCAACGGATCACGGCTGGCGTGGTTGCGGCGCGCGATGCGCCAGGCGTGCTCGAGCGCGCGGCCGAGTACGACGTAACCGAACTGCGGATCGTGCACCGGGCCAAAGCGCGCCTGCTGCCCGCCGGCTGACAGCGGCCCGAGACTGAGTCGATCGAGCTTGCCCGCGTAGTAGACGCTGCCGGTCGCTCCCAGG
>DASSRT010000002.1:0-4627 GCA_035701705.1 Rhodanobacteraceae bacterium
GTAACGCGCATCGCGGCGCAAGTCGCGCACCAGCGCTTCGCCGGCGCGGCCAGCGCCGATCACCAGTACCCGCTGGCTGCGCCTGGCGTGGAACAGGTCGAGCTGGCTGTCCTTCCAGTAGCGATAGATCAGGCGCGGCGCACCCAGCAGCACGGCCAGCAGTACCGGATACATCAGCAGTACCGAGCGCGAGATGCCTTGCATCCGGTCGTACACGAACAAGGCGAGGTAAATGCCGACGGTGCCGATGACGACGGCGCGCACGATGTTCCACAGGTCCGGCACGCTGGCGAAGCGCCACAGGCCCTTGTACAGCCCGGTCCAGAAAAACGCGGCGCCCTGCACGCCAAGCACGATCAACGTCTGCCAATTCAGAAGGACGAGGTGTTGGTCGTACGGCAGCGTTGCGTAGCGGATGGTGTTGGCGAGCCACCACGCCAGCAAGGTGACCGCAAGGTCGTGCAGCACGACAGCCGTGCGCGGGTGGATGCGGCCGGCGAGGTCACGCAGCTTCATGCAGATGCCTCCGGCGCGCGAGCGTACGGCACGCCTGCTTGCCCGCGAACCACGCGGCGCCCGTCGAGACATACGCGACTGCAAAAAATGCTGCGCCCCAGTGCGGCCAGCGCGCCGCCAGCCACGTCAACGGCGCCACCACGGCAAGGTTCCAGCTCATGTAGGCAACATCCGTGCGCGCATGACTCCATTTTACCCGTACCAGCCATTGGTACAGATGTTGCCGATGCGGCGTGTACCAGCGCTGACCCGTGAACACGCGCCGCGCCAGCGTGAGGCCGCTGTCGATCAGGAACGCCGAAGGCAGGATCAGGCATGCCCAGATCAGCGCGGGCTCGCGCCGCACCAGCAACGCCGCGACCGCGGCGATCAGCAGGCCGAGCGTGCCGGAGCCGACGTCACCCATGAAGATGCGCGCCGGCGGCGCGTTGAAGAACAGGAATCCGAGACAGGCGCCCGCCGTCGCCACTGCCAACCCGGCGGTATCCGCCGCGCCGAACCACACGCCCAGCACGCCGTAGCCGAGCATCACGAACAGCGCCTGCATTCCGAGGAGGCCGTCGATGCCATCCATGAAGTTGTGCGCGTTGATGCTGCCGGCAATCGCGACCATCAAGACCGGCAGCCACCACAACACCCGGCCGTCCGCGTGTATCGCGGGCATCAGTACGGCACCGGCGACGAGCAAGCCCGCAATGAGATGCACCGCGAAGCGCGGCCATGCCGGCAGCGGACGGTGATCATCGAGCCAGCCGATCGCCGCGACCGCCACGATGGCCACCGCGACATGGATGACCGCGGCGGCTGGCCATGCACGTGGCAGCAACAACAGTGCGGGAACACCGATGAAGAGTGCCGCCACCACGATCCCGATGCCACCGCCGCGCGGCGTCGGCAGCGTGTGCGAGCGCCGCTGGCCGGGCTGGTCGAGCAGGCCGCGGCGGCGCGCGTACAGCAACGCGATCCCGGTGAACGCGGTTGAAAGGATCAGCCCGCAGGCAAACGCGATCGCGAGCCCCACGATGATCGCGATGCCCAATGCCTCGCCCATGGCTACTCGCTGACAACGCTGTGGATGGGCCTCACCGTTCCCCAACCCTTGCAGCTCGGGCACTGCCAGTGATGTGCCTTGGCGCCGAAGCCGCAATGGTTGCAGCGGTACATCGCGCGGCCTTCCAGCAACTTGCGGGTGAGGTCGCGCAGGATCACGAAGTTCTCGTGCGCTTCGCCCTCGGTGCGGTCGAGCGTGGCGTCGATCAAGGCCATCATGCCGCGCACGGAAGGCCGTTGCCGCAGCTGTTCGGTGAGGAACTCGACCGCGGCGCGTTCGCCCTCGCGCTGGCGGTACAAGCGGGTCAGCGCCAGTACCGGGGTGATGCCGTGGTAGCGCTCGACGACATGGCCCAGGAATTTTTCGGCGCGGTCCATCTCCCCTGCATGCGCGTAAGCGTCCAGCAACGGCGGCAGGATTTCCGGCACGAAATCGATGTCGGCGTCGACGGCCTTTTCGAAGGCGAGCATGGCGTCGTGCCAGTTCTCCTCTTCGGCGTACAGGTGTCCGCTGATGAGATAGCCGCGCACACAGCCCGGCTGGCTGGTGAAAGCCTCGTCCAGATACCCGCGCGCCTCGGCGCGGGCGCCGTGCTGGCGCGATTGCTCGGCCAGCTCGCACTGGAACTGCGCAATCGTCGCGGCCTGCGACTCGCCCGTCATCTTTTCGAGGCGCCGCGCGTGGCCGATGGCCTTGTGCCAGTCGCGTTCGTGCTGGTAAATCGCAATCAGGTGACGCAACGCCGAAGGCGCATGCGCGTCCATCGCCACCAGGTCGTCGAACAGGGCCTCGGCGCGATCCAGCAGGCCGGCGCGCATGTAGTCCTCGCCCAGTTCCAGCAGGGCCACGGTGCGCTCGGCTTCGCTGAGGTTGGGACGGCTGACGAGGTGCTGGTGGACGCGGATCGCGCGATCGACTTCACCGCGGCGGCGGAACAGATTGCCGAGCGCGAGGTGGGTCTCCACCGTGTCGCGGTTGAACTCGGCCAGCTTCATGAAAACTTCGATGGCCTTGTCCGGCTGCTCGTTCAGCAGGTAGTTGAGGCCCCGAAAGTAATGCGAGGAAAGCTCGGTGACGCGGGCGCCGGAACGCCGCGCGCTGGTGCGCCGGCCCAGCAGCCAGCCCGACCATGCAGCGGCGGCAACGGGTATCAGCAGGAACAGCAGGAGCAACGGGTCGATGGATTGGAGAGTCACCAATGCCTCGCTCGCCGTGTCGGGCACCCCGCCTTGGGGCGCGTGCCGGATTCAGGGGAATGACGCTGACGCGCCGCGGACGCGGGCGCTCGATCTGCTTGGGCAGTCCGCAAACGACTGCCGGAACGACTATTCCGAATCCGCGCCGTCATTGACGCGTTGGCGGAGTTCCTTGCCCGGTTTGAAATGCGGGACATACTTTCCCGGCAAGGCCACCGCCGTGCCCGTCTTGGGGTTGCGTCCGGTGCGCGGCGGACGGAAATGCAGTGAAAAGCTGCCGAAGCCACGGATTTCGATGCGGTCGCCGCCCGACAAGGCGGTGCTCATCTGCTCGATCACGTTGCGCACGGCAAGCTCGACGTCGGCGAAGGCCAGGTGCTTTTGGCGCTCAGCCAACGCGGTGGTCAATTCGGATTTGGTCATGGATGCCAACGTGCCGGTACTCTGCGGGTTCAGTCATGCGAGCCGGGGCGCCGTTGGCGATCCGGTTCCGCCCGGAGTCCGGGCGGAACCACTGACTCACACTCGAAATCCAAGCCTTTATATAGGCTTATTCCGATTTGTTCAACTGCTCTTTGAGCAACGCGCCCAGCGTCGTGGTGCTCTTGCCCACATGCTGGTTCTGGTACTCGGAGAGCGTCTCGGCCATCTCGTCCTCGTCCTTGGCGCGGATCGAAAGCTGCAACATGCGGCCCTTGCGGTCCATGCCGATGAACTTGGCTTCGATCTGCTCGCCCACCTTCAGGTGCTGGCTGAGATCGTCGATGCGATCCTTCGAGAAATCGCGAGCGCCGAGATAGCCCTCGATGCCCTCGGCGATGTCGATGACCGCACCCTTGGCATCCACTTCACGCACGGTGCCGTTGATGAGCGCGCCACGCGGGTGCGCGGCCATGAACTGGCCGAACGGATCCTGCTCCATCTGCTTGATGCCGAGGCTGATGCGTTCGCGCTCGGGGTCGACCGCCAACACCACCGCATCGACTTCCTGACCCTTCTTGAACTCGCGAACCAGATCTTCGCCGTTGCCCTGCCATGAGATATCGGACAGGTGCACCAGGCCATCGATGCCGCCGTCCAGGCCCACGAAGATGCCGAAGTCGGTGATCGACTTGATGGCGCCTTGCACCTTGTCGCCCTTCTTGAACATGGCGGCGAAGGCTTCCCACGGATTGGACTGGGTCTGCTTCATGCCCAGCGAGATGCGGCGACGTTCTTCGTCGACGTCCAGCACCATCACTTCGGCTTCATCGCCAACCTGCACGACCTTGCCCGGGTTGACGTTCTTGTTGGTCCAGTCCATCTCGGACACGTGCACCAAGCCTTCCACGCCCGGCTCCAGCTCGACGAAGCAGCCGTAATCCGTGACGTTGGAAACCTTGCCGAACACGCGGGTGCCCGACGGATAGCGGCGCGCGATGCTGACCCACGGGTCGTCGCCCAGCTGCTTCAGGCCCAGCGAAACGCGGTTGCGCTCGCGATCGTACTTCAACACGCGCACGTCCAGCTCGTCGCCGACGTTGACGACTTCCGACGGATGCCGCACGCGCTTCCACGCCATGTCGGTGATGTGCAACAGGCCATCGATGCCGCCGAGGTCGACGAACGCGCCGTACTCGGTGAGGTTCTTGACCACGCCGTGCAGGATCGCGCCTTCCTGCAACTTCTCCAGCAGCTGCTCGCGCTCCTCGGAGTGCTCGCTCTCGACCACCGCGCGGCGCGACACCACGAGGTTGTTGCGCTTGCGGTCGAGCTTGATGATCTTGAACTCGAGGTCCTTGCCCTCGAGGTAGCCCGGATCGCGTACCGGGCGCACGTCCACCAGCGAACCCGGCAGGAACGCGCGGACATCCTTGATGTCGAC
>DASSRT010000003.1:0-3710 GCA_035701705.1 Rhodanobacteraceae bacterium
GGGGTTCCTGAAGACATTCGCGCAACTGCCGGCGACACCGCTGGAACGCGCCGAGTCGCTGGAACAATTGCGCGCACTCGAGCACGGTCATGCGATCGCCGTTCGCATTGCGCCCGAAGCGTTCCCGCCGGGCGTCGACACCGAGCAGGATCTCGCGCGCGCGGAACGCGCGCTGGCGGGCATGGGCGCGGCAACATGATCCTGCCTCCGCCCGGCGTGCTGGTCGTGTGCCTCGGCAACATCTGCCGTTCGCCGACCGCCGAGTACGTGCTGCGCGACGCCCTGCGCCGGCGCAAAGTGGCGATCCCGGTGGCCTCGCGCGGGCTGGGTGACTGGCACGTCGGCCATGGTGCCGACCGCCGGGCGGTCGACGTGGCGCGCGCGGCGGGCATCGACCTCGGGCCGCATCGTGCACGACAATTCCAGGACGACGACTTCCAGCATTTCGCGATGGTGCTGGCCGTGGATCGTGCCACGCTGGCCGAATTGCGTCGCCGCGTCCCCGCCGCACTGCCACCGCCGGAACGGTTCCTGGTCGCGGCCGGACTGGCGTCGGCAAAATCCCGCGACGAGGGTGACATTCCCGACCCGTACACCGGTACGCTTGACGACTTCCGGGCAGTGCTCGGCCTGGTCCAGCGTGGTGCCGGTGCACTGGCCGAGCGTTTGTCCCGCGACGCAGACGTGCGCAATCCCGACGAGGTGCCGCAACCGTGACTGGCGAACTTCCCTTCGACACTGCACAACCCGGCGCGCGCCTGATCTTGCCGGAGTTCCCCGACGGCCTGCGCTGGGTGAACCGACGCGAACCCTTGCAGCTTGCGGACCTGCGTGGGCGCATCGTGCTGTTGGTGTTCTGGAACGGCAGCAGCGCCAGCAGCGCCAACCTGCTCGATGAACTGCGCATCCTCGAAAGCCGCTTCCCGGGCGCCTTCGCGATTGTCAGCGTGCACACGCCGCGCTATGACTCGCAGCAATCCGATGCGGTTGTGTTGAAGGCGGTACATCGCCTGCGCCTGCGTGCGCCAGTGGCCAATGATTCACGCTGGCAAGCGTGGAAGCGCTTCGCCGTGACTGCCTGGCCGACCCTGCTGGTGATCGATCCCGAAGGCGGCCTCGCGGCGCGCCTTGTCGGCGAGGGCCGCTTGCAGGAAATCGAAGATGCGGTGATGCAGATGCATGATCCATCGCTGGCACGGCCGATGGACGAGGTGCGCCTGGACGTGCGTTCGGAAGCAGCGAGTGCGTTGCTGTTTCCGTCGCATGCGCTGGCCACGCCCAATCGCCTGTTCGTCAGCGACACCGGTCATCACCGCGTGCTCGAATGCACCCTCGGGGGCAGGGTGCTGCGGCAATTCGGCTCGGGTACCCCGGGCAACTGGGATGGCCAGATGGGTGCCTGCGGCTTCCAGTCGCCGCAGGGACTCGCGATCGACCGCAACCACTTGTACATCGCCGACACCGGCAACCATTGCGTGCGCCGCATCCGGCTCGACACGGGTGAAGTCGACACCGTGCTCGGAATGGGTCGTCCCGCATTTTCCACGGTCGAGGAGCGGGGTTCGGGACTGCGCGTGGGGATCAATTCGCCCCGCGGCGTGGCTGCTGATGGCGACGTCGTGTACGTCGCGGCTTCGGGTCAGCACCAGATCCTCAGGGTCAGCCTGCGCGACCAGCGGGTGGAAACGCTGGCCGGCGATGGCCGCAACGATGTGCGCGATGGTATCGGCGGTCAATCGTCGCTGGCCCAACCTTCCGGGCTCGCCCTGATGCCGGGGCAATTGCTGATCGCCGACGCCGGTGGCAATGCAATCCGGCGCCTGCGCTTTGCCGACCTGGCCCTCACCACGCTCGCCGGTGCATCGCCGTGGGAGCCTGGCAACCGCGATGGTGTCGGGGCGGACGCGCGCTTCGCATTTCCGTCCTCGCTGGCCGTTGCCGGCGAGCGCGTGTACATCGCCGACAGCTGCAACGATCGCCTGTGCGTGCTCGATCCCTACGGTGGCAGCGTCAAGACCTTGCCCGTGAACGCGCCTTTGCATGAGCCGCAGGGAATCTCGTTCGCGGCGGGTGCGTTGTGGGTGGCCGACCGCAATGACCACGCGATCCTGCGCATCGACCCCGAGCGCGGCACCTGCGAGCGGGTTCCGGTCGACGAATAGCGCCGGCGACTGAAAGCGGTGGTTTCGGCGCGAACGCGTTGGGCGGCGCGGATACAATCGCGCCATGGTTTCCGATGCACCAGCCTTCGACGGCAAGGCCTACCTGCGCAACCTCACGACGTCGCCCGGCGTGTATCGCATGTTCGGGGCGGACGATGCCTTGTTGTACGTCGGCAAGGCGCGCAACATCAAGAAGCGCGTCGGCAACTACTTCCTGAAGCCGCAACTGGAGCCGCGCATTGCCGCGATGGTGTCGCGCATCGCGCGCATGGAAGTGACGCTGACGCGCACCGAAGGCGAAGCGCTGCTGCTGGAAGCGCAACTCATCAAGTCCCTGAAGCCGCGCTACAACATCATGTTGCGCGACGACAAGAGCTATCCGTACATCTTCGTGTCGGAGGATCCGTTTCCGCGCATCGTGTTCCATCGCGGCGCCAAGCGCGAGAAGGGCCGCTACTTCGGGCCGTACCCGAGCGCGCACGCGGTACGCGAAAGCCTCGACCTGATGCAGAAGTTGTTCAAGGTGCGGCAGTGCTCGAACAGCTACTTCCGCAGCCGCACGCGGCCCTGCCTGCAATACCAGATCGGCCGCTGCAGTGCGCCCTGCGTCGCGCTGATCGACGTCGCGGAATACGCCGAGGACGTGCGCCACGCGGTGATGTTCCTCGAAGGCCGCAGCGATGCGGTGCTGGTGGACCTGGGTGCGCGCATGGAAGTTGCCAGCGCGCAACAGGATTACGAACGCGCGGCGCGCCTGCGCGACCAGGTGGCGATGCTGCGCAGCCTGCAGGCCCGCAGCTACGTGCGTGGCGCCAACGCCGACATGGACGTGCTGGCCTGCCGGGTCGAGGCCGACGTGGCCTGCGTGACGGTGTTGTTCTTCCGCAACGGCATCAGCCTCGGCTCGCGCAACTTCTTTCCCAAGTTGGCACTGGATGCCGATGCGGCGCAGGTGCTTGGCCAGTTCATCGCCCAGTACTACCTCGACCAGCCGGCGCCGGCCGAGGTGATTTGTGACCGCGAGCCTGCCGATGCCGGGGCGCTCGGCGAGATGCTGTCAGTGCAACGTGACGGCGCGGTTGCCTTGAAGTGGCGGGTGCGCGGCGAGCGCGCGCGTTTCGTGGAACTGGCTGAGCGCAATGCCGAGGCCGCATTGCTGGCGCAGCTGACCAGTCGCCAGACCTTGCACACGCGCTTCGAGGCGTTGCGACAACTTCTGCAACTGCCGGAAGTGCCGCGCCGGCTCGAGTGCTTCGACATCAGCCACACCATGGGCGAGGCGACGGTGGCGTCGTGCGTGGTGTTCGGCCCGGAGGGCGCGCAGAAGCAGCATTACCGCCGCTTCAACATTCGTGACGTCACCGGCGGCGACGACTACGCCGCGATGCGGCAGGCCCTGGAGCGCCGCTTCAAACCGCTGGCGCGCGGCGAGGGTGAACGGCCGGACCTGTTGCTGATCGACGGTGGCAAGGGCCAGGTCGGGCAGGCGCTCGAAGTGCTGCGCGACTTGGGCCTGTCCGACATCACGGTGGTCGGCGTGGCCAAGGG
>DASSRT010000004.1:0-14907 GCA_035701705.1 Rhodanobacteraceae bacterium
TCAGCGGCGCATCCAGTCTTGGCGAGACCAACGAGGGGCGCGGCGCAAGTCGCGCCCTTCGTCCATGCATGCCGGGGTGGACTCAAAAACCCGCAGGCAGGTACTTGAAGCGCTGCATTTGCTCGCGGTGCACGTCGACCACGCGCCGCACCTGCTGGCGGCTCAATGCCTCGCGCCATTGATTGGCGCGGCCGAGACGGAAAAACGCGTCCTGTCGTCCACGGCCTCCACGAACCCGTGCGTCCTTTCCAGCGCTGACAACGTCTGGAATTTCGCGTGCGCGATCGCCCGCTCGATCCTCGCCTTGTCCTGTCCAAGGCCAAACAGCTTGGCGACCTTCGCGAAATGCTTCGCCGGCTTGTCGAGCAGGTCCTCGTAGCGCAGCACGATGATCTTGCCGGGCGCGCGCTCGAGCATGTCCGCCCAGCTTTGCACATGGGTCGACCATGAACCGATGAAATCACTGACGAACATTTCATCGTTGATGGACGCGGCCCGGCCAGCCCCATCCGCTCGATGGCTTCATCAATCGTGAGGCCGAAATGGTGGGCCATGCTGACGGCCACATCCAGCGGATTGCGCACCACGTAGATCGCGCCGGCGCTCACCTGCCAGTTGACCAGTGGGTGCCCCTCGAAGCTGCCGTTGAAATTGTGGATCTTGACCAGTCGGGTGCCGCGCGCGCTGCGCAATCAAGGCATGCACCGGCAGCCGCAACGCCGCAAGTTCGACCGCCGCCAGCGTGGTACTGGGCCGGCCCGACAATTCGCTGCAGCGACCGGCGCTTGCCTCGGCAGCGCCGTACTCTTGCAGCTCACTGGGTCTCAGCGGCGCCACGCAGTCCGCCAGGAGATTGGCGAGGAACGCGCGCAACCAGGTGTTGGCGGACCTTGGATACGATGCCGCCCAGAGGATGTTGCCCATGCGATGCCTCAGCGACCAGCCGGTGGCGCGTTCGGGCTGCGATTGATCACGAATCGCTACCTTGCATCCGCCGGCACGCGTGGCTCGTAGGTGGACAGTTTCGCCGTGCGATCGGCCAGTGCCACGCCCAGCACCATCGACCGGAGCGTCGTCATGAATTCCATGCCGTTGACCAGCCGCAACGAGCCGGATTGCATTTCGATGTCCCGGGCAAACCGGTCCAGGGCCTCGCGGTAGGCTGGCCATCCTTCGCGGTCATCGCCGTAGCGGGCCCACAGCGCATGCCAGCCGGCGAAAAAACGGCCAGCCTGCCGCTGCACGAGCGCCAGTTGCGGATCGGGCTCGACGTGCGCCAGGATGAACTGCACGTGGTCGCGCAACTCCCACGGCGTCATCACCTGCGGCACGTTGACCGACTCGAAATCGAGCCTGGCCGATCCCGCCGCCGCGTCGCTGCCGTCGAATTGCTCCATCACCCAACCATTGGCGATCCGCTGGCCCGGCGCACGCCCGCGTGCGGCGAGCTCCCAGAACGCTTCGCTGCCGACGCTGTCCGCGACCAGATGCACGCGTTCATGGGCCGCGGGATTGAGGACGCGGTGCGGGCGCCAGGTGTCGAAAATCCAGCATTCGCCCTGCGCCATGTTGACCACTTCGTCTCCGCACATGAAACGCACGCCCGGATCGGTGACCACCGGCACGTGCACGCGCACCCGGTCGCGCCAGTAGTAGGCGATATCCGCGTGCGGCGTCACCTCGGCGCCGGCACTCAGCTTCATCAAGCGGCTGCGCCCCCACACCGCGCCCAGCCGTCCCAGGACCTGCTGGAGGTATGCGCACTGCTGCAGGTATGCGGTCGGGCGCATCGGTCCGGCAATCGCGTCGCTGGCAGGATCGCCGTGGACCGAAATCAACGGCAAGGAGAAATTGCCCGGGAAGTTTTGCGGGTGCGGACGCCATGCCTCGTCGCCCAGCGCGGCGATTTCGCTGGCCAGGCGTCCTGCATCGAACCTGACAGGCAATTGGATGAAGGGAACCTGGAGTTTCATGGCATCAACGACCGGTCCGTGGGAACCCGGGATTCGCGTGGCGTGAAGCCCGCTCGGCGCGCGCGGCCGTCATGGCGACCCGGGCCAGCTGCGGCATGATCTCACGCTCGCGACGACGCCACTTTTCATGCCCCGGAGCCGACACCGTGTGGTTTGCCAAGGGCAGCTCGTGGCCCAGCACGCGATCCCATTCGAAATCCAGCGACGTACAAAGCCTGCGGATCTCCGCGTCCGGATCGGCCAGGAATTGATCGTGACGCGTTGCCACCCAGCGCTCCGGAGGCAGCGCTTCGAGATCGTCGAGCAGTATGTCGGTCACGGCCTGCCATTGTGCGCCGACGATGTCGGGCAACGGCTTGCCGATCAGCTCGCGCCAGCCCGGCGTCAATACCATCGACCATGGCAAGCCCTGCCAGCCCGGCAGCTGCGGATAGGACCTGAACCCGCCCGACTCCCATGCCTCCATCATGCTGGCCAATACTTCGCGCGGATCGCGATACAGATAGACGAACAACGCATCCGGAAATACCTTGGCGAAAAACGGGATCCTGAGCGAATTCTTCGGCGTTTTTTCCAGCAGCCGGATGCGGCGACCAGGACTTTTCTCTCCGTGCCGGTTGAAGGCGCGCATGCGAAAACGCTCCCGCAGCGCCGCGATGACCTGCGGCGTGGCATCGCCGGCATCGAGCCGGTTGGATTCATAACCCCGGGCGGAGGCTCCGAGCACGCCGAATGCCGTGTTGCCTTCGATGATGCCGTGGCTTTCTCCACCAATCGTCCATGCGCTGCCACTTTGCGCCAGCGTTTCGAACAACAGGGTCGACCCCGAACGCGGCGGCGAGACGATGAAGACTGGTCGATCGAATTCGTAATCCGCAGCACTCGTCGTCGCTACCCGGAACGGGGCAGCGCGCGAGGATTCCTCGTCGGCGCCGCCTTCCTTTGCCACGCGCACCGCCTGACCCAGCATGCCATTGAACGCGGCCAAAAGCTGCGTCTGGTTGTTCAACGAGATGTCGCCACCGATGGCACGCACGCGCGCCAGAAACTCTGTCAACAACTGGCGGTACTCGGCCAGGCCATCGGGGTTCGCGCCATGGCGGAACCAGAGCGTCCGCCAGTCCACCACGAACTCATTCGCGTAATGCCTGATCACCGGCAGCAGCGGGTGCTCGTTGCATTCATCCAGCACGAACGCGACGTGTTCGCGCAATTCCCAGTAACTCATCGGTGACATCAAATTCACCGACTCGAACATCAACCCGTTTGCCTGCCAGCCCGGGTCCGGCGCGACCACGCGCGGGCTCCATGCTGCCGCGGCCTGTGCGTGGGGACGCCCGGCATCCACCAATTTCGCGAACGCCGCGCTGCCCACCGTGTCTGCCACGAGGTGGATGCGGGCGTGTCCGGCGGGATTGGTGACACGGTGCATGCGCCACGTATCGAAAATCCAGCATTCGCCCGCCTGCATGTGGGTCTGCGCGTCACCGCACTCGAACTGCACGGACGGGTCGGTCACCACCGGCACATGCACGCGAACCCGTTCCCGCCAGTAATGATTGGTGTCGACGTGCGCAGCGACCTCCGCACCCGCCTGCAACCGCATCAGGCGTACCCGTCCCAATACTGTTCCCAGGCTGCCCAGTACCTGCTGAAGATAGGCGCAACGGTTCAACGCAGGCGTCGGTCGCATCGCTCCTGCGAGCAAATCGCCGCGTGCCGGATCGCCGTCGACAGCCACCAGCGGCAGGGCGGTATTGCCGGGGAGGCCGCTGGGGTGGGGCCGCCAGAGCTCCGGATCCAGCGCGGCAATCTCCGCTGCAAGGGCATCGGCATCGAAGAGCAATGGCAGCTGGATGAACGGAACCGGTAGCTTCATGGAAATGCTTGGTGCAATGCTGATTCGACGCAGTGGTCGGCCCATCGACCCCGGGGACGTGTCGACCTTGCGGCCGGATCCCCATCAAGACCTGCAAGCGTAGCGGACTCGCGTGCCGATGTCGCCGGAGGCCGCGGCGGCGGCCCGATTCGCACGGGCCCCGGCCCATGCCACACGCACCGAGCCGGCAACGGGCGGCGCGCCATGCCGCCGGCAGCGCGTCAGGGCGCCGCGGGCGGTTTCGCGGCGTACGGCCGGTCCCAGCCGGACACGATCGGTTTGGCACCAATGCAGTAGGCAGGCTGGCGCGACTGCAGGACCGGGAAGTCGAAGTCACGATGCAGGAAAACGGACGTCGTCGAGGTGTGGCACTCGGTGACCTTGAATCCCGAAAAATCCACCTGGATCAGGCCCGACTTCTTCAGCAAACCTGCGCTCGCGGGATGCCAATCGGCATTGTCGAGGATGACCATCCCGCCCGGCGCGAGCTTTTCGATGGCTTCGACGGCGCAATCGTAGCGGTACCCATACGAGTCGATGACGATCAGGTCGAATTTTTCCGGCTCCTCCCGGATTCGAAACGGAAACCGGTCCGACTCATCCAGGATCAGCCGGACCTTCTCGTTCTTCATCCCGGACATGGCGTCATGCCAATTCCGGTTGTTTTCGATGCTGACCACGGACTTGGCGCGCCGCATCCAGAACAGCGTGGACGCTCCGGAGCCCCATTCGAACACGGTTTTCTGCCGCAGATCGAATTGCTGGAGATACTCGACGCACGGATAGGTGAACAACGGGATCCAGTTCCCGTCGGCATCCTTGGGCTCCGATGCGTTGGTGGATTCGACGAAACCGTGGCCATAACGCAGGATGTTGGTGCAGGCCGCCAGGTACATTTCTCCACGCGCCATGGCGACCACGTCCGGGCGCAGTGCCAGGGAGTGGGTTTCGGCATCCTGCGCGGAAAATGAGCCCCACAACGTCTTGCTGGCTTCGCTGTCGTTCACGTGCGTATCCGGACCAAAGGGATCGCTTCAAGTCTAACAAATGGCTCCGCACCAAGCAGGGGAGCCAGCGGACGCCCCGGGCGTTCCGCTATCGCACAGGCCGTCGCGCCACGCCCAATCCGCTGCCCACATTCGTCGCGGCGACGCCCGAACGCCGCGGCGCCGCGACAAGGCGCTCACCCTGCCCTGCTAGAATCGCAGCTCGACTGCATCGAGCATCCTTGCCCGTACCATGACGACGGACGCATCCTTCACCTTCGAGTCAACCAACGGCGACCTGGAAACAGCGCGCAAGCACGTGCGGCAGGGCAACCTGGCCGAGGCGGAACGTGTCTATCGGCAGATCGCGTCGGCACAACCGGACCAGCTGGAGGCTTTGCGGTTTCTTGCCAATGCAGCCTTGTCGCGCGGCGATCCCGGCACGGCCGTGGGCCTGCTCAGCCGTGTCGCCCAAGCCGACCGCGGTGATATCGGGGTACTGCTGGAGCTCGGCGTGGCCTATCGCAACGCCGACCGCATGGACGAAGCGCGTTCCGTTTTCGAGCGGGCGCTGGAGCAGACCCAGGGCCGGGACACCACCGCGCGACTCCTGATGGCCAACGTGCTCGAACTGGACAAGCGTCCGGACACGGCATTGCTGCACTACTTCCGCGCCATCCTCGACGCGCAGGCGAAAAGGCAGTGGCGTGACGAGTCGAGCACCGAGCCCGGCCTGCGCCCGCTGGTGTTGCACGCGATGCAGTACGTGGATGCCGGCCGGCGCGAGCTGTTCCAGGGCGTGCTGGAACCATTCCGCGGCGGCATCAACGCCGCGCGCCTTGGCCGGGTCGACACGGCCTTGGCCAATTATCTCCACGACAGGCACGACGCACCGGCGGATCC
Organism: Rhodanobacteraceae bacterium; assembly: GCA_035701705.1. Classification (GTDB taxonomy): domain Bacteria; phylum Pseudomonadota; class Gammaproteobacteria; order Xanthomonadales; family Rhodanobacteraceae; genus 66-474. The sequence goes on from DASSRT010000004.1 coordinate 5,742, forward strand.
GCGCCAGCGGCCGACCTTCCTCTACCTCCCGGATGTCGGCGCGAAGCGCTTCATGGACACCACGTCGTTCGGATGGCTGGGTGACTGGTCGAGCCGCGCCACTTGCCTGGATGACGAGGCCCTGGCGTGCCTGGGTACGACGCAAGCGCCGGCACCTGCGGTCTTCAGCCTCGGGGCCCTGGCCGCGACGACAAGCGCGGCGGCGGATGCGACGCCCAGGGAACTGGCCATGCCGCTGTACCAGCGCGGCGCCTCCAACGACGCGATCCGTGACCAGGCTCCACGGCTTTTCGGGATCATCGACCAGGCGCCGCTGGTCCGCATCCCCCGGTACGGGCCGGACGTGTCGATCCTGGCGCTGCAGCCGGGCACCCACGCGGCCGTGCGCTACGGACGCAGCAACGCGTTCTGCACGGTGGTTGCCGCGTTTTCCGGCAGCGCGCCGATGCAGGTGACCGTTGGCGGAGAAACACGACCAGTGGCGGCCGGCCAAGCGGTGGTGTTCGATTCCTCGTTCGACTTCGAGTTCGCAACGCACGGCGACGTGCAGGCGCTTGCGCTGGTGCTTGACGTCTGGAACCCGGAAATCTCGCAGTTGGAACAGCAAGCCCTCGGCGCACTGGCCACGGCGGCGGTGAATTTCGACGAGCGCTTGCAAGGACTTGCCTGAAGGCTCCGACATGCCGACGGCAAGCCCTGGGGCAGCACCCGCTCACGATCTCGCGCACTACGTGCAGTGTTTCGACCATGCCCTGGACGCGGACTTCTGCCGGCGGATGATCGAGTCGTTCGACCGCCTTGCGCGCTTCCACGCCCGCAACGACCCGGGCGCCATGACCGCGCTCAAGCAAAGCGCGTGGACCGAACTCAACGTGAGCAAGCTGGCCGACGCCTCGTTCGAGGAGATCTTTCGCGAACAGGCCATCCTGCATCTCGCGGCCTACAACGAGCGCGTGGCGCTTACGCTGCCGATCCCCACGCGCAACCGTTTCGAGAACCTGCGCATCAAGCGCTATTCCGCCAACACCGGCGACCAATTCCAGCCGCATTTCGACTCACTCGACTACAGCGCCAATCGCTACATGGTGTTCTTGTGGTACCTCAACGATGTCGCCGAGGGTGGCGAGACCGAGTTTTGCGACCTCGGGCTGCGCATCGAAGCGCGCCAGGGGCGCCTGCTGATGTTCCCGCCCTACTGGATGTTCCAGCACGCGGGGCTGCCACCCCGCTCGAACGACAAATACATGATTTCCACCTACCTGCTGTTCTGACGCGGCGCTGAAAGGAAACCGGCGGGCGGACGCTGGCACAATCGCGAATTCCGAACCGACCCCCACGGGAAACGAAACCAATGACGGTATCGCGTCTACAGGGTTTGAGCGCAGAAGCGGCCCAGCAAGTGATCGCGACCGCGCAGGCGATCGAAAACGGCGGCTTCGAGCTGGCCAGCGCGCGACTGGCCCCGTTGCTCGCCGCCTACCCGAACCACCCGGAAGTCCTGCGCCTGCATGCAGGCATCCGGAACATGAGCGGCAATTACGCCGAAGCGATCGCCGCCATGAAGCACGCGGTGGCGCAACGCCCGCAGGACCCCCTGTACTACAACACGCTCGGTGCGATCCTGGGCCAGGCGGGTGATTTCGACGAGGCGATCGAATCGCTGCGGCATGCCTGCGAGCTGCAACCCGATCTCGCCATCGCGTGGTTCAACCTGGGCGTCATGTTGACGCGCAGCATGCGCCACGCCGAAGCCGTGGATGCGTTGCGGCGTTCGGTGTCGCTCAATCCGGACTACATGCCTGCACGGGTGCTGCTGGGCGACATGCTGCGGATGGAAAGCCGCGCCGATGAAGCGGCAGCGGAATACCGCAACATCATCGCGCTCCAGCCATGGACCGGCATGGCGTGGTGGGGGCTGGCCGACCTCAAGACACTGCGATTCAAGCCCGACGATGTCGAACAGATCAGGCAGGCCCTGCGGGACCATCGCGCCCGCGACACCGACGTGATCGCCATGGGCCTGGCGCTCGCGAAGGCCCTCGACGACGAAGGCCGCTATGCCGAGTCGATGTCGGCACTGGCGCAGGCGCACGCGGTCGCGCGCCGCCGGCAGGTCTGGAGTGCCCAGGCCTTCAGTGACGGCATCTCCTCGATCCTCGCTGCCTTCAGCCCACCGCCGGCATCCTCGGCAGCCACGGAATCCGGCCGCGGCATCATCTTCATCACCAGCATGCCGCGCTCGGGTTCCACCCTGGTCGAACAGATCCTCGCGTCACACTCCGCGGTTGAAGGCCCAGGCGAACTGCCGGACCTGCCGATGACCCTCACCGAAGAGTCGCATCGCCGCGGCCAGCCGTTCCCGAACTGGGTCGGGGACATGCACCCGGAAGATTGGCAGCGTCTCGGCGAGCGTTACCTGCAACGCACCGCACGTTGGCGCGAACGTCGGCCAACCTCCGTCGACAAGCTGCCCGCCAACTGGTATTACATCGGCGCCATCCGGGCAATGCTTCCGTCCGCGAAGATCATCTGCTGCCGTCGCGACCCGGTGGAAACCTGTTTCTCGTGCTATCGCCAACACCTCGACAACAACGAGTACGCGCGCACGTTCCATGACCTCGCCGCGTATTGGCGCGATTTCGATCGCAGCGTGCGACTCTGGCACACCCTGCATCCTGCACACGTCCGCGAACACGTCTACGAAGATTTGGTCGCAGCGCCGGATGCCAGCATCCGGGCGTTGCTGGATTTTTGCGGCTTGCCGTTCCAGTCAGCCTGCCTGCGCTTCCACGAGAACAAGCGCGATGTCAGCACACCCAGCGCGATGCAGGTGCGCGAGCCTTTGCGCGCCGGCACGGCGCGCTCCGCGCGTTACGGTGCACTGCTCGATCCGCTGCGCGCCGCGCTTGGCCTGCGGCCGTTCGCCGAGTGAGCGGGCAGCCCGTCACGACTTCCGAACAGGCGTGGCTGGCGCAGGCCCGCGCGTTGCTGCTGCGCAGTGCGCAAGCCGATGCGGAAGCGCTGGTCGCGCGCGCATTGCTGGAGCATCCGCGCTCCTTCGAACTGCGTCGTATCCGGGCCGGCATCTGCCGGCAGACTGGATGCACCGCCGCCGCAGAATCACTGCTGACGGAACTGCTGGCGGAACGTCCTGACGACGCCGGAACGGCGTTCGCGCTCGCGGGCCTGCTTATCGACCAGTGCCGCAGCAGCGCGGCCGCTGCCGTCATGCGCGCCAGTTTCGAACACGCACGACATGGCACCGAGCTGGCCATCCAGGCCATCGAGCTGCTCGACGGCTGCCATCGCCCGCAGGATGCGGCCGCGATCGCCGAGGCCGCGATCGCCACGGATCCGGATGATCCACGCTTGCATGCCTACGCGGGCATGCTGGAAATCCAGCTGGGCGACTTCGAACGCGCGCGCGTGCACCTTCTCCATGCACTCGAGCATGCTCCGCAAGCCTGCGAGTGGCACGTGCCGTACGGGTTGGCCTCGATGCAGCGATATGACGGGCCGGAGCATCCGGATTTCGCTCGTTTCCGCGCATGCCTCCTGCGCCGCGATCTCAGCGACAAGGCCCGTTCGAGTTTGCTGTTCGCGCTGGCCAAGGCCCACGATGACATCGGCGATTTCGTGCTCGCCGCGGAGTACTCGCGGCAAGCCAATGCCCTCGCGCATGCGCTGACGCAATGGTCGTCCAAGCATTGGCGACGCGCGGTCGATGCGCGGCTGCAGGCCGGCACGATTGCCTGCGCAGCGGCGGCACAGCCCGATTTCACTCCGGTATTCGTGCTCGGGATGCCGCGTTCCGGCACCACCCTGGTCGCCGAGCTGCTCGCGCGCCACCCGCAAGTGTGCAACCGCGGCGAGACGCCGTGGCTGGCCGCCCTTGCGCAGCGGGCAGAGCTGGTCGTGAATCCGGATCAACCCGCGATCCAGCGTGCGGCCGACGCCTATGCCGCTCGCCTGCGCCAGGACGACACCCGCGGCATGCGCTGGTTCATCGACAAGCAACCACTCAATTTCCGCTACGTGGATCTGATCCTCGCCCTGTTTCCTTCGGCGCGGATCGTGTACTGCCGACGCAACGCACGCGACAACGCGCTGTCACTCTGGATGCAATCGTTTGCCGAAGAGGTGCAGGGGTTTGCCTACGATTTCGCGGACATCGCCCGCGTCATGCGTGATTGCGAACGGTTGATGGCGCATTGGCGCAAGCGTTACGCGGATTCCATCCACGAGGTTTGTTACGAACAGCTGACCGCCGCGCCGGAGGCCGTCATCGCCGGGCTGGCGACATGGTTGCAGTTGCCCGCAGCGGAAGCGGATACGGTCGCCGCACGGCCCGCCGCCAGCATCAACACCGCCAGCGTGTGGCAGGCACGCCAGCCGGTTTACGCGCGTTCGACCGGCCGCTGGCGGAATTACGCGGCGTGCCTGCCCGAACTCCTGGACTTCAGGGCCGATGACCCTGCAGGCCGTCCCGGTCAGCTTCGTTCGAACGGAAACAGCAGGTAGGTGGACAGGATGTACTTGTCACCGGAAACCGGCGGCCTGCCGGCGTGCTGGTACATCCAGTACGGCGGAAACACCAGCAGCCGCCCAGCGCGCGGTTGCACCCGGATGCCAAGTCCGCTGAAGTCGGTTTCACCGCCTTCTTCGACATCGTTGAGATACCAGAGGAAGACGAGGTAACGATTCGCGACCTCGCCGATCGAATCGAAGTGCAGCTGGAATTCCTCGCTGGCGCCCGGCACGTAACGCTTGATCCGCAAGGGGGCGAGCAACGTTGACGCCGGGACGGGGATCTCCAGCCCCACCTCCGTGTTGTAGCGCGCGAGGTACTCGGTGATCTGGTGGAAAAAGAATTCCTTCAGCGGCGCATCCGACAGCGGCGTGATGTCGAGCTCTGTCCATGCGCTCGCATCGAGTCCGGCGCGCCAGCCGCGCTCGCGCCTGACATGGTGCGGCACTGATTGATTGAACGAGGCAATCAGTTGCTCGCAAAAGACAGGCGTCAGCGCGCCGTCGTACCAGCGCACGTAGTCGTGCAGCCGTTCGCGGGGCTTGCCTGGATGGGCGGCGGGCTCAGGCATCGTAACCCCAATGCCGCATGGCCGGTTCGAGCAACGGCAGGATCGGTTCGAAATACTCGCGGTAGCGCTGCCAGCGCCCGATCGAACTCGTATACACGGGCTGCACGACCTGTGCGTAGCTCGGAGTGCCGATATAGCCCTTGCGTTTGGCGTGTTCGCTGAATTGGCGCAAGGGTGCCGTGTCGTCCAGCTGCAGGAACGCGCCCAAGCGTTCGACGTGCGCATCGAAATCGTGGACGACCTGCTCGTAGCGCCACTCGAACACGTGTGGCTGCAACAGGCCGACGTGCTGATGCCAGAACCGCATCGAGGCTGCGTAGCCATTGGCCAATCGCGGCAGCGTCGAACACAGGGCGATGTAGGCCGGCGCGTTGAAATTCTGCAGATAGTTGCTGAACACGACGTCACAGGGATGGCGGACGACGAAGATGATCCTGGCATTCGGGAACAGGCGTACCAGCAACGGCAGCCGCAGCATGGTCAGGGGATTCTTGTCCACCAGCCGCTGGTTGGGGCCCAGTCGCGCCACTTGCGCAACCGCCCGCCAATAACAGTCACGCAGTATCCCGCATTGCGCGGCATCCAGCTCGGCGAGCTGCTCGGGGTACTGCAAGCCCAGGGATTGCATGCGCTCGATCACGCGCTGGATGAACGGTTGCTCATCCATCGATACCATGCCCGGGTGCGCGTCCAGCATCTGCTCCAGCATGGTGGTACCCGAGCGCGGAAACCCGACCACGAAGATCGGCGAATCCTGCAGCGCCGGCGCGCCGTCCGGCTTCCATTTGCGAAAGTTCGCTTCGCTCACGGAATACTCGGTGATGTTCATCGGGTTGGCGCTGGGCTCGACCAGTTCCGGCACCAGTTGCACGGCGATCCGCATTTGCGCTTCATGCGCCAACCGCAGGTACTCCATGCACGCCGGCGCATCGCCCTGCTTGTCACACACCTTGGCCAGCAGGAACCACGTCATGATGTCCCGGCGTTCCGCGCCTGGCTCGCCCAGCAGGCCTTCCAGCAGCGCACGTGCGTGCACCACATCCTTGCCACGCGCGGCGACGACAGCTCGTGCTTCGATCACTTCGCCACGCAGCTCGTCATCAGCGATCGAAGCGGGCTCGGGCAACTCATCGAGCAATGCGCGCGCCTCGTCGAGGCGATTGAAGCGCTCCAATGCCATCACCAGTCGTGCACGTGCAGTGTCGCCGCAATGCGGGTCGTTCAATTGCTCGCGCAGCAAGGCCTCGCCCTCGGCGCTCCGTCCGATCCGCAGCAGCATCGCGGCAAGATCCACGCGCAGCGGCCCTTCGATGCGACCCACCCATGATTGCCAGTCATGCAGGATTTGCCCGGCACGCTCGTCTTCGCCGCATTCGAGGCACATCTGGGAACCGAAGATGCGTGCCTCGTAATCCGTCGGATCCAGCTCGAACGCACGCCAGAGATGATCCTTCGCCGCCACCACGCGTTTGCATTCAAGGTAGAACAGCCCCAGGTTGGCCAGCAGTTGGGGATTGTCCGGCTGCAGTTGCAGCGCACGTGCGTAGGCTTTCTCCGCTTCATCCAGCTGGCCCGCCTGGCGCGCGGCCGTGCCGAGGTTGTTCCAGTGCAACGCATTGCCGGGAAACCGCGAAACCACTTGCCGATACGCCTCGGCGGCTTCTTGCGGCCGCTGTTGTCGCAGCAGGCTGAAGCCGAGGATGTTCCACGCCATTTCCTCATTCGGCCAGCGTTCGAGGCAGTCTCGCGCCGCGCGTTCTGCCTGCGCAAAGGACCCACGATTGGCCATCGCCACAAGTTCCGTGATTGCGGACTGCGGCGCATCGGGCATCGTGGTGGACGTGCTGCCTGAAGGAGCGCCAGGCTGTACGGGCTGGTTGGTCTGCGTCATCGTTTCTCACAGCGCAGCAACCGGTGCGTGCCGCTTCGAATTCGCAGAGTATAGACTCGTACTTGCACCGCAACCACGACTTCAACCAGCCACTCGTACCTCATGCCAACATTCACGCCCCCCGCAGCGCAGCAACTCCAGGCCGCGGCCCGCATGATGCAGGCCGGGCAGTTCGCGCAAGCCCGCTCGTTGCTCGAATCGCTCGTGCAGGCCAACCCCGGCATCGCCCAGGCGCATTGGTTGCTGGGCGGCGCGCGCTTGAATTGCGGCGACCCTGCTGGCGCCGAGCGCGCGTTGCGCGTCGCGCTGGAGATGGAGCCGCGCAACCCGTCGTCGCAGGCGCTGCTGGGAGAAGCGCTCATTGTCCAGGGTCGCGTGCAGGAGGCCGAGGCAGCGCTGCGCCGCGCGCTTTCGATCGAGCCGCGTCACGCGCAAGCGGCGGTGACTCTTGCGCGATTGCTGCTCAACCTGGCGCGCCCAGGCGATGCCGTGAACCTGCTGGACGAAACACTCCGGTTGGTGCCTGCGACACCCGATCTGCTGCTGCTGCGGGCCCACGCGTTGCTGGCCATGGCCGACGCTCGGGCCGTTCCCGCGTTCCGGCAAGCGCTCGCCGTCGCATCCAACAAGGGACCGGCACAAGTCGGACTCGCGGCGGCGCTCGTTGACAGCGGACAGCACGCGACCGCCGAACAAGCCATACGCGACGCCATCAGCCATGGGCATGACAACGCGGAATCCCGATTCGTGCTGGCACGCGCGCTGCTGGGCCAACAACGCATCGGGGAGGCCGAGCCGGAGTTGCGCACGGCGATCCGCTTGCGTCCCGACTACCTGCAGGCACACATCAACCTGGTCGAGGCGCTATGGACGCGAACAGGCGACGCCCGCACCGTTGTCGCCGAAATCGATTCGGCCCTGCGCACCGTTCCCGCGTTCACGACGTTGCGGATCCTGAAGGCGAAGTTGCTGGAGGCTTCCGGCGACCCCGAGGCAGCACTCGCGGAACTGGATTCGGGGCTCGCGCGATCCGAAAACGATGCAGAACTGCGCATCGCGGCCGCGCAAACGGCCATCAAACTCGACGCAACCGTGGCGTTGCGGCACGCCGAACGCGCATGGCGGCAGGTCCCCGAGAATCCACTCACGCTCAGCACGTACGGCAATGCCTTGCTCGCGGCTGGCCATGCCGAGCAGGCCGCGGCGCTCGCCGAAAAGCTGCTTGCAATCAATCCAGACGACGGCCTCGCCCTTGCCCTGCAGGCGACAGCGTGGCGGATGCAGGGTGACCCTCGCTACCCGGCAAGGTACGACTTCGCGCGGTTCGTCGCGCCAGCGATGATCGACACGCCGGACGGTTGGCGCGACTTGCCGACCTATCTCGATGACCTGGCCCACGCGTTGCTGAAACTGCACACCTCGCAAGCGCATCCGATTGGACAATCGCTGCGCAACGGAACCCAGGCCGACCTGGTGTTCGAGCAGTCCAGTGAGCCATCGATCCGCGCGTTTGCGCAAGCCATCGACGGGCCAATCCGCCGATACCTGCAGAGTCTCGGTCACGCAAATGACCCGTTGCGCCGCCGCAACACTGGGCGTTACAAGCTCAGCGGCGCCTGGTCCGTGCGTTTGCGGCCGCACGGGTACCACTTCAACCACTTCCACCCGGAAGGCTGGCTGTCTTCGGCATGCTATATCCAGATTCCCGACACGCTGGGCAAACGCGGCGGCGAAGGCTGGCTGCAATTTGGCGAACCGGCTTTCCCGACCACGCCGCCGCTGCCGGCGGAATACTTCGTGCGCCCTGCGCCGGGTCTGCTGGTGTTGTTCCCCTCGTGGTTCTGGCACGGCACCGTGCCCTTCGCCGGCGCGCCCGACGAATGTCGCCTCACGATCGCATTCGACGTCGTTCCCGACTGACTGCACGCGCGCAGCAATCGCGGCGGCAACGCGACCCTCGATCACGAAAAAAAGCCGCGCGGTTTGCACCGCGCGGCTTGAAGTAAGGCTTGGCCAGACCGATCAGAACTTGACGGTGGCACGGGCCCAGTAGAAACGACCGATCGTGTCGTAGGTGTTCACGTCCGTGTTGGCGTTGAGCGTGATCGACTGCGTCAGGATCGGCGGCTGCTTGTCGAACAGGTTGTCCACACCGACCGACAACGTGGTGTTGAGC
>DASSRT010000005.1:0-12258 GCA_035701705.1 Rhodanobacteraceae bacterium
GTACGTGAGCATTGCGAGCACCGCCGCGCGCAAGCCGCCGAGCGCAGCAGGTTCCAAACCGTTCAGGAGCGGGTATGCAAATCGAAACCAAGCTGCCCAGGGTCGGCACCACCATTTTCACGGTGATGAGCCAACTGGCGATGGAGCACAAGGCCGTGAACCTCGGGCAGGGGTTCCCCGATTTCGAGACGCCCGCCAACTTGCGCGATGCACTGGCGCGCGCGATGAACGAGGGCCGCAACCAGTACGCACCGATGAGCGGCATCCCGAAGTTGCGCGAGCAGATTGCGCTGCAGGTGGAACGCCTGTATGGACGCCGCATCAGTCCGGATACCGAGGTCACCGTGACGTCCGGCGCGACCGAGGCGATCTTCGCTGCGATCGCCTGCGCGGTACACGCGGGCGACGAAGTGATCGTGTTGGACCCGTGTTATGACTGCTACGAGCCGGCGATCGCGCTGGCCGGGGGCAAAGCCGTGCACGTGCCGCTGAAGCTGCCGGATTTTTCGGTGGACTGGCAGCGCGTGCGCGACGAGATCACGCCGAAGACACGGATGATCATGGTCAACAGTCCGCACAATCCGTCGGGTGCGGTGTTCACGGAATCCGACCTCGACACCTTGACCGAGCTGGCTTCGCAACACGGCTTGCTGGTGATTTCCGACGAGGTCTACGAACACATCATCTACGACGGCCGCATGCATTTGAGCGCGTCGTGCCGGCCGGAGCTGGCCGAGCGCAGCTTCGTGATTTCCTCGTTCGGCAAGACCTGGCATTGCACCGGCTGGAAGGTCGGATACTGCGTCGCGCCCAAGCTGCTGACCGCCGAGTTCCGCAAGGTCCATCAGTACCTGACCTTCTGCACCTTCCATCCGGCGCAATGCGCATTCGCCGAGGTGATGGAAACCGACCCGGAGCACGCGCGTAACCTGGCCGCCTTCTACCAGACCAAGCGCGACCGCTTCCGCGAACTGCTGGCGGGCTCGCGTTTCACGCTGCCGGATGTGCACGGCGGCTATTTCCAGTTGGCCGACTATTCGGCCATCCGCGACATCGACGATCTGAACTTCTGCGAGTGGATGGTGCGCGAAGCCGGTGTTGCAGCGATTCCGGTTTCGGCGTTCTACGAAACCGCACCTGATGCGAAACTGGTGCGCTTCTGTTTCGCCAAGAGCGACGCGACTCTTGAGGCGGCGGCCGAGAAATTATGCAAAATTTGAGGGTTTCCCTGGTGCAGGGGGCAACCCGCTGGCACGACCCGGCGGGCAATCGCGACTACTACGGGTCGCTGATCGCGCCGCTGGCGGGGCGCACCGATCTGGTCGTGCTGCCGGAAACCTTCACCAGTGGCTTTTCCAACGAAGCCATCCACAACGCCGAAACCATGGACGGGCCGACGCTTGCGTGGTTGCGCAAGCAAGCGAAATCGCTGGGTGCCGCGATCACCGGCAGCGTGCAATTGCGCGTGGGCGACGGTGTGTTCAATCGCCTGCTGTTCGTGACGCCGGATGACGAAGTCAGGCACTACGACAAGCGCCACTTGTTTCGCTACGCCGACGAGCACAAGCGCTACGCTGCAGGTGGCGACAAGTTGGTCGTCGAATGGAAGGGCTGGAAGATCTGCCCGCAGGTTTGCTACGACCTGCGCTTTCCGGTGTTCGTGCGCAACCGCCACGACGCCGAGCGCGGCTTCGATTACGACCTCGTGCTGTTCGTCGCCAACTGGCCGGCGGCGCGCGCGTATGCGTGGCGAACGTTGTTGCGTGCGCGCGCGATCGAAAACCTGAGCTACTGCATCGGCGTGAACCGGGTTGGCACCGACGGCAACCAGTTGCCGTATGCGGGCGACAGCGCGGTGCTGGATTTCCTTGGGCAGCCGATGGCCGATCTTGGCGCGCAGGAACAGACCGTCACGGTGTCCATCGATTTCGCCGCACTGATCGCGTTCCGCGAAAAATTCCCTGCGTGGATGGACGCCGACGCGTTCACGCTGTCGTAGGAGCGGCGGGAGCCGCGACGCATTTTCCCCACGCGTCCACCAGGCAACCACTGCCGCAGGTTGAGAAGAATTACGGACATTGCATGCAGGCCCGATATGGCGTCATGCCAGATCGGTCGCGGCTTCCGCCGCTCCTACAGAATATCGAGCACTGCTTCTGGCGGTCGGCCGATCGCGGCCTTGCCGTTGGCAAACACGATCGGGCGTTCGATCAGGATCGGGTGTGCGACCATCGCCTCGATCAGCTGTTGGCGCGTGAGCGTGCCGTTGTCGAGGCCGAGTTCGGAATAGATCGCTTCGCCCTTGCGCATCAGATCGCGCGGCTCGATGCGGAGGAGTTCCAGCGCTCGCTCGATATCGGCAGCCGTTGGCGGCGTTTGCTGGTAGTCGATGATCGCGGGATTGATTGCGCGATCGCGCAACAACTCGAGCGTGCCGCGCGACTTCGAACAACGCGGGTTGTGCCAAATGGTGGTCGTGTTTTCGGGCATGCGTAATTGGTTGAGTTGGATCAGCCGAAAAATACGTGCGGATCAGGCACCGCGGCCCGGGCCACGATTGCCACGCGGGCCACCGGGACCGCGCTTCGGGCCGCCGGGTCCGCGCCGACCTGGACCATTGCCCGCTGCCGGTCCGCGCCCGGCAGAGCGGTTGCCGCCGGGCCCGCGCGCGCCCGGACCATTGCCGGATGCTCCGCGACCCGCGGGACGATTGCCACCGGGTCCTCGTCCACCCGGGCCCTTGCTGCCGGGGCGCTTGTCGCCGGCGAACCAGGTGCGCACGGACGGCAATTCCTGTCCGGGCGCGACGCCGCGCCGGTTCCTGCGCGGGCCGCCCGATGGCCGTTCCGGTTTCAGGACGTTGCCATTGACGTCGCCGCGCGGCGGGCCGCGCCGGCGCTTGCCGCGGTTGTTGAAGTCGTCCGGGCGCACGCGGTCGAATGCCGTCAATTCGCGCGCTTCGTCATGGCGAACGCCGGTCCAGGCGCTGGGCGCCTGGTTGTCAGGGCGGACCTCGCGCACGCCGCGCGGTGTGTGGCGCTGGTGCAGGACAGGCTTGAGGGTAAGTGCTGGCTGCGCGTTTTCGATTCCGGCGAGTTCGCGCAGCAACTTGATTGCGTCTTCGGACATCGATTCGTGCTGCCCGGCGCGCAGGCTGCGCGGCAACTCGACACTGCCGTAACGTATGCGCTTCAGGCGGCTCACGAGGAAGCCCTGCGAATCCCAGAGCATGCGCACTTCGCGGTTGCGGCCTTCGTGCAGGACTACCCGGAACCAGCAGTGGCTGCCACCACGGCTGACCACGTGGATGCGGTCGAAGCGTGCGGGGCCGTCTTCCAGATCGACACCCGCTTGCAGTTTCTCCAGCGTCTCGTCCGGCACTTCGCCATGCACGCGGCACAGGTATTCGCGCTCGATTTCGTTGCGCGGATGCATCAGCGAGTTTGCGAGTTCGCCATCGGTCGTCAGCAACAGCAAGCCGGTGGTATTGACGTCGAGCCGGCCGACCGAAATCCAGCGCGAGCCATGCAGTTGTGGCAACTTCTCGAACACGGTCGGACGGCCTTCGGGATCGTCGCGCGTGGTCAGTTCGCCTTCCGGCTTGTGGTACATCAGCACTTCGGCGTGCTCGCGGCTGTCGGTGGCGACGATGAATTGCTTGCGATCGATTTCCACGCGGTCGCCGGCGCGCACGCTGCAGCCAGTCTGCGCGGGTTGGCCATTGACGCTGATTTCGCCGCCCTGGATGCGCTGTTCCAGCATTCGCCGCGAACCCAGCCCGGCGTTGGCCAGCACCTTGTGCAGGCGTTCGTCGATGGGCGCGGATGAATCGGCGGCAGCGGCTCGCTTCAGGGTCAGCAGGCTGCGTGGGGTGGAACTCATGCGGCATCCTCGGCGGTGCGTGGGGTGGTTTGTTCCGGGTTCTTCTCCGCGCCGTCGTCAGCGTCGGAACTTGCATCGGTTGCAGCCACGGGCATGTCGGCGGCGGCCGCCAACGCGAGCTGCGGATCGGGGTCGGCGATTTCGCGGATTTCCGCGAGCGTCGGCAACTGGTCGAGCGACTTCAGGTTGAAGTAGTCGAGGAACTGCCGGGTGGTGCCGAACAAGGCCGGTTTGCCGGGAACGTCGCGGTAACCGACGACCCTCACCCATTCGCGTTCTTCGAGGGTGCGGATGATGTTGGTCGAGACCGCCACGCCGCGCACCTGTTCGATTTCACCGCGCGTGATCGGCTGGCGATAGGCGATCAGCGCCAGCGTTTCCAGCAAGGCCCGGGTGTATTTCGTCTGGCGATCCGCCCATAGCCGTGCGACCCACGCGTGCACGTCTTCGCGCACCTGGTAGCGGAAGCCCGACGCGACTTCGGTGAGCTCGATGCCACGGCCGTCGCAGGCCTTGCCGAGCGTCTCGAGCGTGCGCGCGAGGTCTTCATGGCTGACGCCGTCGCCGTCTTCGAAGAGCGCCGCCAGCATCGGCAGCGTCAGGGGTTGCTGGGCCGCGAGCAAGGCGGCTTCCACGATGTTTTGCAGTTTGTCCTGTTCCACGTATATCTCACCTTGTGCAAAGCGCCTGTCCGCGAAGGACGCGAAAGGCGCAAAAAGCAATCAAGCAGTCGTGCTGTTTTCAGCTTCTCTTCGCGCCCTTCGCGTTCTTCGCGGACGATTGGCTGTTCAATCCGCGGTTTCGGTGGTGGCGCGGGCCTTCAGGTAGATCGGCGCCAGTGGCGCATCCTGCATGATCTCGATCAGCCGGTCCTTGGCCAGCTCCAGCAGCGACAGGAAAGTCACCACCACGCCGGTGCGGCCTTCGGCGGTGTCGAAAAGGGTCTCGAAACGATGGAAGGCGCCATCGCCCAGCGTGCGCAGCACGTCACTCATGCGCTGGCGTACAGACAGGGGCTCGCGCTGCACGTTGTGGTGGCCGTACAGGTCACCGCGGTGCAGCACGTCACGCAGGGCCAGCAACATTTCGCGCAAGTCGACCGGTGGCGGCAGCTTGACGACCTTGCGGTCAGGCACGAACGCCTGGGTATTCTCGATGTCGCGTTCCATGCGCGGCAGCGCGTCGATGTCCTCGGCGGCTTTCTTGAAGCGCTCGTACTCCTGCAGGCGCCGCACCAGTTCGGCACGCGGATCGCCCTCGCTGCCCTCGTCCTCGGGCGGTCGTGGCAGCAGCAGGCGCGACTTGATCTCGGCCAGGATCGCGGCCATCACCAGGTACTCGGCGGCGAGTTCCAGGCGCATGTCCTGCATCACGTCGATGTAATCCATGTACTGCCGCGTGATTTCGGCGACCGGGATGTCGAGGATGTCGAGGTTCTGGCGGCGGATCAGGTACAGCAGGAGATCCAGCGGGCCTTCGAAGGCCTCCAGGATGACTTCCAGCGCATCCGGTGGAATGTACAGATCCTGCGGGATTTGCAGGACCGGCTGACCGTGCACGACGGCCAGCGGCATTTCCTGCTGGCGCGGCTGTGACGTGCCGACAGCCGGATCCGGTGCAGGGGCGGTCGCGGTCTCGGAACTCATCAAGTTGAACCAGGCATGGAGCGTGGAGGACGGATCATGGGTTCGCAGGGTGGATCATCAACAAGCGAGGCGAAGCATGCGGAATGCGCGATTGATGGCCCGTAGGGCGCACGTGCAACGGATATTGGCGGATACGCCGGATCCAGGGATTCATCTGTGGCCAGATCCGGCACGGCGGGTCGCCGCGTCGGGTGCAACAAACGTTCCGATGGCCAGCCAAGTTCGTCGAAGCAGCCTGGACGGGCATCCCCAGATAGCCGTGCCGTCGATGGCCGCTGGCAGCGAATTCAAGCCGGCCACGACACGTGAAATCCGTGCCTCACGCTGTACGGCCGACCCAATGGCTGCTGGATGGATCAACAGAATAAGTGCGCAGGTGCGGCAAGTCCAGTGTCGTTGTCGCCCCTGTTGGCGTGAATTTTGCATTCCGATTTGGAGGAGACGGCAAGGCAGACCGCCACGGGCGGCGCGTGGCCGTGATGAATCGGAGGTAACAGGGGATGCTGAGCGTGGCGATCGAACGTGGACCGGATCCGGCGGATGCCCGCATGCGGCATGCCCGCATGGTTCGCCGCACCGCAGTGCTGATGTCGAGGAAGGGCGACGTGTGGCAAACCGACCTGGTCGACATTTCCGCCACCGGTGTCAGGCTGGCGCGCCCCGACAGCTGGCATGGACAGCTTGGTGACGTGTGGGTGCTGGACATGCTGTTTGGCGAGGACCTCAACGTGCACGTCATGGCCGAAGTCGCGCGCGTCACCAATCACCACGTGGCGCTGGCTTTTGCCCGCATCCCCGGTGACGTGCAGAACGCGCTGTGGAGCCTGCTGGGCGGCTACGCCGATACGCTGGAGCCGTGGGACGAGGAAAACGCCGCGCCGAATTGAAGTGTGATCATCCGGCAAGCTGGGCGGCCTCCGGGGCCACCCAGCTGCTTTTCGCCTCGGCGGGGATCAGTGCTGATGCCCGTGTTCGTGATCCTTCTGCGAGCCTTCGCGGCGTTGCTCGTGCTTGCCAGCGGCCCGCTGCGCATGTTCGGTCGGCCGGTTGGTGACCTTGGACGAGCGTGAGGCAGGTTGCGGTGCGCCCATGCCGTTGCCTCGATAGGCATTGTTGCGCGACGGTGCGTTTTCAGGATTGCCATGCACACGCTGCTCCGGGCGCATGGATTGGCCACGGTTGTGCGGCGCCTCCACGAAGCCATGCTCCCGGTTGCTGGTCGACTGCGTGCGTGCTCGCGGCGCGGTCACCATCCCGTGTGCACGTTCCGGTGCAACCATGGTGCGCGGTTGCGGCTGGCCGGATGTGCGTACCGCGTGCGGTCCGTCGAAACGGCCTGCGTGCTGGGTGGCGAACACGGCCGGGCGGCCATGGTTGGATTCGAACCGTTGTGCCGGGTTGCGCATGGCTGCGTCACGCTGGCGCGTTTGCATCGAAGTCGGCTGGTAGCGGCGCTGGTTCGCGTACTCGCGTTGCGCGGCGCTGGGCTGCATCGCGATGCCGCCGCGGCCGCCGTTGTAGCTGACCCGGTTGACGTTCCTGATCACGGTCCGGTCCACGTAGACGTTGTGGATGTTCGTGACGTTGATGTTGTTGACCGCGCGGTTGTAGTAGAAGTCGCGCCCGCGCCAGTAGCCACCCGAGTAGCCGGTACCGAAATAGCCGAAGCCGTAATTGACGCCGCCGTAGAAGCCGACGTGCCTGCCCCAGTAACCGCCGTGCCAGCGGTAGGAGCCGTCCGACCAGCCCCACCAGCCCGGCGTCCACAGCAAACCGAACACGGGCGGCATCACCCAGGTACCGGGAACCCAGTAATAGCCATTCCCGCTCCATGCCCAATAACCCGGCGTCCAGATATATCCGGCGGCGGGCGCCATGGGTTGTTCGTAGACAGGCAGTGCGGGCGGCGCGATGCCGATCGAAACTCCGATGCTGACGCCCGCCGCAGCCGGCGGTGGCAATGCCAGCATCGGCGAGGCCATCAAACCTGCAACAAGCAACGTTGTCGCGATGCGTTTCACGGTCGTTCTCCGAAAAGGGCCGGTTGGCCCAAACCTGAAAACGCGATGGTATTGGCATTGTTGACTGGCGCGACGGTGACGGTTCCGACGCGTTCATCCTGCATTGGGCAGCGATTCAGCGCCGGGCGGGGTAGGGCTCGCCGTTCCTGTGCGTGTATCCCGCGTCACGTCCGGGACCGATGCGAAGGTCGATGTCCGGATAGTCACAGGCATCGAGCTCGGGTTTGCGCGATCCCACCTCCAGCACTTTCACCGCGGCATCGCTGCGGTTGACGAGATGGTGCCCGTTGGCATCACCCTGTGCGAAGGCCGCGCAGTCGCCGGCGTGCAGGATGTGCTCGCCAGCATCGTCGATGAGCGTCACCTCGCCTTCGATCACCCAGACGAATTCATCTTCGGCCGAATGCCAATGTCGCTGGCTGGACCATGCGCCGGGCGCGAGTTCCAGCAGGTTCACGCCGAAATCGGTGAGTCCGCCGGCATCACCGAGGCGGTGCCGGATGCGGCTCAGGCAGGGTTGGTCGAACGGCGGCGGATAGCCGCAGCCGGTGCGCTTTTCTACCGATTCGAGATCAAGCTTTGGCATTGGATTTTGCCTCGTCACGCAGCACCCGACGCAGGATCTTGCCGACATTGCTCTTGGGCAGTTCGGTGCGGAACTCGATCTGGCGTGGTCGCTTGTAGCCGGTCAGTTCATCGTGGCAATACTGCTTCAAGGCATCTTCCGTCAGCCCCGGATCCTTCTTCACCACGAACAGCTTGACCGCTTCGCCGGAATGCTCGTCCGGCACGCCGACGGCAGCGACTTCGAGCACGCCCGGGTGGCGAGCGACGACGTCTTCGATCTCGTTCGGGTAAACGTTGAAGCCGGAGACCAGGATCATGTCCTTCTTGCGATCGACGATGTAGAAGAAACCGTCCTCGTCCATCTTCGCGATGTCGCCGGTACTGACCCAGCCATCCGCGCTCAGGACCTTGGCGGTCTCGTCGGGGCGGTTCCAGTAACCCTTCATCACCTGCGGCCCGCGGATGCAGATTTCGCCGGATTCGCCGGCGGCGACTTCGCGACCGGTGTCATCGCGCAAGGCGAGGTCGGTCGAGGGCAGGGGCATGCCGATCGAACCGGTGTAGTCCGTGAGGTTGAGCGGATTGGCGGTCGCGACCGGCGAAGTTTCGGTGAGTCCGTAGCCTTCGATCAGCGGGATGCCGGTGGTCTTCTTCCACTTTTCGGCGACCGCGCGCTGCACCGCGGTGCCGCCGGCCAACGCGAACTTCACGCGCGAGAAATCCTGCGACGCAAAATCCGGATGGTTGAGCAAGGCGTTGTACAGCGTGTTGACGCCAGTGATCGCGGTCCAGCGATGTTTCCTCAGGGTCTTCACGAACCCGGGGATGTCCTTCGGATTCGTGATCAGCACGTTCTCGCCACCGAACGTCATCATGAACAGCGCATTCACGGTGAGCGAAAAGATGTGGTAAAGCGGGAGCGCGGTGATGATCTGTTCGGCGCCCGGCTTGAACAGGTCGCCCACCCACGAGGCCAGCTGCAAGGCGTTCGCCACCATGTTGCCGTGGGTCAGCATCGCGCCCTTGGCCACGCCCGTGGTGCCGCCTGTGTACTGCAGGAAGGCGATGTCGTCGTGGCCAAGCTGCACCTTCGGCGCCTGCGAACTGGCACCGCGCGCCAGGGCCTCGCGAAAACGCAGGTGCCCCGGAAGTTTCCATGGCGGCACCATCTTCTTGACGTGCTTCACTGCGAAGCTCATCAGCGGGCCCTTGAGGCCGCCGAGCTGGTCCCCGAGCGCCGTGACGATCACGTTCTCGACTTCGGTCTTGGCGATCGCAGCGTCGAGTGTCGCCGCGAAATTCTCCAGCACCAGGATGGTCTTCGCGCCGGAGTCGTGGAGCTGGTGTTGCAGCTCGCGCGCCGTGTACAGCGGATTGACGTTGACGACCGTCAAGCCGGCGCGCAACGCGCCGAACAACGCGATCGGGTACTGCAGCAGGTTCGGCAGCATGATGGCGAGGCGATCGCCCTTGCCCAGCTTCAGGTCGTTGGCGAGGAAGGCGGCAAAGCGTGCGCTCAGTTGATCAAGTTGCGCGAAGGTCAGGGTGGTGCCGAAATTCGTGTACGCCGGACGCCCGGGGTGGCGCTCACAAGCCTCGTCGAACATCGCGACGATCGACGAATACTTGTTGGCATCGATCTCGGCGGGAACGCCGGGTGGGTAGTGCGCGAGCCAGGGACGTTGATCAGCCATTGTTCGTCAGCCTTGTGTCATTGCGCCGGTTGCGCGGTTTGCCAGCATTGGAGCACGATACCCCGGAACGCGGCAAGCCGCGCGACCAAGAGTGTCGAACGATGCGAGCAACTGTGCCAGCGGCATGCATGGCCAGGATTTGCGGACGGTGCTGCGTGCAGCTCCCCGCGCTGGGGCTGCTCGTCGCGATTTCGATGTTGAGCGCGTGTCATCGGGCGCCAGCCGAGCAGCAAATTGGAAAGGCCATCGCCACGGCGGCGAACGCGGCGCGCGACAACGACGTGAAGGGGGTGTTGGCGGTTGTCAGCGACGATTTTGCCGGCGACGACGGCGACTTCGACAAGCAGGGCCTGCATCGACTGCTGGCCTTGCGCGCCTTGCGCCAGGACCGCACCGGCGTGCTGGTCGGTCCGGTGTCGTTCGAGCACAAGGGCGACCGCATCGTCGCAACGTTCAAGCTGGTGTTGACCGGCGGCAAGCCGGGCGACTTGCTGCCGGAGCAGTCGGCGATCTATGCGATGACCACCGCCTGGCGGCAGGAGGGCGGTGATTGGAAGTGTTACAGCGCGACGTGGACGCGCTGATTGATCGCGTGCGGCGAGGGGAGTGGCGTCACGCTACGCGAAACGCCATCCCCCTCGATCCCCCTTCCTGCGGAAGGAGGAAGCCTCGAGCGAAAAACCGTCCGCGCCGTGACACCGTTCCTGCGGAAGGGGGGCATGTTGTTGGCATGCGAAAGGTGGTGGCCGTTGCGCGCGAGCGGATTGCCCCCTTCGGAACGAAGGGGGTCGCGCGCAGCGCGGGGGGATGTCGTCACACGACGTGAAAAGCCATCCCCCTCGATCCCCCTTCCTGCGGAAGGGGGAAGGCTCAAGCGGAAAACCGTCCGCGCCGTGGTTCCCCCTTCCTGCGGGAGGGGGAGGACTCGAGCGAAAAATCGCCCGCGCCGTGATCCCCCTTCCTGCGAAAGGAGGAAGCCTCACGCAGTTACGCTGCCTTCTTCGCCAGATCGCGCAGCACGTATTGCAGGATGCCGCCGTGCTTGTAGAACGCGCGTTCCTTCGGCGTCAGCAGCATCACGCGGATGTCGAATTCGGTCGTCTTGCCGTCGCTCGCCGTCGCGGTCACGTGTGCCATCCTGGCATCACCGCCTTCAAGGCCGGTAATCGCATACGTTTCCTTGCCGGTGAGGCCAAGTGATTCGGCGTTTTCGCCATCCTTGAACTGCAGCGGCAGCACGCCCATGCCGACGAGGTTGGAGCGGTGGATGCGCTCGAAACTCTCGGCGATGACGGCTTCGATGCCGAGCAGCAGGGTGCCCTTGGCCGCCCAGTCGCGCGACGAACCGGTGCCGTATTCCTTGCCGGCGATTACCAGCAAGGGCGTGCCTTCGGCCTTGTACTTCATGGCGCCGTCGTAGATCGACATCTGCTCGCCGCTCGGGATGTGCAAGGTGTAGCCACCCTCGACGCCATCCAGCAGGCGGTTCTTGATGCGGATGTTGGCAAAGGTACCGCGCACCATCACGTCATCGTTGCCGCGGCGCGAGCCGTAGGAGTTGAAGTTCTTCGGCTCGACGCCGCGCGCCATCAGGTACTTGCCTGCAGGCGAATCCTTCTTGATCGCGCCGGCCGGCGAGATGTGGTCGGTGGTGATGGAGTCGCCGAACAGGCCGATGCAACGCGCGCCGGCGATGTCGGCGTGCTTCGGCAGCTCCATCGTCATGCCGTCGAAGTAGGGCGGATTCTTGATGTAGGTGGATTGCTCGTCCCAGGCGTACTGGTCGCCCTCGGGCACCGGCATCGAGTTCCAGGTGTCGTTGCCCTTGAACACATCGGCGTAGGTTTTGCTGAACATGCTCGCGTCGACCGAGCTGCCGACTAGTTCGGTGATCTGCGCGTTGCTCGGCCAGATGTCCTTGAGGTACACATCCTTGCCGTCGCTGCCCTTGCCGAGCGGCTGCGTGGTCAGGTCGATGTCGACCGTGCCGGCCAGCGCGAACGCCACCACCAGCGGCGGCGAGGCAAGGAAGTTCATCTTGGTCTGCGAGTGGATGCGGCCTTCGAAGTTGCGGTTGCCCGACAGCACGGAAGCCACCGCGTAGTCGTGGTCGGCCACGCGCTTGCTGACATCTTCCGGCAGCGGGCCGGAGTTGCCGATGCAAGTGGTGCAGCCGTAGCCGACGAGATAGAACCCGAGTGCCTCCATGTCCTTCATCAGGCCGGTCTTTTCAAGATAATCGGTGACGACCTTCGAGCCGGGAGCCAGCGAAGTCTTGACCCACGGCTTCGGCTTCAGGCCACGAGCGGCCGCGTTGCGGGCCAGCAAACCTGCACCGATCATCACTGCCGGGTTGGAGGTGTTGGTGCACGACGTGATGGCCGCGATCACCACCGAGCCGTCTTCGAGCTGGCAGTGCTCCTCGTCGGGACATACGTCAGGCGAAAA
>DASSRT010000006.1:0-3449 GCA_035701705.1 Rhodanobacteraceae bacterium
CCCTTCTTCAGCGCCCGCTTGATCTGGTCCGTCACGGCATCCAGCGCACGTCCCGCATCGGCCTTGGACAGGTCAGCGTGGTCGGCAATTGAGTTGATCAATTCAGATTTGTTCATGGAGACTCCCTCTTGGATTTCGAGCAGCCCGTGGAATGTTCGTTGGCGCGTGCCGTTTTCATCGCTGTGAAAACCAGCCACGCCGGTCATGTTGCAGTACCCGTATCGATGCACAAGTGGTTCGTCTGCGCCGCACGGCCCGATCTTTATACCAGTACCCCACAGGGGCCGCAATAAAGACGGGGCTTGGATTTCAGCCTGTCGAGCCGGCGAATGCAAGGCTCGGCAAAGCAACCACGGAACACCCGGAAATGCAAGTGCCGCGTGGCGGGCACCCGCCGCGTCAATGCGTCCTGTTCGCCTTGCCGTCATCGACGGGTTCATGCACTGCCGGCGCAGCCACGTCGCCGGCCACCGGGAGCGGGTCGGAACGAGCGGGCAGCGGCGTCACCGGGTTCACCAGCGCGAGATCGAGCACCTCGTCGATCCAGCGCACCGGGTGGATCGTCAGCGCATCGGTGATGTTCTTCGGGATGTCGGCGAGGTCCTTCTGGTTCTCGTCAGGGATGATCACCGTGGTGATGCCGCCGCGATGCGCAGCCAGCAGTTTTTCCTTCAAGCCGCCGATCGGCAAGACGCGTCCGCGCAGGGTGATTTCACCAGTCATCGCGATTTCGGCACGCACCGGATTCCTGGTCAACGCCGATACCAGCGCCGTGCACATGCCGATGCCGGCACTCGGGCCGTCCTTCGGCGTCGCGCCTTCTGGCACGTGCACGTGGATGTCGTACTTGTCATGGAAGTCGGCTTCGATGCCAAGCCGTTCGCTGCGTGCGCGCACCACCGATTGCGCCGCGACGATCGACTCCTTCATCACGTCGCCGAGCTGGCCGGTCTGGATCAGTTTGCCCTTGCCCGGCACCACCGTGGCCTCGATGCTCAGCAAGTCGCCACCCACCGAAGTCCAGGCAAGGCCAGTGACCAGGCCGATTTCGTTTTGCTGTTCCTTGCGGCCGAAGTCGAAGCGGCGCACGCCGAGGTACTTGTCGAGGTTCTTGACGTCGACCTTGACGGTGGCGCCGGCACGCTTGCGCGCAGCAGCCTTGCCCTTGGTTGGCGCGGCGGCAGCCTGCTTCGACGGCTTGCCGGCGTCGGCGAGCGTCAGCTCCTTGACCACCTTGCGGCAGATCTTGGCGAGTTCGCGTTCGAGATTGCGCACGCCGGATTCGCGCGTGTAGTAACGGATGATGTCGCGCAGGGAACCTTCGGACACCGACAGTTCATGTTCCTTCAAGCCGGCGCCCTTGACCTGCTTGGGCAGCAAATATTTGGTCGCGATCGCGACCTTTTCGTCTTCGGTGTAACCGGGAATGCGGATCACCTCCATGCGATCCAGCAGCGGCCCCGGGATGTTCATGGAGTTGGCGGTGGCAATCCACATCACCTCCGACAGGTCGAAATCGACCTCAAGGTAGTGGTCGTTGAAGGCGTGGTTTTGCTCGGGGTCCAGCACCTCCAGCAGCGCGGCCGAGGGATCGCCGCGGAAGTCCATCGCCATCTTGTCGATTTCATCCAGCATGAACATCGGGTTTTTCGTCCCGACCTTCGACATGTTCTGGATGATGCGGCCCGGCAGCGAACCGATGTAGGTACGGCGATGGCCGCGAATCTCGGCTTCATCGCGCACGCCGCCCAGGCTCTGGCGCACGAACTTGCGGTTGGTCGCGCGTGCGATCGACTGCCCGAGCGAGGTCTTGCCGACGCCGGGCGGTCCGACGAGGCACAGGATCGGGCCCTTGATCTTGTTCACCCGCTGCTGCACGGCGAGGTATTCGAGGATGCGTTCCTTGACCTTCTCGAGCCCGTAGTGGTCCTCGTCCAGCACCGCCTCGGCCACGCGCAGGTCCTTGCGCACCTTGCTGCGCTTTTTCCACGGCACGCCGGTCAGCCAGTCGAGATAGTTGCGCACCACCGTGGCTTCGGCCGACATCGGCGGCATCTGCTTCAACTTGTTGAACTCGGCCCTGGCCTTGGCCAGCACCGGCTTGGGCATGCCCGCGTCGGCGATCTTCTTCGCCAGCGCGTCGATCTCGTTGCCGCCCTCTTCGATGTCGCCCAGTTCCTTCTGGATCGCCTTCATCTGCTCGTTGAGGTAATACTCGCGCTGGCTCTTCTCCATCTGTGTCTTGATGCGCCCGCGGATGCGCTTCTCGACCTGCTGCAGGTCCAGTTCGCTTTCGACGAGGCCGATCAGCATTTCCGTGCGCGCGCCGACGGCGATGGTGTCCAGCACCTTCTGCTTGTCCGACAACCGCACCGACAGGTGCGCCGCAACCGAATCGGCGAGGCGCGACAGGTCATCGATGCCGGAAAGCCCGGTCAACACCTCCGGCGGCAGCTTGCGGCTCTGCCGCACCAGTTGCTCGAACAGACCCACCAGCATGCGCGCCGCGGTTTCAAGTTCGGCGGCAGGGCGGTCGTAAACCGGATCCACCGTGGCCACGCGTGCGCGCAGCATCCCATCGGCCTCGATGCAACCAAGCATCTGCGCCCGCGATTGGCCTTCCACCAGCACCTTGACGGTACCGTCCGGAAGCTTGATCAGCTGCAACAAGGTGCCGACGCAACCGAACTGGTGCAGGTCGGCCGCGGTGGGGTCGTCCGTCTCGGGCTGCTGTTGTGCAACCAGCATCACCCGGCGATCGCCTTCCATGGCGGTCTCCAGCGCCTTCATCGATTTCTCGCGGCCGACGAACAGCGGGATCACCATGTGTGGATACACCACCACGTCGCGCAGCGGCAACGCGGGCAACTCGATGGTGGCGGTCACGGTTTCAGTGGTTTCGGTCGACATGTCGTTCCTGAACGGGATTCACGCAAAAACCCGCATGGCGGGCAATGGCATGAGAATGGAGGCGGCTTGCGCCGGGATCAAGCACCCGCGTCGTGCCTGTGTGTCGGTTTCCGGTGGCCGGGTGCAGCCATCGGGCCATCGGCACTCAACCTCATTGACGTGAGCGACATCCCTGTCGTTTTCCGCGCCGCTCCCGTACAAGAGCGGTTCCGCTCGCTGCGCACCAGAAAACTCCCGGCATCATCCCGGCGCAAGCCGGGATCCATCTTGACTGTTGTTCTCAGTACGACATCCTTGTCTTTTTCCGCTCGCCTCGGCGGCGAGCGTGTGCCTTTCTCTTGCGTGGCCAAGAGAAAGTCACCAAAGAGAAGGCCACCCCGCGAACACGCCCTGCGTCCATCCATGGACTGCGGGTACGCTCGCGGCCGCCGGGGTTCGCCGAAGGGCCATCCATGGCCCGGCGGCGAACTGGCCCGCATCCTGCGGGCCACCCTGCGGGCATTTCCGTCGCCCGCTCGCCGTGTTCGAGGGGCCCCGTT
>DASSRT010000007.1:0-13016 GCA_035701705.1 Rhodanobacteraceae bacterium
CAAGGCGATCGCGGCCTACGACCGCGGGCTCGCGGCGATGCCTGACGATCCGGCGCTGATCTACGACCGCGGCATCGAGCAGGCCAACGCCGGCAAGATCGATGCCGCGCTGGCTGATTTTCGATCCGTGCTGAAACTGAAGCCCGACAACGTCGATGCCATGAACGCCTTGGGTTTCACGCTCGCCGATGCCAACCGCGACTTGCCGGAAGCGACGAAGTTGCTGGAAAAGGCGTTGGCCGCCAAGCCCGGCGAGCCGGCCATCCTGGATTCCTGGGGTTGGCTGCAGTATCGCCTGGGCCATTTCGACGAGGCCGAGGATTATCTGCGCCGCGCCTGGGACAAGGGTTCCGATCCCGATGTCGGCGTGCATTTCGGCGAGGTGCTGTGGAAGCTCGGCAAACACCAGCGCGCGCGCGAGGTGTTCGCGAAAGTGCGCAAGCTCGATCCGAAAAACGCGTCCCTGCAACGCGCGGCGAAGGAATTGCAACCATGAATTTGCGGATGGCCTTGCTGGCTGGCGGCGCGCTGGCCGGACTGTTGCTGGCGGCATGCGCGCCGGTGCGGGTGCAGCGGCCCGGCACGGCCGAGCAGCTGGCGGCCCAGGCGGCGCGGGAACAGCAGTTGGGTGCGCAACACGATTGGTCGTTGCAGGCGCGCTTTGCGGCGTCGGATGGCCAGCATGGTGGCAGCGGCAGCCTCGACTGGATCCAGCACGGCGATCGCTACGAATTCACCTTGCGCGCACCGATCACCGGCAAGTCCGTGCGGCTGGATGGCGGTCCGGACGGCGCGGTGTTGGCCGGTCTCGATGGCGGCCCCTTGGCTGGCGCCGATGCCAGTGCGGTGTTGAACGAGGCCTTTGGCTGGCGCGTGCCGGTTGCCGACCTGGCCTATTGGGTACGCGGCCTGCGTGCGCTGGGGGCTGCGGCAACCCTCACCTTCGGCGCCAACGGCCTGCCCGCCGCCCTCGATCAGGACGGCTGGCACGTCGAGTATCGCGACTGGTACGCCGACCGCAAGCCGCCGTTGCCGCGCAAAGTGTATGCGAGCCGCCAGCCCTACTCGGTACGGGTGCTGATCCAGACTTGGAACGCAGGGCAATAGTGGTTGCGACGCCTGCCGGGGCAGGTACCGTGGAGCCAAACGCCTGAATTGACAGGATTTGGACCGGCTGGGACAATACACGGCTTTTCCTGGACATTGCGCGGCATGGCCCGCGCAATTGGCGTTGCGCGCCGCGAAGGTGCGGTAGCGCCGTAGCGCGAAAACGTGGCGCAGCTTGGCCGCGACCGTTTTCAATGCAAGTTGGGCAGGAGCCCGGAATTGCAAGACCGCGGCACACGGATGTGCCGCTCGCGAAGGCGCGCAAGCGCCGTAGCGCGAAAACGTGGCGCAGCTTGGCCGTGACCGTTTTCAATGCAAGTTGGGCAGGAGCCCGGAATTGCAAGACCGCGGCACACGGATGTGCCGCTCGCGAAGGCGCGCAAGCGCCGCAGCGCGAAAACGTGGCGCGGCTTGGCCGCGACCGTTTTCAATGCAAGTTGGGCAGGAGCCCAACTTGCTCATGATGGGGCGTCGCCAAGTGGTAAGGCACCGGGTTTTGATCCCGGCATTCGCAGGTTCGAATCCTGCCGCCCCAGTTCCCCGTGGCATTGCATGAAGGCGAGCACGCATGCACAACACATCCAGCCTGATGCTGTTTTCCGGCAATGCCAACCGCAAGCTCGCGGAGGACGTCGCGCACCAGCTCGGCGAACCGCTCGGCAGGGCTGTGGTCGGCAAGTTTTCCGATGGCGAGGTGCAGGTCGAGATCGACGAGAACGTCCGCAACCAGGACGTGTTCGTGATGCAGTCCACCTGCGCGCCGAGCGCCGAGAACCTGATGGAACTGCTGGTGCTGGTGGACGCGCTGAAGCGCGCCTCGGCCGCCAGCGTCACCGCGGTGATCCCGTACTTCGGCTACGCGCGCCAGGATCGCCGGCTGCGCGCGGCACGGGTGCCGATCACCGCCAAGGTGGCCGCGCAGTTGATCGACGCGGTGGGTACCGACCGGGTGCTGACGGTGGACATCCACGCCGACCAGATCCAGGGATTTTTCAAGGCGCCGCTGGACAACGTGTATGCCTCGCCGGTGTTGCTGGCCGACATCTGGCGCAAGCACGGCACCGATGGGGTGACGGTGGTCAGCCCGGACGTCGGCGGCGTGGTGCGTGCGCGTGCGGTCGCCAAGCGCCTCGATGACGCTGATCTGGCGATCATCGACAAACGCCGGCCGCGCCCGAACGAGGCGACGGTCATGAACATCATCGGCGACGTCTCCGGCAAGACCTGCGTGCTGGTGGACGACATCGTCGACACCGCCGGCACCTTGTGTGCCGCCGCCAAGGCGCTGAAGAGCCGCGGCGCCAGGGAAGTGGTCGCGTACTGCACCCATGCGGTGCTGTCCGGCCCGGCCATCGACAACATCGAGAAATCCGAAATGGACGAGCTGGTGGTCACCGACACCATTCCGCTCAGCGAGCGCGGCGATGCTTGCCCGAAGATCCGTCAGTTGTCGGTGGCGCAGCTTCTGGCCGAGACCGTGCGCCGCATGGCTTACGGTGAGTCGGTGAGTTCGCTCTACGTGGATTAACGAAGATTCATTTTTGTCGTCATTCCGGCGCAAGCCGGAACCCAGTGACTTTTGCGCGGTATCAAAACAAAGACACTGGGTCCCGGATATCGCTGCGCGATTCCGGGATGACGAGCAAAGTCAAAAGTTATCACCGGCTTCCCTGGTCGCGGGGAAGTCATCCCAAGTCACCGCGAGGTGACATCATGCAAACCAAAGGTAAACAGCAATGGCAACCATTCATGAAATCACGGCGGAACGCCGCGTCGATCAGGGCAAAGGTGCGAGCCGCCGCCTGCGTCGCGCCGGCAAGGTTCCCGCAGTCGTGTACGGCGCCGGTGGCGCCGCGGAAAACATCCAGTTCGATCACCTGCCACTCTCCCTGAGTGCGCGCAACGAGTGGTTCGCGTCGTCGATCCTCGACTTGCTGGTCGAGGGCAAGCGCCAGAAGGTGCTGCTGCGTGACGTGCAGAAGCATCCGGTGAAGCCGCAGCTCCTGCACCTGGACTTCCTGCGCATCGACGAGTCCAAGCCGCTTCGCGTGTACGTCTCGATCCGTTTCCTGAACCAGGACAAGTCGCCCATCGCCAAGACCTCGGGCGTGGTGATTTCGCGCACCACGACCGAAGTCGAAATCTCGTGCTTGCCGAAGGATCTTCCGGAGCACATCGATCTGGATCTTTCCGAACTCAAGCTCGGCGACGTGCTGCATTTGTCCGACCTCAAGCTGCCGGCGGGCGTCGAGATCCCCGAGCTGAAGCTCGGCAAGGAATACGACCACACCGTCGTCTCCGCGCACGAAGTTCGTGAGGAAGTCGAGGCTGCACCGGAAGCAGGTGTCGAAGGCGCCACCGCCGAGGGCGCTGCGCCTGCTGCCGCTGGCGACGCCAAGGCCGCAGCACCGGCTGCCGGCGACAAGAAGCCGGCCGAGAAGAAGTAAGCAGCAGTCCTGCTGCGTATCGAGCTGCCGTCATCCCGGACGCCGCGCAAGCGGCGGTCCGGGATCCATCCGGTTTGATGCACGCAAGGGTGGATCCGGGTCGCTGCGTTCGGCTGGCCCGGTTTGACGGAATCACGCTACACGGGCCACGTTTGCATGGCTGGAATCCGACTCATCGCGGGTCTGGGAAATCCCGGCCCCGAATACCTGCGCAACCGGCACAACGCGGGCTTCTGGTTCGCCGATGCGCTGGCGAGCGGTGCGCGCGAGCGCTTTGGCTTCGAGAACCGCTTGCATGGCGAAACCTGTCGCGTGCGCATCGGCGCGGAAGATGTGCGGGTCATCAAGCCCACCACGTTCATGAACAAGAGCGGCGTGGCCGTGGTTGCGGCGCTCAGCTACTGGAAGATCGCGCCGGAGGAATTGCTGGTCGTCCACGACGATCTCGACTTGCCTCCCGGCACCGCACGTCTGAAATTCGATGGCGGGCATGGTGGCCAGAACGGCTTGCGCGACATCATGGCGCAGCTTGGGCACGGGCGCTTTCATCGCCTGCGCCTGGGCATCGGCCATCCCGGTGATCGCAATCGCGTGACCTCGTGGGTGCTCGGCAATCCCTCTGCCGTGGACGAAGACTTGCTGCTGGATGCGATCGCGCGCTCGCTCAACGTGTTGCCGCTCGCGGTGGCGGGTGACTTCAACGAGGCGATGAAGCGGTTGAATACGAACCGGGACCCGGGATCCGGGACCCCGGACCCGAACTGACATTTGTTTTGCTCGTCATCCCGGCGCAGGCCGGGATCCATTTTGATTCTCCGGCATCCGGCAGCGAATGGATTCCGGGTTTCGCCGGAATGACGTCGTGAAATTTTCGCCGGAATGACGGCGTGGAGAGTTTTGAATGGCCATCCAATGCGGCATCGTCGGCTTGCCCAATGTCGGCAAGTCCACGCTTTTCAACGCGTTGACCAAGGCGGGTATCGCCGCGGCGAATTTCCCTTTCTGCACCATCGATCCGAATGTCGGCGTGGTGCCGGTGCCGGATCCTCGCCTCGCCCAGCTCGCCGGGATCGTGCACCCGCAGAAAATCATCCCGGCGTCGGTGGAGTTCGTCGACATCGCCGGACTTGTCGCCGGCGCGTCGAAGGGCGAGGGCCTCGGCAACAAGTTCCTTGCGCACATCCGTGAAGTGGATGCAATCGCGCACGTGGTGCGCTGCTTCGAGCATGGCGACATCGTGCACGTCGCGGGCAAGGTCGATCCGGTCGCCGACATCGAAACCATCGACACCGAGTTGGCGCTGGCCGACCTCGATGCGGTGGACAAGGCGCTGGCGCGCGTGGAGAAGGCCGCCAAGGCCAACGACAAGGACGCCGTCGCCAAACGACCGGTGCTGGAAAAACTGCGTGCCACCCTGAACGAAGGCAAGGCGGCGCGGTCGCTGAAGCTCGACGATGACGAACGTGCTGCGGTGCGCGACCTGTTCCTGCTCACGCTGAAGCCGCTGATGTACGTGGCCAACGTGCGCGAGGATGGTTTCGAGAACGACCCGCACCTTGACGCGGTGCGCAAGCGTGCCGCGGCCGAAGGCGCCGTGGTGGTGCCGGTGTGCGCGGCGATCGAGGAAGAAATCTCGCAACTCGACGAGGCCGACCGCGGCGAATTCCTCGCGTCCATGGGCTTGAGTGAGCCGGGCCTCGATCGTGTGGCGCGCGCCGCCTACACGTTGCTCGGCCTGCAAACCTATTTCACCGCGGGCGAGAAGGAAGTGCGCGCGTGGACGGTCAAGCGCGACGCCACCGCGCCGCAGGCTGCGGGCGTCATCCACACCGATTTCGAGCGCGGCTTCATCCGCGCCGAAACCGTGTCGTTCGACGACTACGTCAAGTATCGCGGCGAAGCCGGCGCCCGCGATGCCGGGCGTTTGCGCAAGGAAGGCAAGGAGTACGTCGTTCAGGAGGGCGACGTGCTGCATTTCCTGTTCAACGTCTAGCGAATCCTGGGTTGACCGGGATTCCCCGGGTTCAGCACAGGAGGCGTAAGGTGGGCGGGTCTTTGGCCAAGGAGTACAGCCATGCGCGCCAATGCGTTGGTATTTGTCGGTGCGGTGCTGTTGGGTGGCTGCGCGATCGCGGCGCAGCCCGATCCCGCGCCTGCGGGCAGCGCCGGGGCGGCGGCCGTGCCGGAAGCCGCGGCTGGGTCGGCATCGGTGCTGGCGAACCTCGATGGCAGCCATTGGCGATTCGAGCGAGTCGCAGGCCAGCCAGTCCCCGCAGCCGTGACGGCGACCTTGCGATTCGCCGACGGGCATGTCTCCGGCAAGGCCGGTTGCAACGCCTACAACGCCAAGTATCGGATCGAAGCCGAAGGCGCGGCCCACTTCCAGCCTGGCATCTCAACGAAGATGGCGTGCCTCACGCCCGCCGGCGCCATGCGCGTCGAGCACGGCGTGTTCGCGGCCTTGCGCGAAACCACCAAGGTCACGCTCGACGACGGCCAACTGCTGATGCTGGATGCAGCGGGCAAGTCAGTGGCGATACTCGTGCGCGACGATGCGCAATAGGCGTCGGCATCACTGATAGTTGATGGTGTAGGTGGCGACGCCCTTCACCGAGCCTGCGCTCGGCGTACCGGTACGGTAATAGCGTGCATACAGGTTGATGGCGTAGTTGCTGCCGGTCGTGGTGCCGGTGTTGATGGCTTGGGCAGTGGTATCGCCGAACGTGACCGGCGTGCTGCCATCGGCCTGCAGGATTTGCACGCCGACATTGCCCGCGTAGCCCGCGCCGGTGGTGGGCGCGATGACGCCGCTGGCACCGCCGCCCGTGTAGGCGTTGGCGGTGTTGAGGTTGATGAAAACCTTCTGGTTCGTCGGGCAGTTGATCAACTGCAGGCTGAAGGGCGTCTTGCCGGGGGTCTGGTTGGCCACGAGTTGCGCCGTGGTCACGTTGGGCAACGTGACCGTCTTGTTGACGGAGCCAGGGTCCACGTTGCAGGTCGGCACATTGATCGTGATGGTGGCGCTGATGTTGAAGGTTTCAACAGGTCGGGCCGCTACGGTGCCATTGCACCCTTGGTAGTAGTTGCCGAACCAGAGGTTCGGGTTATTGCAGATGTCGACCTTCCATTGCGACAGTTGCCCAGTAAGGGTGCTGTTGTTGGGCGGTAGGGGTCCGGTATAAATCAGCTGCAAGGCGGTTCCGATAGTTCCAGAGCCACCACTGAAGGGGATATAGGGGTAAGCGGCCAACTCGTTGCTGGTGTCGGGATGCAGCAGACGGTAGGAAATGCCCTGAATGCCGGTTGGAAACAGTTTGTTATCGCTACCGGTAGGAGACCCTGCGATGGTATTGAAGATGCCGCTGTTGGTACTGCCGTTGCAATCCAGACTGGACGTGTTGGCTGGCGTGGCTACACTCGATGTCCACAATATCGCGCCGATTGGCGTGCTTGGGGTCAGCGTGATGGTGGTGCCAACGTTGTAGGTCACGGAAGTCGCCGACCCGCTGGTGAACCAACACACCGCCCACGCCGCGCGCGGCACGCTGGCCATGCCGACCAGCAGCAGGCAACCGCACAGCAGGCGGAGCAAGCGCTGCGACCTGGCGTTTGCAGCGCGTACGCGCGACGCCGCGCATGAAAGGATCAGGTGCATGACGTGACCTCGTGGATCGCGGCGCTAGTCGGCCGCGCATCGTGTTGGATAGTTCGCGCGATGCCGGTGGCGAATGTCGGCGAGTCGATGCGCGGCTTCACGGCGCACCTTCCGTTTGCGCCGGGGCCACCGCGTGGCCCGCATTGCAGGTGACTGCGATGGGTGCCTGGGCCTGTGCGGATTTGCCGGATACCGGCACTGCGTAAGCGAAAGCACAATCCTGCGCCGCGCCCTGCGCATCCTGCCAGCTTGCGCTCAACTCGCCGGATTTGCTGGTTACCCGCAACAATGCCAAACCACCCTGGCCGACGGTGCCCATGGCCTGGCCCTTGGCGTCCGTGATTTCCGTGCCAAAGGGCAGGGCCTTGCCATCCGCCGTGTGGATGCGGGCGATCAGCGCCTGTCCGTAGTGGCTCTTGAAATCCACCATCACGACGGCGCCTGCGTACGGCGCGACGTTGGCGCTGGTGGCGTCCAGTTGCACGCCCAGCGGCAGGCCCTGCGGGTCGATCTGGATGGTGTCGAGCTGGTATGCCGCAAGGTAGGGCACGAGTGCGTAACCGAAGTGGTCCACGCGCACGCCGGGCGCGTTCAGGATATGTGCGCCGGCTGCGCCGGGCACGTGCACGATGGCGGTGGTGTCGCCCAGCGGTTGGCCGAAGGTGACGCCGCCCTGATGCGCAACGAGTGAGCCGCTGGCGCCGAAGGATTCCTGCGAATAGCCGCTGCCCTTGCCGGCGCTGGCATTCAGGATCGCGTACGGGCTGTTGTAGCCGGCGTTCACGCTGAAGGTGTTGCCGGCGCCGCCGTTGGTGCCGGCGCCGTGCGACGCCGCGGTACCGTAGGTGAACTGGTTCCATTGGCCGGCCGTGCCGCTCAGCATGGCCTGTTCCTGGCTGCCGTTGGCGTCGCTGTGGTTCACGTTGACCGACAGGTTGGGCGCGTGGGTGCCACGGCCGAGCGGCAGGCTGGCGTTGAAGAACGCCTGGTTGTCGTAGCCACCGAGGCCGGTGCGGCCGCGTGACAGCGTGATGTTGTAGGACAGGCGCTTGAAGCGGTTGCTGTAGCCGAACTGGAATTGCGTGTCGCGGCCGTGCTGGTTCCAGTAGTCGTTGACGGACACGTTGGCATACAGCGAGCCGTAGCGCGCGCCCAGTTGCTGGCTGGTGGTCAGCGTGAAGCGGTCGCGCTGCTGCAAAAGTCCCGTGGGCGTGAAGAGGTTGTCCTGGTCGTAGGCCGTGCCGGCCAGCGCCGCACGCTGGGCCGGCGTCAGCAGGCTGACATCCGGTACGCCATTGACCAGCGGGATGCTGGACGGCAGGTACTGCAGGGTATTCAGGCCGCGACGTGCGTAGTCGCGTGCGTACTCGGCGTTCTGCAGGCTCAGGAAGCCGCTGGTCGAATAGCGATAGGCCGCGACGGTGAACGAGGTTTTCGTTTCCGGGATGATCTTGCTGTAGGTGATCCGGAAACTCTGGCCGTTGTGCGAGCCGTAGCCGGGAATGCTGGCGTGGGCCTGGGTGAGGTCCAGCGCGAGTGCGCCGAATCGCGTGTTGAAGGCGGCGCCCACCAAGGCAGCGCCGTAGCCTTCCGAGCCCTGGAAGCCCGCGTAGCCGGTCAGCAGATTGTTGAAGCCGTGCTGGATCGTGCCTTCGATCACGCCGGGCTTGCTGTCGAGGCCGTAGGTGTTGCGCAGCTGGCCCGCCGCGATGTCGAAACGGGTGATGCCCGGCCGCAGCAGCTGTGCCACCGATGCGTACGGCACGGTGAACGTATGGGTGCGGCCGTCGGCCTCGGTGACGGTCACGACCAGGTCGCCGCCGTAGCCGGTCGGGTACAGGTCGCTGATCACGAACGGGCCAGGGGCGACGGTCGTCTGGTAGATCTGCACGCCGTTCTGGCTCACCGTGACCTTGGCGTTGCTGTCGGCGACGCCGCGGATGACCGGTGCGTAGCCTTGCAGCGATTGCGGCAGCATCCGGTCGTCGGTACCCAGTTGCACGCCGCGCAGGCTGAGGCTGTCGAACACCGCGCCGTCGGTGTAGCTGTCGCCGATGGTCAGGGTGGATCGCAGTTTGGGCAGGTCGCGCCGCACATAGGCGGCGATGTTCTGCCAGTGACGCTGGCTGGGTTGGCCGGCCGTGCCGGATTGCCAAGTGACCGTTGAATTCTGGCGAAAGTGCCAGGGCCCCAGGTTCAGGCCGGCATTGAGTCCGAGGTAGGTGCTGGTCTGGTTCTGGCCCGTGCTGCTGGTGTGGTAGCTGTTGAGGTTGTAGTTCAGCAGGAAGGCCGGCACGCCTTGATTCCAGGACGCCGGATTGACGTAGCCGCGCGGCATCTGGCCCGAGTATGCCTGCGGGATGCTGGCATCGAGGCGCAGGTTGGACTGGTCGTAGTCGAGTTGCGCGCTAGGAATCAGGTCGGCAAGCTGCACGCAGCCGGTGCCGGCTGCCAGTTGCGCCGCTGCTGCCGTGGCAGATTTGGCCGGTACCAGGCCCATCCGGTTCATCAGGTCGGTCGTGACGCACGGTACGGCGTTGGTGTCGTCCGACGCTGCGGCGAAACGCACGTCCGTCCGCGCCTTCCATGTCTGGTTGACGTAGACATCGACGCTGTAGCTGCCGGGCAGTACCGTCACGCCGTGTTCGAAGCGCGCCAGATCGGTTGCATCGCTGCCGCCGCCCGCCAACATGCTGCGGTTGAATTCGACATAGCTGCCGTTGGCTGCTGCGGCCGCCGCAGCATGGCTGGGCGTGGACCAGCCCAGCGCGGCCAACGCTGCCGCGCAGGCCAGCGCCAGTGCCGAATACTTCGGCATTTTGAGCGCGTGGGTGCTGGCGGGGCGTGCCTTCATTGCGCGATCACACCCCTGTGGCTATCACCAGCGCCGTAGTCGTTGATCGTGGAAAACACGATGGGCGTACCCGCCATGGGCGCGTGGGCGACGCCTTGCAACGGGAGCTTGAGATTGCCATACGGCGCGACCATGCCGTCGGCACCTTTCACGGGCGCGGTGTCGGCGCCGAGTGAAAGGCTGTTGATGGTGATGTAGTACGGCGTCGGGTTGTGCACTTCCAGGGCCACGCCTTGCTCGGCCACGGTCTTGAAGGTCAGCTGGTCAGGCGCCTTCAGCACGTCGCCCTGCAGCTTGGCCGGGCGGTAGAAGAGCTTGATGCGCGTGCGGATCGCGAATTGCAGGTAATTCTTGCCGGCAAACTGGGGGCCGGTCGGCTTCGGCGGAATCTCGAGCACGTTCAGCCAGAACACCGACTCGCGGTTGGTCGGCAGGGGCTTGGCGCCCTGGATGTACAGGATCCGCAGGTTCTGATCCTTGTGCGCGTTCATCCGGAACAGCGGCGGTGTGATCAGGAACGGCGTGTGCACCGTGTCGGGCGTCGAATTGATGTCACCGTCGTCGATCCAGGCCTCGACCAGCGCCGGTTGGGTGTTGTCGTTGGTCAGGCGCACCGTCGCTTCACCTTGCGCGGCATTGAAGACCACGCGGGTGCCGCTGATGACGACGCTGGCGTTGGCGGCAGGTGCGGCAAGGCACAAAGCGACCGCTGCCGCGCCCAATGCGCGGGTCAGGATGTTCATGGTTTATCTCCAGTGGGGGCCGAACCTCGAACCCGCTGCGTATTCCGTACGCAGCGGGTTGTTGGTTGTCGGCTTACTGGTAATTGATCACGAAGCTCGTCTGCGCTTCGACGGTACCGGCACCCGGCGTAGCGCTGGTGACGTAGTACTGCGCGTAGTAGTCCAGCGTTGCGCTTGCACCGCTCAAGGTCGTCGCATCGGTGACGTTCGAGTTGTCGGTCGGCTGTGCACTGGTGATGGTTACGGCGTTCTTGCTGCTGTCGAGCAGCTGCACTTCCACGCCCGTCGCGGTGCCGGTGCTGGTCAGCAAGCCGGCGCCCGAAGAGTCGTTGCCGCCAAAGAACTGCAGGCCGACCTGTACCCCGGACGGAGTCGTCGGGCAGTTGGTGAGGTCGATGCTGAACTTCTGCTGGCTCGCAGTGTACGCACCGGTTGCGGTCAGCGCGCTCTGTTGCACGTCAGCAAGCGTGACCGCGGTATTGGCAGGACTACCATTGCCGCTGACGCTGCAGGTGCCGTTCAGCACCTTGCCGCCGATGGTGACGGTACCGTCCGCGGTGGCATGGGCCGCTTGCGGTGCGAGCGCCATGGTGCCGAGCGCAAGGGCCATGCCGGTGGCCAGCAGGGTGGGTTTCAGGTTCATTTCGGGATGTCTCCAATGTGGGTGAACGTCTGTGAGTGAACGTCGTGGCTCCGGGGCCGGTAAGGCCCGGCATCCGGATCACAGCGTCGTTGGTGCACGTTCTGTGCCTGTCATCACATTTGTGACAATTGTTCCGACATATGGCGACTGGTTTACAATCGTGGGCTGGGTGATCGCATGTGCCCCGTGCAAGCCAGGTTCCATGGAACCACCGCAGTCATCCCTTCCGCCCCGCGGGTGATGGCACCCACCAGTTGACTTGGTCGTCGCAAGCCGGGACAATACGCAGTCTTTGTGGTGCAAATCGTTGCAACCCGGGTGTCCACGCGCATGCCGGGTTGTTTGCGTCGGTGTTTTGCCAACGACAACGCGAGATTCTGGAGGGATGCCCGGCGGCCGGCGGGGCAGACAGGAAACGTGATCTGCTGGCTCGCGCCTTCGGCGGTTGACGGGTTTCTTCCACGAGCGAGCAAAAAGACAAACGTACAGAATTCGGAGGGATACCCAAGCGGCCAACGGGGGCAGACTGTAAATCTGCTGGCTTACGCCTTCGGTGGTTCGACAAATTTGGCTGGAACAAATTTGGACAACCGGAGGTTGGCCCCGAGCATCGCGAGGGGCGAGTCTCATGGACGAGACGAGCACTAAGTTCGCCGGGAGCGAACTTGAACGCGACGCGAAGCGGCGCGGCCCGAAGGGCGAGCCCCATGGATGGGGCGAGTCATCCACCTCCCGACACACATATGAGGTAACGACACAAAATTCGGAGGGATACCCAAGCGGCCAACGGGGGCAGACTGTAAATCTGCTGGCTTACGCCTTCGGTGGTTCGAATCCACCTCCCTCCACCAGCTTCATGCAACGGAGCCGCAGGTTCCGCCAGAGATCGCCCGCGTGCGGGAGTAGTTCAATGGTAGAACTTCAGCCTTCCAAGCTGATAGCGCGGGTTCGATTCCCGCCTCCCGCTCCATTGAATTGCTTGTCGCGAGTAGTTCGCTGCTGGCCAAGCTGCCAAGCGCGAGCTTTTGTGGAAAGTCCGCCATGGATCGCGGGTTTTGCTCTTGCCGGCAGGGATGCCGGCTGAAACAAACGCTCACATAGCTCAGTCGGTAGAGCACTTCCTTGGTAAGGAAGAGGTCACAGGTTCGATTCCTGTTGTGAGCACCACCTCGGCGTGACCGGGGACCGCGGAAGCTGAGAGCAGTTGTTCGCGAAGGACGCCAAGGTCGCGAAGAGAAGCAAGAGCGGCAAGCAAGGGTTGATTGGTTTTTGTTTTGCGTCCTTTGCGTTCTTCGCGGCTGAAAGATTTTGAAGTAGATGTTTCACGACCAAGACAGACACCCAAAGGTAAATCGCCATGTCCAAAGAGAAATTCGAGCGCAAGAAGCCGCACGTGAACGTGGGCACGATTGGTCACGTTGACCACGGCAAGACGACGCTGACGGCGGCGCTGACGAAGGTGGGCGCGGAGCGTTTTGGCGGCGAGTTCAAGGCCTACGACGCGATCGACGCGGCGCCGGAAGAGAAGGCGCGCGGGATCACGATTTCGACGGCGCACGTGGAATAC
>DASSRT010000008.1:0-5524 GCA_035701705.1 Rhodanobacteraceae bacterium
CGTGCTTCCACAGCGCCGGCTGCGCGGGCAAGGGATCGGGCGATTCCTGTTGCGCACTGATCGGGCCGTACAGCAAAGCGCTGGCGAGGTGCTCGTAGCGCTGGGCCTCGACCGAGCTCATGTTCAATTGCTGCAGCACCACCTGGTCGTGGGTCCACGCCAGCTGGAACACGCGCTCGTGCAGGTGGCGTTCGCGGTATTTGCGCGCGAGCGCGAGGGCGTTGTCGCGATCCGCGGCGACACCGGTGATGATGTCGACGCTGGCGGTGTGGCCCGGCAGGATGCGGATGCGGCGCCGCAGCGCCACGCACGGATCGAGCACCGCGCCGACATGGCCTGCAAGTGCTGCATCGGCTTCGAGCGCGAGCGGATTGGCCGGACCGCGCAGGCGGCCGAGGAAAGCCTCGCGGCTGGTTTCGAACTGGTGCTCGCCGAGCGTGCCGCCGCGGGTGGTCATCTGCTGCAGCAGCCACGGATCGTGTTCGTCGGGGCTGCGTGCGCGCCGGTGCGCCAGCAGCGCGTCCAGCTCGGGCGCGGCTTCGGTTTCAAGGAACAACTTGCTGAAGACCGGATGCGAGGCGTCGGCATCCGGCGGCGCCAGCACGATTTCGGCGTAGCTGGTGACCTCCAGCGTGCGCGCGCGGCTGCCGCGGTTGGTCAGGCGCAGGCGGCGCAGTTCGATGTCGTCCTCGGCCGAGACCGCCACCAGCAATTCGCAGGCAATGCCATGATCGACGCGGTGGAATTCGGCGCGCGCCTGCGAGAACGTGGCGCTGCAGGTGCCCTCCGGGTCGCCGAGTGGCTGCGCGGTCGCCGACCACACCTTGCCGGAATCGACATCGCGCAGGTAGATGCACTGGCCATCGGCGTCGCGCGTCGCATCGGCGCGCCAGCGGGTGATCGCGAGCTGGCGCCAGCGGCTGTAGCCGGCACCCGACTGCGTCAGCACCACGTGGTAGTTGCCGTTCGAGAGCAGGTGCACTTCCGGCAGGGGCGTATCCATGCGCGAAATTTCGCGCACCCGCGGCTGCGCACGCGCGCGGGTCTGGCGCGGCTGCTCGACGTCCAGGCGTGCCGGGTGGCGTGGCCGTGATTCGGGAATCTTTTCGCGCAACAGCAATTCGTACGCGTGGAACATCGGTTCGCGCATGCAGCGTCGCTGCATCGGCTGGCGGTTCAGCACCGAGGACAGTGCCAGCAGGCTCATGCCGTGGTGGTGGGCCATCCAGCTGCGCACGCGCGCGAAATCCTCGTCCTCGCTGACGCGGCCGGCGGTAAAGTCGAGCGCTTCGTAGAAACCGTAGCGGGTCAGGCAACCGAGGCCGGACAGGCGTTCGAGGTTGTTGCAGGCGGCCTCCGGATCCAGCATCAGCGCCATCACGCAGGCGTACGGTGCGATCACCAGGTCCTCGCCCAGCCCACGCTTCAGGCCGAGTCCGGGCACGCCGAACGCGCGGTACTGGTAGGTGAGGTTGGCGTCGGTGGCGTTGTACGCCGATTCGGAAACACCCCACGGCACCTGTTGCTGGGCGCCGTACTGGATCTGGCGTGCGACCGCGGCGTGGCAGGTGTCGGCGAGCAGTGTGTTGTGGAACACCGGCATCAACAGGTTCGGCATCAGGTACTCGAACATCGAGCCGCTCCACGACACCAGCGCCGGGCGCCCGGCGGCGATGGTGAGTTGCCGGCCCAGCTTGAACCAGTGCGAGGCCGGCACCTGGCCTTGCGCGATCGCGACGTAGGAGAGGATGCGCGCTTCGGACGCGAGCAGGTCGTAGTGGCCGTTGTCGCGCTTGTCGCGGGCGACGTCGTAGCCGATGCTGAATTGCTGGCGGCGCTTGTCCCAGAGGAACGACAGGTCCATCTGCGCCAGTTCGCGGCAGCGGGTCGCCAGCGCGAGGCCATCGTCGTGGCGGCGGTTCAGGGTGGCGCGCAACTCGGCGAGGGCAGCGACCACGTCCGGCGTCGCCGGTGCGCCCGCGGGCGGCGAGGCGAGGCGCCCGATCAGTGCATCCAGCAATTCCGCGACGCGTTGTTGCGCCGGGTTGCGTTCGAGTTCCGCCAGCAGCGCGCGCGCCGTTTCATCATCACTGCCGGAATCGCCGAGGCCGAGCCAGGGCGCGAGGATGTCGAGTTCCTCGCAGGCCGCCGTGGCCTGGCGCGCCAGCACGCCGGCCCATTCCGCGAATTCGCCGCTGACGGCGTTGTCCGCGACCAGTTGCAGGAGCTTGCCGGCCTCGGCCTCGATGCGCGCCAGCAGGCCATGCAGCACCGGCAGCGAAGCGCTGTTGCCGATGGCGTCGGCGAGCAGGCCATCGATGGCGGCGAGGGTGGCGGCCAGTGCGAGATTGGCGTGTGGATCGGCGGCGTCCACGTTCGGCAATTGCTCGCCGAGCACCCGCGCCGAACTGCGCAGGCCGTGCGCGAGTTGCGGCGGCACCAGCGGCTCGTCGCGGCCGTGTTCGAGCGCGTTCGCCAGCACCAGCAGGCAGGCTGCGAGGTTGCCGCTGTCGACGCTGGAGATGTAGCGCGGCAGCAGCGGCGCGAGCGTCCGGGTGTCGTACCAGTTGTAGAAATGGCCGCGATGGCGCTCCAGTCGCTGCAAGCTGTCGAGGGTGGCGGCGGTGCGCTGCAGCAGCATGCCGGTGCTGATGTAGCCAAAATCATGTGCGCTCAGGTTGGCCAGCAGCGCCATGCCGATGTTGGTGGGCGAGGTGCGGTGCGCGATCTGTTCGACCGGAAATTCCTGGCAGTTGTCCGGCGGCAGCCAGTGTTCGTCGGCGGTGACGAAGGTTTCGAACCAGTGCCAGACGCGCCGCGCGACGCCGTTGAGGAACACCAGTTGCGCGGCATCCAGCGGCAGCGACGGACGCTCCGGGGTGCGGCTGATCCACCACGCGAGCACCGGCGCAACCAGCCACAGCAGCAGGAACGCCAGCGCCGCCGGCAGCGCCACGGGTGCGTACGCATACAAGGCCGCACCTGCCGCCAGCGCGATGGCGGGCGCCACCCACATCAACTTCGCGTAGCCGGCGAGCGAAGACGCCGCGCCGCGCATGGCGTCGGTCATCGGTGTCCATTCCAGCAGGTGCCGGCGCGAAAACAGCAG
Source organism: Rhodanobacteraceae bacterium (assembly GCA_035701705.1). Taxonomy (GTDB): domain Bacteria; phylum Pseudomonadota; class Gammaproteobacteria; order Xanthomonadales; family Rhodanobacteraceae; genus 66-474. The sequence goes on from DASSRT010000008.1 coordinate 3,110, forward strand.
GCGCCATGCACTGCGCGTGATGGCATCGAGGTTCAGCCAGGCCTCGAACGGCAACACCGCGATCGCGAACAGGTCGCGCAACAGCTCGTCGCGGATGCCGCGCCAGGTGTTGCGCCAGCGCCGCGGCGGCACGCGTTGCCAGAGGTTGCGCAGTACCTGTCCGGCCGCGACCAGCACCGGCGGACCGAGCAGGAACGCGACCACCACGCCGCCCCAGTAGGCTGCGCCGGCGCCGTGCCACCAGCCGCGCAACAGCAGCGCCAGCAACGCCAACGGCACCACCCCGCGCCGCAGGTTGTCGAGGATCTTCCAGCGGTGATGCGGCTTCAGGGTGTTGCGCAAGCCACGCCGGCGCGGACCCGGCACGATCGGCAGCAACCATTGCACGATCTGCCAGTCGCCGCGGGTCCAGCGGTGGCGGCGCCGCACGTCGACACTGAAGCGGTTGGGCTGGTCCTCGATCAGCTCGATGTCGCTGACCAGGCCCGCGCGTGCGTACGAGCCTTCCAGCAGGTCGTGCGAGAGGATCAGGTCGTTGGGAAAACGGGTGCCGACCGAGCGGCTGAAGGCGTCCACGTCATAGATGCCCTTGCCGACGAACGAGGCTTCGCCGAACAGGTCCTGGTACACGTCGGAGACCGCATGCGTGTAAGGATCGAGTCCGGTGGAATCGCTGTACAGGCGCGCGAAGCGGCTGGGGCGATCGCCGGCATGTCCGACCGAGATGCGGGGTTGCAGCAGGCCGTAACCGGCGGTGATGCGCCGCGAGCCCTTGTTGAACCATGGCCGGTTCAATGGATGCGCCATGGTCTCCACCAGCTTGCGGCCGGCGTCCGGTGGCAACTGGGTGTCGGCATCCAGCGTGATCACGTAGCGGGTGGACTGCAGCGCCGCGAGTTCGCCCACCACCACGCTGAAGCAGCGCTCCGGGCGGGCGCCGCGCAATACCCGGTTGAGGTCGCCGAGCTTGCCGCGCTTGCGTTCGAACCCCATCCACACCGCCTGGCGCGCGTTCCATTCGCGCGGGCGGTGGAACAGGTAAAAACGCGTGCTGCCGGCCAGCGCGTATTTGGCATTGAGACGGTCGATGCCCGCGGTGGCGGCCTCCAGCAGGGCCGCGTCCCCCGGCATGTCGCGCTCGGGGGCATCCGGGAAATCGGTCAGCAGGGCGAAGCGCAAATTGGCATCGCGATTGCCGAGGTGGCGGATTTCCAGCGCATCGAGTTGTTCGGAAAGGCCCTTGGCATTGCCCAGCAACCACGGCACCACCACCAGCGTGCGGCAGCTGTCCGGGATGCCGCCCGAGAACGACATCCGCGGCAGCAGTTGCGCGGGCACCAGCATCCCGAGCAGCCAGTTCACCAGGGACACCGCGGGCTGGCTGGCAGCGGCGAACAGCGCGATCAGCAGGGTCGCGTCGAGTACGCGCGATGCCGGCAACGGCTCGCCGAGCGCGGCGACCAGCGTGATCGCCAGGGTGAGCACGAAGATCGAGCCGAGGTAGGTCATCGCCGGCCAGCGCCGCAGCCGCGTGGCCAGCCGGTGTTCGATCAGGGTACGCGCGCCCAGCTCGCGCGCGAACGCGGTGCGGCCCGCGCCGACGAGGTAGTAGCCGACATGGCGCACGCGCGGATCGACATCGGGCTTGATCCCGCGGCGCGCCGCGTCCAGCGCGCGTTGTGCGACATCGGTCTCCGTGCGGCGGCTGCGTTGCGCCAGCAGTTCGATCGCGTGGCGGTAGCGGCCGCGGGTGGTGAAGTCCATGCCGGTGTAGGCCGCAGCCGGATCCTCGCCGAGGATGCGGTCGACCTTGCTGACGCGTTCGATCAGTTCCGACCAGTTGGTTTCGCCGATCCGGCGCAGGCTGTTGATGCGGTTGGCGATCGCGACGACATCGGCGGCCTGGGTGCGGGTTTCCTCGTCGATGGCGCGCGCGACACTGGAGCCGCGCTGCTCCAGTTGCTGCTCGGCGAAGGTCAGTGCCAGTTTCAGCGCCGGATGCTTGCCTTCCAGCAAACGGTGGAACTCGGCCGCGAAGGCGGGCGAGTCGAACGGATGCGTGCGTGCCATCTCGGCGACGCTCACCAGGATGTCGCCGCGCTTCTCGGCCGCGACGCCGATCAAGTGGTCCGCCCAGGCTTCGGCATCCGCATACGCCTGCAGGCGCCGCGCGATGGTGACCGCGCCAGCTGCAAGGCCTTCGATCAGGGCGACGCGGATCAGCACCGGCAGCATCCACAGTTCGACCAGGTCGAGGGTCGCCTGCTGCTGGTACGTATCCAGGTAGCGTTCGATCGCCTCCGGCTCGGTGCTGCCGTCGAGTTGCGCGATGCACGCGCGCACCACCTGCAGCATGCGCGGCACCACCACGCGATCGCTGCCCTCGCTGCGCGGCAGCCGCAGCCATACCTTCAT
>DASSRT010000009.1:0-12907 GCA_035701705.1 Rhodanobacteraceae bacterium
CTCGGGCGATCGTTGTTGAACAACAGGTACAAGCGTCCGCGCGGCGTGTCGGACACGCGTACCGTACCGATGGTGCCGTCCAGCTGGCGCACGCGATGGTAGCCAGTCGCCAGGCCGCGCAAATTCGGCGGCACCGCGGCGTTCGACTGGCCGGGCGCCCGCAGGTAGCCGTGGATCAGCCAGGTATCGGGCAACGGCGTATGCGGATCGCGCGCCAGCTGTCCGGCGAAGTAGACCGCTTCGCGATCGAGCTCCTGGCGCGCCACGGCCTGGCGCACCGAGCTCGCCGCGGCGTACACACCGAGTGCTGTGACGACGCTGATCGCCGCCACCAGCAGCGAGAACATCACCCAGAAGCGGTGCCTGATGCTGGCATACATGGTCATGCCGCGGATTCATCCCGGACGCGCCGCTCGCGCGGATCCGATTCTCCGCGCCCGTACGGCGCCGGCGCAACCCGCGTCAGGAGGCCCGCACCCGTTCGTTCGCGGCTTCGGCGTCGAGGTCGGCGACGCGATAGCCGGCGCTGTGGATGGTGTGCAGCAACGGCCGCAGGTACGGCTTGTCCACCACCCGGCGCAGGTTGTACAGGTGCGAGCGCAGGGTATCCGAATCGGGCAAGGTATCGCCCCAGATTTCGCGCTCGATGTCATGCCGCGAGACCACCCGCGGCGATTCGCGCATCAGGATGCCCAACAGTTTCAAACCGATCGGCGAGACCTGCAGATCCTCGCCGGCGCGGGTGATCCGGAACGTGCCGGTGTCCAGCGTCAGGTCGCCGACCTGGTAGACCTCGCTCGAAACCTGCCGCCGCTCGCGTCGGATCAGGGCGCGGATGCGCGCTTCCAGCTCGCGCGGCTCGAACGGCTTGACCAGGTAGTCGTCGGCCCCGGCATCGAGCCCGACCAGCTTGTCTTCCAGGGTGTCGCGCGCCGTCAGCATCAGCACCGGCGTGGCCTTCTTGGCCTCGCCACGAAACTTGCGGCAGACGTCGAGGCCGTCCATCCCGGGCAGCATCAGGTCGAGCACGATCACGTCATAGTTGCCGGTGATGGCCAGATGCAGGCCGCTGACGCCGTCACCCGCGTAGTCGACCGAATAGCCGCGCCGTTCGAGGAATTCGCCGACCATCTCGGCGATGCCATTGTTGTCCTCGACCAGCAGGACCAGCCCTGATTGGCTGTCGCGTTCGCTGTCGGTCATTGTCGTCGCCCCCGGTTCCACGCTGCGTTGCCCATATCGTGGCCAATGTGCCGCGACACAGGTGATTGCGGCGTGAACGTGGACCGCGGCGGGCGTGTCAACCGATCGCCAGCCGCCGCGTTGATCCATGCAGGCGGGGCAACGACCGCCTGGCATCACTCGCGGCGATGCGGCGGACAGCCATCCTGGTGGCTGCCCGCCACATGGCGTGCTGCATCGGCGGCCGCGTCAATCGTCGTCGCGCGGCACGCTGACCTTGCCCTTGACCCCGTGGTGGCCGGCGTCACCGCTGCCGATGCTGTCGACCGTGAAGTTGCCGCCGACGCCGTCCGCATCGAAATCACCGGAACCGACGCTGCCGGCATGCACGTTGCCGCCGACACGCTTCATGTCGACATCACCGGACGCGACCGCGCCGACGCCCACGTTGCCGGTGACGTCGAGCAAGTCGAGGTCGCCGGAGCCGACGCTGCGCACGCTGACGCTGCCCACGACACCCGTCAGCTTCGCGTCACCCGACGCCACCGAGCCGATCGTCGCGTTGCCCTTGACGTTGCTGGCGGCGAAGTCACCCGAACCCACGCTGCCGACCTCGACGTCACCGTGCACGCTGTCCACGCGTACGTCACCGGACCCGACGCTGGAGACCTTCAGGCTGCCGACGTCGCTGGCGACCGCGTCACCCGAGCCCACCTGCAACGTGAGTCCGCCGGCGATGCCGTTCACCTTCAGGTCGCCCGAGCCGACCGTGGCGTCCAGCGACGCGAGCCTGCCCGCCTGCGCATCGCCGGAACCTTCCTGCAACTTGACGGCAAGCGACTGCGGCACGCTCACATCCAGTTTGAGGTACGCGTAGGAGTCGCCGAAGAACGAGATGTGGATGCCGTGCTCGTCATCGTGGGCGACGATGCTGGCGGTATCGCCGTGGCGCACGGCTTCCAGCTTCACTTCCTGCAGCCACTTTTCGCTCGACGCACAGGCGGTGCCGCGCACCACGATCCGGGTCGCGCCGGGATCGCCGTGGATGACGAGATCATCCGGACCGATGCTGACCAGCAACGACTTCAGCCCGGCGGCGTCGATCTCGGCGTTGCGCGGCGCACTGTATTTGCACGCATCGGCGGCAGCGGCGGTGAGCGACACGCCCAGCAACGAAACGACCGCAATGGCGAGGATGCTTGTGCGCATGGTGATGCTCCTGCATGACCGCGATCACGGCCGAATGGAAGCAGCCTAAACATGATGGCAGCCGCGATCATGTGCCCAAAGTCCGCGTGACTTCAGGCCTATGCCTTGCGTTCGTCGCGCTTGGCTTGATCCCACAAGGCATCCTGCTCGGCCAGCGATTTCGCGGCCAGCGATTCGCCGGCCGCGGCGGCGAGCGACTCCATGCGCCGGAAGCGCCGTTCGAACTTGGCATTCGCATGCCGCAGCGCGGCCGAGAAATCCACCTTGGCGTGGCGCGCCAGGTTCACCGTCACGAACAGCACGTCGCCGATCTCGTCCAGCAGCCGGTCATGTCCGGCGTGCACTGAAAACTCGGCGCGGACTTCATCCACTTCCTCGGCAAGCTTGTCCAGCACCGGCTCCGGCCCGGGCCAATCGAAGCCGACGGTCGCGGCCTTGTCGCACAACTTGGTGGCACGCTGCCACTCCGGCAAGCCGCGGGCAATGCCCGCGAGCGCACTGGCATCCGACTCGCCGCGTTCGGCACGTTCGGCGCGCTTGAGCTCGTCCCACGCACGGCGTTGCTCGTCGGCGTTCGCATAGGTCGCACCAGCGAACACATGCGGATGCCGTCGCTGCAATTTGCCGCTGATCGCCGCGACCACGTCATTGAAGTCGAACAGGCCCTGTTCCTCGGCCATGCGCGCGTGGAACACCACCTGCAGCAAAAGGTCGCCGAGCTCGTCCTTGAGCGCCGCGTAATCCTTGCGGTCGATCGCGTCGGCGGTCTCGTAGGCTTCCTCGATGGTGTATGGCGCAATCGTGTCGAACGTTTGCGCAACATCCCACGGGCAGCCGCGCTCGGGGTCGCGCAGCCGCGCCATGATCGCGAGCAGTGTCGCAATGGTGGCAGCAGTCGAATCCGATCGCGTCTCGTCGTTCATGGCTGCACGCGCAGTCGCGACAGCCAATCGACCGACGGGTCGCCCAACGCAAGGAATTCGGGATTGAGCAGCGAGTCCTTGGTGTTGTAGCGCAAGGGCGCGCCAGCCAGGTCGACCACCGCGCCGCCGGCCTGTTCCAGCACGCACTGCGCCGCCGCGGTATCCCACTCCGACGTGGGGCCGAGCCGCAGGTACAGGTCGGCATCGCCGCGCGCGACCATGCAGAACTTGATCGACGAGCCGACCGGCTGCAAACGGTATTCGCCGAGCCCGGCCAGCACCTCGGCCTGGCGATCGCCGCCATGCGAGCGGCTGCCGGCGACCACCGGCACGGGCTCTGCGGCACGCGTCGCGATCGGCCGCGGCAACGCGCCCGGCGCCGCTTCCAGGAACGCACCCTCGCCTTCGATGCCGTAATGCAACTCGCCGCTCACCGGCACCAGCACCACGCCCAGCACCGGCGCGTGGTCCTCGATCAATGCGATGTTGACGGTGAACTCGCCATTGCGCTTGACGAACTCGCGGGTGCCATCCAGCGGATCGACCAGCCAGTAGCGGTTCCAGCTTCGGCGGATGTCCCAACCGATGCTGCGGGATTCCTCGGACAACACAGGAATGTCGGGCGTCAACGCCTGCAGGCCGTCGACGATGACGCGATGCGAGGCCATGTCCGCCGCCGTCAACGGAGAATCGTCGACCTTGTGCTCGACCGCGAAACTGCCGGCGTAGACTTCGAGGATCGCCGCGCCCGCGCGACGCGCGAGCAGACAACTTTCATGCGCGAGGCGCTCCAGAGTACTCATGCGGGGCGGAACCTTCCTTCCAGGTATTCGCGGGCAATGAACAAGGCGGCGATCGAGCGGCCTTCGGAAACGTCGTCGCGCGCCAACAAGTTGTGCAGTTCGGACAACTTCCACGGCACCACGTCCAGCATCTCCGGCTCGTCACCCGGCAGGCGCTCGGGATACAGGTCTTCAGCCAACACCACCGCAGCCTTGTGGGTCATGTAGGCGGGCGACAGCGACAACACCGACAGCGGCGTCAATTTGCGCGCGCCGAAGCCGACTTCTTCCTTCAACTCGCGATTGGCGGCGTCGAGCAGTGCCTCGCCGCGGTCGATGCGACCCTTGGGCACGCCGAGCTCGTAGCGGTCAACGCCGGCGCCGTATTCGCGCACCAGCAACACGGTGTCGGCATCACGCATCGGCACGATGAACACCGCACCCATGCCGCACGCAGTCAGGCGTTCGAAGGTGCGCTGTGCGCCGTTCGAAAACGCGAGGTCGATTTCCTCGACGTGCAGGAAGCGGCTGTTGTCGACCTCGCGCTTGGCAAGGATCTCGGGGGGTTTGTGCATCCGCCGATTCTAACCCGCCGTGCTGTAGCCCGCGCCACCACGCGCCCGATCAACCACCCGACGCAGGCGGCGGTGACGCGCTGGACGCGGATGCCGGCACCGTCACCTTCTTGCCGGTGAGTGTTTCGGCGGGCGGCATCGACAAGCGGATGTCCTGGTCGTTTTTCGGCGGCGGCGGGATCTGGCCATGGCAACCGAACAAGCCACCGGCGAGCGCCAGCAAGGGATTGATCGCACAGGTGACCCGATCGCCCGTCGGCAACTTCACGGTTTTCTTGACCGTGGTCTTGTCGATGATCTTGTTGAGCAGCTTGCGGCCGTTGGTTTCGTTGACCGGCGCCCAGTCCTTGTTGAAGCGCGTTGGCTTGTAGTGCAGCGGCGTGTTGATGGTGAGCACCGAATCACCCTTGGGCATGACCTCGCGATAGGCCGGCGCCGAGGCCGGGGGACCGCCGCTCGACAACCGCACCTGACCGTTCGACCCATACAGGTCGAGCTGGCGCGGCGGTGTCTCGATGGTCGCGGTGATGCTGCCCGGTGCGCGCGGCACGATATGGTGCAGGCGCACCGGCGGCGGCAAGGCCGCCTCGGGCAGTGGCGGCGCCGGCAGCCACGGTGGCGGCGGCGGCGGTGGCGGCGGCAAGGGCGCGGTCTCGAAAAACGTCACCTCGATCGCATGCCCCTGCACGACCCGGCGCGTCGGCGTGCCCCACATCACCCACACGACCACCAACACATGCCCGGCCAGCACCAGGGCCAGCAACCACAGGATGCGGCGGCGGTCACGCGGCGGCGTGCGCCAATGCGTCAGGCGTTGCGGCGGCTCATCGCCGGCGATGGGCTCGGCCGACCACCAGGCATCGAAACCGCCTGCGAGCGGCTCTCCTGTCGGCGGTGGTCCCAGTGCATCGTTGCCCGGCATGCGCTCACATGGCTTTCGCGAAATCGTCGCGGTCAGTGTAGGGGACGCTCCCGGCATCGCCGCTTCCACGCGGCGGGCCCGGGGCCATCCATCCGACCACGCCGCGGCGTTGAGGTTCCGCGTGCCAACTTGACCGAACGCGAAGTTTGGCGCATGTTCACGCGACCGCCGCGATCCGAAAAGCGAGGCCCGCATGAGCGCCTACACCACCGGAGACATTCGCAACGTGGCTTTGGCAGGCCACGCCGGCGCCGGCAAAACCACGCTGTTCGAAGCCCTGCTGCATGCCGGCGGCGCGATCCAGACGACAGGCAGCATCGAACGCGGCAGCACGGTGTCCGATTTCGATGCCCAGGAAAAGGAACGCCAGCACTCCATCCACTCGGCCACCGCCGCCATCGACACCGGCGGCTGCCACATCAACCTGATCGACACGGCCGGCTACGCCGATTTTCGCGGCCAGACGCTTGCCGCACTCGCCGCCGTGGAAACCTGCGCGGTGGTGGTCAACGCCGCCAACGGTATCGAGCACGGCACCCGTCGTTTGATGCACTACGCGAAGGAGCGTCGCCTCGCGCGCATGCTGGTGGTCAATCGCATCGACGCCGAGGGCATCGACCTCGCCGCACTGGTTGAGGAACTGCGCGAGGAATTCGGCAGCGAGTGCCTGCCGGTGAACCTGCCTGCCGATCACGGCGCCAGGATCGTCGACTGTTTCTTCTCGCGCGAAGGAACCAGCGACCTCGGCGATGTCAACGACGCACACCAGCGCATCATCGATCAGGTGGTCGAGATCAACGAACGCGTGATGGGGCGTTACCTCGACGACGGCGAGGGCGCGCTGTCGCCGGGTGACCTGCACGAAGCCTTCGAACAATGCCTGCGCGAGGGCCACCTCGTGCCGATCTGTTTCACCTCCGCGCGCAACGGCGCGGGTGTCGCCGAGTGGCTCACCATCGCGCAGAAGTTGTTGCCACACCCGGGCGAGGCCAACCCGCCGCCGTTCGTGAAAGGCACGGGTGACGCCGCCGCCGCGATCGTCGCCAAGCCCGACCCCGCCGCACACGTGATCGCGGACGTCTTCAAGATCATCAACGACCCCTTCGTCGGCAAGCTGGCGGTGTTTCGTGTGTGGCAGGGCAGCGTAAAGAAGGATTCGCAGCTGTTCATCGACGATGGCAAGAAGCCGTTCAAGGTCGGGCATCTGTTCCGGCTGCAGGGCAAGGACCATATCGAGATCGACAGCGCGATTCCGGGCGATTTCGCCGGCATCGCCAAGGTCGAGGAGATCCACTTCGACGCGATCCTGCACGACTCGCACGACGAAGACTTGATCCACCTCGCGCCGCTGCACTATCCGCTGTCGATGTTCGGTCTCGCCGTCGAGCCCAAACACAAGGGCCAGGACCAGAAGCTTGCCACCGCGCTGGCCAAGCTCGCCGAGGAAGACCCCTGCATGCAGGTCGAGCACAACAAGGAGTTGAACGAAACCGTGTTGCGCGGCCTCTCCGACCTGCACCTGAAGCTGATCCTGGAGCGGATGAAGGAACGCTACGGCGTCGAGGTGATCACCCACCCGCCGCGGATCGCGTATCGCGAAACCATCGCCGCCAAGGCCGAAGGCCACCATCGTCACAAGAAGCAGACCGGTGGCGCCGGCCAGTTCGGCGAAGTATTCCTGCGCATCGAGCCGCTCGCGCGCGGCGAGGGCTTCGAGTTCCGCGACGACAGCAAGGGTGGCGTCATCCCCAACCAGGACATTCCCGCGATCGAGAAAGGCGTGCGCCAGGTGTTGGAACACGGTGCGGTCGCGGGCTACCCGATGCAGGACGTGCGCGTGGTGGTGTTCGACGGCAAGTACCACCCGGTCGATTCCAAGGAAGTCGCGTTTGTCTCGGCGGGCCAGAAGGCGTTCCTCGACGCGGTCGCGAAGGCCCAACCGATCGTGCTGGAACCGATCGTCAGCCTCGACGTCAACGTGCCCGAGCAATACATGGGCGACGTCACCGGCGGCCTCGCATCCAAGCGCGCGCGCATCAACGGCACCGACTCGCTGCGTGGCGGCGTGCTGGTGGTGAAGGCCCAGGCGCCACTGGCCGAGGTGGTCGACTACCAGACCGAACTGCGCTCACTCACCGGCGGCGAAGGCCGCTTCGCGATGGAGCTGTCGCACTACGAACCGGTGCCGGCGCAGGTGCAGAAGCAACTGGTCGAAGCGTTCAAACCGAAGGTCGAGGAAGACTGACGCCGCAGGTCGGGACGCGTGCGTCAGCCGGCGCCGCGGTGCGCTGCGCCGGTCGTCAGTTGCGGAAACCGGGCGTGGATCGCGCGCCGGATGCCGGCAGCATCCAGACCCGCCTCGGCCAGCAGCTGGTCGCGCGTGGCGTGTTCGAGGAAGCGATCGGGCAGTCCCAGTTGCAACAGCGGGATGGCCATGCCGTGTGCGGCGAGGCATTCGCCGACGGCCGAACCCGCGCCACCGGCGATCGCGTTGTCTTCGAGTGTCACCAGCGCCGCGTGAGCGCGCGCCAGCTGCAGCAGCAAGGCTTCGTCCAGCGGCTTGACGAAGCGCATGTTGACGATGGTGGCGTCAAGTTCGTCGCCCAGCGCTTCCGCCGCCGCGAGCGTGCAGCCGAACGCCAGCAACGCGATGCCCCGCCCGTGGCGTCGCACTTCGGCCTTGCCGTTCGGCAGCGCATCGAGCGCGGCGTCGATGGCCACACCGGGACCACTGCCGCGCGGATAGCGAATGGCCGCGGGCCCTGCGTGCCGATAGCCGGTGGTCAACAACTTGCGGCATTCGTCCTCGTCGGCGGGCGCCATCACCAGCAGGTTCGGAATGCAGCGCAGGAACGACAGGTCGAAACTGCCCGCGTGGGTGGGGCCGTCCGGCCCGACCACGCCGGCGCGGTCGATCGCGAAGGTGACGTCGAGGTCCTGCAAGGTGACGTCGTGGATCAACTGGTCGTAACCACGTTGCAGGAAGGTCGAGTAGATCGCGACCACCGGTTTGGCGCCTTCGCAGGCGAGGCCCGCAGCCAGGGTCACCGCGTGTTGTTCGGCGATGGCGACGTCGAGGTAGCGATCCGGATATTCCCGTGAAAAACGCACCATCCCCGAGCCTTCGCGCATCGCCGGCGTGATCGCCACCAGCCGCGGATCGGCCGCGGCCATGTCGCACAACCAGTCGCCGAAGACTTCGCTGTAGCTCGGCGCTTTCGCCGCGGCCTGCGCGACGCCGTGCGCCGGATCGAACTTTCCGACCGCGTGGTATTCGATCTGCGCCTGTTCGGCCGGTGCGTAACCCTTGCCCTTGGTGGTGACGACGTGCAGCAGCTGCGGGCCGTGCTTGCCGCGCAGCTCGCGCAACGCGCGCAGCAATGCAGGCAGATCGTGCCCGTCGACCGGACCGGAATAGGCAAAGCCCAGCTCTTCGAACAAGGCTTCCGGGTGCGGGCCCGATTCACCGGCTTCACCGGCACGCAGGCGCGCCAGCGTGCGATCGAGGCCGCCGACGTTTTCGCTGATCGACATGCCGTTGTCATTCAACACCACCAGCATGTCGGGCGCGATGCCGCCGGCGTGGTTCAGCGCTTCGTAGGCCATGCCGCCGGTGATCGCGCCGTCGCCGATCACCGCGACGACCTTGCGCCCATCGCCACGGCGCTGCAAAGCGAGCGCCATGCCCAGCGCCGCCGAAATGGACGTCGATGCATGGCCGACGCCGAAGCTGTCGTACTCGCTCTCGCTGCGGCGCAGGAACGGCGCCGGCCCGTCCTTCTGCTTGATCGCGGTGATGCGGTCGCGGCGGCCGGTCAGGATCTTGTGCGGATAGCCCTGGTGGCCGACGTCCCACACCAGCCGGTCGCGCGGGGTGTCGTAGAGGTAATGCAGCGCGATGGTCAACTCGACCACGCCGAGGCCGGCGCCGAAGTGGCCGCCGACACTGGCCACCGATTCGATCAGGTACGCGCGCAATTCATCCGCGACCTTGCCCAGATCCGCTTCGGGAACCAGCTTCAGGTCGGCGGGCGAATGGATCTGCGCAAGCAGCGGGTAGCGGTTGGCGTCGAGCATCCCGCTATTGTCGCGCAGCAACCGGCGCCGGGACTACTTGGCGTGCTCCGCCGGGCTCGGCTGCTGCTTGCCCCCGAAGCGCCGGCCGAAGGTCTGCCGGAACCGGATGTGGCGGGTGGCGTCGTGCATTTCATGGATGCGGCGGCTGTTGGCGGCCATCACGTCGCTGCGGGTGAGCACGCCGACCATGTGGGTCGGGTTGTTGCGTTCGACCACGATCAGGCGGCCGACGTTTTCGGTCACCATCAGGTCGGTGGCGTCGCGCAGATTGTGGTCCTCGAACACCACGATCGGCCCGCGCTTGAGCATCTCGCCGATGCGGGTCAGCCCGGGCTTGCTCGGATCCAGCAGGTCGCGGCGCGTGATCACGCCGCGCACGCGGCCGGCGTCGTCGAGCACCGGATAACCCTGGTGCTGGGCGCGCACGCGGCCGGAGTTCATCCAGCTGCGCACTTCGCCGAGTTCGTCCGAGGTCTTCAGCGAGCGCACCTCGCGGGTGCAGACCTTGCCAACCTTCACCTGCTCCATGTCATCGGCGGTGTATTCGCTCGGCACGCGCACGCCGCGCCGCTCGATCTTCTCGGTCATGATGGTGCCGCGCATGGTCAACGCCGAGATCAGGTACGCCGCGGTGCAGCCGCCGAGCAACGGCAGCAGCGTGGCCGGCTGGCGCGTGGTCTCGAAGCAGAACACGATCGCGGTCAGCAAGGCGCGCGATGAGCCGGCGAAGATCGTGGCCATGCCGACCAGCGCGGCGATGCGCGGGTCGATGTGGAAGGCCGGCCACAGGTGGCCGATGCCGATGCCGATCAGGGCGCCCAGCGAACCGCCGATCATGAACAGTGGCGCCAGCGTGCCGCCCGAGGTGCCGCTGCCGAGCGAGATCACCCACGACACGAACTTCAGCGCGCCGAAGGTGAGCAACATGGTCACGCCGAAGTGGCCCTGCACCAGGGCGTCGATGTTGTCGTAGCCGACGCCGAGCGTGTGCGGTGAAATCCAGCCGATCACGCCGGCCGCGACCGCGCCCAGTGCCGGCCACCACATCCAGTGGATCGGCAACTTGGCGAAGGCATCTTCGACGCCGTATACGGCCTTGGTCACCCACACACTGACGTAGCCAACCACGGCGCCGAGCACGATGTAGCTGGCGAGCGCCCAGCCGCCCGGTTCGAGCACGGTCGGCATCGCGAACACGGCGGCGGAGCCGAAACTCGCGTAGCGCACGCCGGTCGCGGTGACGCACGCCAGCGCCACCGGGATCGGCGAGCGTGGACGCAATTCGAACAACAGCAGTTCGACGGCCATCACCACCGACGCCACCGGTGCACCGAACACCGCGGCCATGCCGGCTGCGGCGCCCGCCGCCAGCAGCACCTTGCGCTCCTGCGCGGTGACGCGCAGGAACTGGCCCAGCAGCGAGCCGAGCGCACCGCCGGTGGAGATGATCGGACCTTCGGCGCCGAACGGGCCGCCGGTACCGATCGCGAACGCGCTCGACAAGGGCTTCAGCCAGGTGACGCGCGCGGGAATGTTGGACTCGTGTTCGAGGATCCGCTCCATCGCCTCGGGGATGCCGTGGCCCTGGATCGCGCGCGAACCCCAGCGCGCCATGATGCCGGCCAGCAAGCCGCCGATCACCGGCATCACGATCACCCACGCACCCAGGTGGTTGCCGGCCGGCGACAGCACCGCGGAGCGCGCGATCGCGTGCGGACCGATCACGTCGGAGATGCGCCCGTAGAAACAGATGTCGGTGATCAGGTTGATCATCAGCATCAACAGTTGCGCGACGCCGGCGGCGGCGGCGCCCAGCGCGATCGCCATGGCGCTGGTCAAAAGGATGCGGTGCGAGACCAGGGTCGACTCGCGCGGCATGCTGGCCTGGTCGAGCGAGGCGCCAAGCGCAGGCGCCATCGGCAGCGCGTCGGTGCTGCCGATGGTCTTGACGCTGGCGTGTTCGGGAGCGCTCGCGCTCCCGGATTCCGACTGCGCGGAAGGCGGGTTGGGCTGGGTCATGGGGGCTAGGGCCTGCTAACGCTATGCCAAGTGAGTCGCGTTGCTTCCGCAGCGGGTGCCAGACAAGGCGCGCGCCGCAGCGCCATGGTGGTTCCATGGCCAAGACGCGCACCGATGTATGGCGGCCGCTGCGGAGCAACCCTTCGGGCCGTGGCCCTTTGCCCGCTTGGTTGCGTCATCGGTTCGTCGACGTATCGACATACATCTTCCTCACTCTTCCTTACCCTGCAGGCAAAGGGCCGACGGCGCGGCCGCATGACATGGCGTTGGCAGGCCCCTGGCAACGGCTGCTGCGTCGCAGCATAGCGTGCACGCGGTTTTCGGCCAAGTGATGACGCCCGCGGCGCCTGCTTTCCGGTCAGCTTCGAGCTGCCGGCGAGACCTGCGTCACGCCGCGGGGCGGCGGTCCCGCGGCAGGTGGTGGACCAGGAATTCCATCTGGTCGGCGAGGATGTTGCGGTTGGAGAGGATCAGGTGCTCGACCCAACTCGGTTTGTAGGGCACCGCCAACAAAGGCATGCCGGCTTGCTGCGGCGTGCGCCCGCCCTTGCGCAAATTGCAGGCGAGGCATGAGCAGACCACGTTCTCCCAGATGTCGCGGCCGCCGCGCGACAGCGGCATCACGTGGTCGCGCGTCAGCTCGCCGCGCGTGCAGTGCCGGCCGCAATACAGGCACAGGTAGCGGTCGCGCGCGAACAGCGCGGCATTGCTCAATGCGGGCGACGGGTCGACCGCACCATGGTTGCAGTGGCCGCGACTGGCAATGATCGGATGCAGGCGCAGGATGCTCTGGTTACCCGAATCACGATGGATGCCGCCGTGCACGGTCAGGCACGGCTCGCCCAGGGTCCACGCCACCGCCTCACGCACGTACAGGCAGGCGGCATCCTGCCAACTGATCCAGTCGAGAATGCGGCCGCCGGCATCGAGCGACAGCACCCGTGTCGTGTGCAGGTCGGCGACGACTTGCGCAGGATGTTCGATCACACTGGCTGTGTGCGAATCCATGATGGACGCAGCATAGAACAAATTCGTGAACGGGCGGTAGCCGGGCGGACCTGATCGGCGGGGGTCTTGATCATCGCAACGTTGTCGCTTGGCGTCACTCATGCCGTACCGAATGCAGAGATCGCTTTGCAGGCGCGGTGCGATGCACTGGCGCACACCGAAAGCCATCCCCCTCTCGCGCTTCGCGCGCGTTCACTCCGCTCCGCCCTT
>DASSRT010000010.1:0-8493 GCA_035701705.1 Rhodanobacteraceae bacterium
GTCGCGCAAGTCACCCAACGCATCGTCGAGCGCAGCCGCGATCGCCGCGCCGCCTACCTGGCGCGGATCGACGCCGCCGCCGGGCGCGGCCCGCACCGCGCCACGCTGTCGTGCGGCAACCTCGCGCACGGCTTCGCCGGCTGCGTCGCCGACAAGGCCACGCTGCGCGGCGCGCAGGCGCCGAACCTGGCGATCGTGACCGCCTACAACGACATGCTCTCGGCGCACCAGCCGTACGAGCGCTATCCGGCGCTGATCCGCCAGATAGCGCGCGACGCCGGCTTCACCGCGCAGGTCGCCGGCGGCGTGCCGGCGATGTGCGACGGCATCACGCAAGGCCGCGACGGCATGCAGTTGTCGCTGTTCTCGCGCGAAGTGATCGCGATGTCGGCGGCGGTCGCGCTGTCGCACGACATGTTCGACGCGGTGCTGTTCCTCGGCATCTGCGACAAGATCGTGCCGGGGCTGTTGATCGCCGCGCTCACGTTCGGCCACCTGCCGGCGGTCTTCGTGCCGGCCGGGCCGATGCCGAGCGGGCTTCCGAACCAGGACAAGGCCGCGGTCCGCCGCCGCTTCGCCGCCGGCGAAGTCGGCAAGGATGCGTTGATGGACGCCGAGGCGCAGTCGTACCACGCGGCCGGCACCTGCACCTTCTACGGCACCGCCAACTCCAACCAGATGCTGATGGAGATCATAGGCCTGCATCTGCCGGGCGCCAGCTTCATCAACCCCGGCACGCCGCTGCGCGATGCGCTCACCGCCGCGGCGGTCGCGCGCGCGGCCGACATCACCGCGCTCGGCAACCAGTACGCGCCGCTCGGACGAATGCTGGACGCCCGCAACTTCGTCAACGGCATCATCGGACTCAACGCGACCGGCGGGTCCACCAACCACTTGCTGCATCTGGTCGCGGCGGCAGCGGCGGCGGGCTTCACCATCACGCTGGAGGATTTCGACGCGCTCTCGCGCGTGGTGCCGCTGCTGGCGCGCGTGTACCCGAACGGCTACGCCGACGTGAACCATTTCCACAAGGCCGGCGGCATGCCGTTCGTGATCGGCAGCCTGATCGACGCCGGCCTGCTGCATGCGGACGCGCACACGGTGTGGGGCGACAATATGGACGCCTATCGCGCGACGCCGTCGCTGGATGCCGATGGCAAGCTCGTGTGGACGCCCGTCACCGAAAGCGTCAACCCGCACATCCTGCGCCCTGCCAGCGACCCGTTCAGCCCCGATGGCGGCCTGCGCATTCTTTCCGGCAACCTCGGCCGCGCCGTCATCAAGATTTCGGCGGTGGCCGCGGAGCACTTGCCCGTCGAAGCCCCCGCGGTGATCTTCCACGATCAGGACGAGGTGCTGGAAGCCTTCAAGCGCGGCGAACTCGACCGCGATTGCGTGGTGGTGGTGCGTTTCCAGGGCCCGCGTGCGATCGGCATGCCGGAACTCCACAAACTCACGCCGACCCTGTCGGTACTGCTGGAACGCGGCCACAAGGTGGCACTGGTCACCGACGGGCGCATGTCGGGCGCGTCCGGCAAGGTGCCGTCGGCGATCCACGTCGCGCCGGAAGCCGCGTCGGGCGGGCCGCTGGCCAAGCTGCGCGACGGCGACCTCGTGCGGCTGGACGCTGCAACCGGAAGCTTGCAGGCGCTGGTCGATGAAGCCGAATGGATGGCGCGCCCGCTCGCAACCTGCGACTTGAGCGCACAGCACGCCGGCACCGGCCGCGAACTGTTCGCGCTGTTCCGCAACGCCGCTGCCGGCGCGGATGCCGGCGCCGGTATCTTCGTACACGCGGTGAATGCGTGATGCGAATTCGGGAGCCGGGAAAGCCTGAACACCTTCACCCCCTTCCTGCGGAATGGGGAAGAAAATCACCCCCTTCGGTACGAAGGGGGTCGCCGCGAAGCGGCGGGGGGATGTCGCTCCGCGCTGGCAAAGCCATCCCCTCGATCCCCCTTCCTGCGGAATGGGGATGAAGATCCAAAGAATGAATCGAACACAGACGTTTCATCCGGAGCGCCCATGACCCACCACGCCCGACAAGGCCAACTCGAATCCACCCTGAAATCGGCACCGGTGGTGCCGGTGGTGGTGATCCACGAACTCGCGCATGCGGTGCCATTGGCGCGCGCGCTGGTCGCCGGCGGCACGCCCGCGATCGAAGTCACCTTGCGCACGCCGGTGGCACTCGACGCGATCCGCGCCATCGCCGCGGAAGTCGAAGGCGCCATGGTCGGCGCGGGCACCGTGCTGACGCCGCGCGACCTCGCCGCCGTCGCGCGGGCCGGCGCGCGTTTTGCCGTTTCACCGGGCTGCACGCCCGCCTTGCTCGACGCTGCCGCCTACAGCACGGTGCCGCTGCTGCCCGGTGCGGCGACCGCGAGCGAAGTGATGGCGCTGCTGGAACGCGGCTACAACCTGCAAAAGTGCTTTCCCGCCGCGGCGATCGGCGGCGTGGCCTTGTTGAAGGCCTGGGCGGGCCCACTGGCCGGCGCGCGCTTCTGTCCGACTGGTGGCATCGCCGCCGACAACGCGCGCGATTACCTCGCGCTGCCCAACGTCATGTGTGTCGGCGGTTCGTGGCTGACGCCCGGCCCGGCGCTGGCAGCCGGCGACTGGCAATCCATCGAAGCGCTTGCGCGCAGCGCGAGCAGGTTGCGGGCTACCGGATAGCGGCGGCACCTGCGCCGATCAATCGCCGGGATCGGCCCTGTCGACCGCCATGTCTTCGAGATGCGCGGCGGCGTTCGCGCGGAACGTATGGCGGTCCACATCACCAGCCTGCGCGCGAAACGCCGGATCGTGTGCGTCCCAATAGCGAATCAGGCTCGCCGCCAGCGCGTATTCGCGCGGCATCGAGGAATGCTCGACGCCTTCGCCATCCGAGCCGAGCATCACGCGCACGTGCGCCATCAACATGTATTTCAGGGGATGCGAGCCGAGCACGGCGGCCACTGCATTCGCATCCGCGGGGTCGGGAATCAGCAATTCGGGCAAGTCGTTCAACGCGGCATTGCTGGCGGGGCGCGCAGCCATGAATGCGGCACGCCGCGCGGCCGCGTCGGCATCGGGCATGTCGGCAAACGACCACGCACCGGTCGCGAGGTTGCTGTCGAGGTTGATGTCGGCCTCGATGTGCAGGCGCGCCATCGCCTCGGCCTGCGCCAGCGTGGCGTGCGTGACGTGGCCGAAGCGGATGACGATGTAGTCATCCAGATCCGGATGCGCCCGGCGGACGCGCGCCACGGCCTCGATCAACATGCCGATGTTGTCGCGCGGTGCTTCGGCGTTGGTGACCACGTTGCCGTCCAGTACGGGCAGCTGTGCGAACACCGTATCGAAGCGCCAAGGCTGCACCGGCGGCTTGCGCGCGTAGTACGCCGTGAAGCCTTCGCCGACGTGGGTGTGCACCAGCAGTTTGCCGTGCCAACCCAACGCACGCCGCGCGTGCGCGGCGCGATACACCGCGTCGACCAGCGCCTCGTAATACGCCATGCCGGCCGGACTGAAGCAGGTCATCTCGGGACCGGCCGTATCGATGCCGACCAAGGTGTCGAAGAAATCCGTGCGCGCGTTGGCCGGCAACACGTCCCGCCCGCGCCGGTTGCGGCCCAGCAGCGCGTCGTACATTTGCTCCGGGGCGAGCTTCAAGGCCGCCGGCAGCGGCGACGCATGGCAGCGTCCACTGTGTTCGAACGTCTGGTAGCTACGGCCGCTCGCGTTCTCGCCGAGCTGGTCGGTGTGCGTCATCAGGATGATCCGCACCCGCGGCGGCGCCTCGTGCAATCGCGCGAACGTCGCCGCCAATTCGCGCGGCTTGCGCGCCGAACACAGGATGCTCTGCAGTCGCGGTGAATGGCCCTTCGCATCGAACCGCCAGCCACCGATGAAACTGATCGATTGCTCAGAGCGGGTGATGTGCGTGCGCGCCAATTCGAGCACGCCGGCGGTGCACAGCGCTTCTCCCAGCGCCTGTGCATCGCCGTTGTAATACGTTCGCGCCAGCCATTCGCTGGCCGGACCGTGGAACGCATAGGCACTGTCGAACTCGGTGAAGGGCGTGGCGGTGAAGATGCGCTCCAGCGCGCCATCGAGCGCCTGCGGCGACGGTCCGGGATGCGGCGCAATGACCGCCAGCGTCGCCTGCACACCCAGTCCGTAGCGCTGATCCGACGAGAACGGCCGACCACCCAACGCCGCGCGATGCGACGCGTACCAGCTGTCGTCCAGCCACACATAGAAACGCAGCTTGTCCGCTTCACTGACGCCGCTGCCGCGGCCTTCCAGTTTGCCGATGAACGCCGGCAAGTCGACGTACGCCTGCCACGGCAGCACCCCGCCCATGTGCGAGTGCGGGTCGAAGTAGCCAGAGGATGTCCGGGCCGGCGGCGGCGCACGCCTCACCGGAACCGCACACGCCGACAACAATGCCGCCAACACG
Organism: Rhodanobacteraceae bacterium; assembly: GCA_035701705.1. Classification (GTDB taxonomy): domain Bacteria; phylum Pseudomonadota; class Gammaproteobacteria; order Xanthomonadales; family Rhodanobacteraceae; genus 66-474. The sequence goes on from DASSRT010000010.1 coordinate 4,445, forward strand.
ACCATCCCGGCAAAAATGCACGGCAGATGCCGCGTGGTGGCAATTGCTGCCATGGTCCGATCGCTGCGGAAACCAGTCATCACTCGGCACCCATCGACGGTAGTTCGCAAGCCTCCTGCGAGGCGACCGGGAAAGTCGGGCCCTCGTGTCGTCCCTCGCGCAACAACGCTCCGCGGATCCTGTGCGACATGCCCGCCTCGCGCCTTTGAAGCATCGGTCGGCCCAAGGAGCATCGCGGATGGCCCCGCAACCGATGCTGCGGACTGGCACGACCATCACCGAGCCTGCCTTGCACCTCGCCATTCCGTACCGGTCAGCCGTTCACATCCGCCCCGGCAGCGTCAGTGGATCGAACTTCACCATGCGTGCGCGTGCGGCCTTGCCAGTACTCACGATGTCCAGGAATCCGCGCTCGTTGCGCACCTCCTTGACCAGTTCGGCATAGCCTTCGAACTGGCTCCGCAGTTTGCCTGAGTTCGTGTACGCCTTGATGACCACTTCGGGCGGGTTGTTCACTTCCCCGTTGTTCACCCCGCAAATGGTGCCATCCCCGTTGCTGATGACCCAATGTCCATTCCAACCGCCGGTCCCGGAATCCTCCATCCACATGTGGACGACGAATCCCTTCGGGATCGTCGGCAGGACGCTCGAATCCTTGAACGGTCGGCCCGGCAACCACACTGCCTCGCCGGTGCCGAACAGTTCGTCCAGGGCGGCCTCTCCAGTCGGCCCCGGATTGCGCATGAACCAGCGCAGCGACACCACCCCGGACTTGAGCAGCCACGCCAACACGCCGCGGTAGCACGTCTCACTGGGTCCGGTGAGCGGAAAGTTGTTCCGCGACAGGGTCAAGTTCCCAGCGATCGGCGGCGGAGCACCCGATGGAGCGCCTGTCTTGGCCACATCCGAAACGTCGTCCGCGGTGGCGCCGGCGACCGTCGCGAACATGCCGATGCCCTCGCGAATGCTCGCCTCGGTTTGCATTCCCCAATGTCCCAGGCTCAGCGCCTTCCAGTTGGTGGGGAGATAGCTGGCGTGGGCGGTGGCGCCGCCCACCATACTCATCTTGGCCCACAGGTCCGAAAAGTACACCCGCTGGCACAACAACAATGCCCGCAGCGCGTTTCGGGCGGGCTTGTTGGCCGTGGTGTTCTTGTGCACGCCAGGAGTGCTGCCCAAGGCGATTTCCTTCGAGATCGCGTCCTGCGTCAGGGTGACGATGGTGTTGATGTGGTCACCAATCTTCGGGACGGCATTCGGGAATGCGGTATTCAGGTAATTGATCGTCTCTGTCCAGCGCGCTGCATTGGATTTGTTCACGGGTTATCTCCTGCGCGATCGTGGCGGCAACGACGGTTTCGATCGTGAACGCAACCACCCAAACCGCGGGGATGTTGCATCCTGGCGCATGCGAACCGCCACGACTTGCTGATCGAGGGTTGGACTCGTGCAAGGATACCAAGGCTCGCATCGGTGCTGTCGAGGGAAGGCGGCAGCAATCAGAAGTCGTCACCTCAATGCTGCGAAATCCACACCAGGCTCGCCATCCGCCCACTGCGCGCGCCGTCGCGACGATACGAGTGCAGACGTGGATCGCTGAAAGTGTCGAGGCCTCCGCCATGGATTTGGTCGACACCAGCGGCGCACAGCCGCTGGCGCGCGAGTGCGTACAGGTCGCACTGCCAATGCCCGACTCGGGTGGCGGTGAACGCAGTAGCCGCCGCCGGCGCGTGGCCCACGAACGCATCGCGCACTTCATCGCCAACCTCGTAGGAGCCCGCCGCGATCGCCGGACCCAGCCAGGCGAGCACGCGCGCGCGCGGCGTGTGCATCGCCTCCAGCGTGGCTTCCAGCACGCCCGCTGCAAGTCCCCGCCAGCCCGCGTGCGCGGCGGCGATTTCCGACCCATCGTCAGCCGCGAACAACACCGGCAGGCAGTCGGCGGTCTGGATCGCCAACACCACGCCGGGCGTGCGGGTGACGGCAGCGTCGGCTTCGGGTTCGTCCTGAACCTGCAGTGCATGTTGCGCATGCTCCCATTCGCGAAACGGGACACGGGGCGCCGGGCGGTCGAACACGATCGCGCGGGTTCCGTGCACCTGATGCAGCCAATGTGGTGGCGAGGGCAGCCCTGCGTAAAACTCCAGTTCTTTGCGATTGCGGACGACTGCCGCCAGATCGTCACCACATCGCGTACCCAGGTTGAGCGGCCCGAACGGCGCAGCCGAATGGCCAGCCGGACCACGCAGTGTCGAAAATGCGTGCACGCACGCCTGCGCCGGCCAGTTCGCATCGACTCGACTGGCCGTGAATTCCGAGCGCATCCATTCGGCGATCACGAGTGTCATGCAGTGCCGGGAGCGGGATTCATCGCTCATCGGTCTTTCACCCGTCGCACTCAGCGGCATCCTCGCGCAGCGCCGCCAGCAGGTCGAGAAAATCGCGCGGCGGCGCGGCTTCGAATGCCAGTGCCTCGCCGTTCAGCGGATGCGCGAACGCCAGCCGCTCGGCATGCAGGGCCTGGCGCTTGAATCCGCGCAAGGCATCGGCGAGTTCCGGTATCGCGCCGCGCGGCAATTTGAGGCCCCTGCCATAGAGTGGGTCGCCGACCAGCGGATAACCGGCGTGGGCCATGTGCACGCGGATCTGATGCGTGCGACCGGACTCCAGCTCGCACTGCAGCAGCGCCTGGGCACGGAACTTCTCGCGCACGCGCCAATGCGTGACGGCGGCGCGCCCACCCTCGCGCACCGCGCGGCGCAGGCGATCGGTGGGATGCCGGTCAAGCGGCGCATCCACCTTGCCCCCGGCAACCGGCACGCCGTTGACGATCGCGGCATAGCGGCGATGGATGTCGCGCGCGGCCAGCATCGCCACCAGCGCGGTATGCGCCGGCAGGGAACGCGCCACCACCAGCAACCCGGAGGTGTCCTTGTCGAGCCGATGCACGATGCCCGCACGCGGGATCCGGGCCAGGCCCGGATCGTGGTTGAGCAGCGCGTTCAACAGCGTGCCGTCGCGATTGCCGGCCCCCGGATGCACCACCAATCCGGCGGGCTTGTCCACCACCAGCAGGTCGGCGTCCTCGAACACGATTTCGAGGCTGATCGCTTCGGGGCGGTCACCCAGCACCGGCGCGTCGTCCGCCGCCCAGTCCACCTGCTCGCCACCCACAACACGGGTCCTGGGCTGGACCCTGGCGCCATCCAGCAGGATCCGGCCGTCCTTCACCTCGCCTGCGAGGCGCGCGCGCGAATGGCCATGGAACAACTGCGGCAATATCTGGTCGAAGCGTTGCCCGGCCGCATCGGCGGGCACCTCCGAATGGAACCGTTGCTCAGCCACGCCTTGCGGCCTCCGGGTTGAATGTTGCGGATTCCGCTATCATGACCGATTGCGTTAGCAAAGACCCTATCAATGCCATTCCGACGCCCTGCCCCATTGAAATTCGCCCTGATCCTGCCGCTGCTGCTGACGCTCGGCGCGTGCTCGATATTCCATCACGGCCCGCGCCAGACTCTCAACAACATGACGGTGGAGCAGTTGTACCAGCGCGCCCACTCGATGTCGGAGGATGGCAACTATGGCAATGCCCAAGCGGTCTACCAGAAGTTGATCGCGCGCTTTCCGTACGGCGAGTACAACGAGCAGTCGCAAATCGAGCTGGCCTACGCCCAGTACAAGGACGACAAGCCGGAGGACGCGTATTCCACGATCAACGAATTCATCAAGACCTTCCCGACCCAGAAGCACATCGCCTACGCCTACTATCTGCGCGGCCTGATCAATTTCGACCGCACCGGCAGCGGCGTGCAGAAGCTGGCCAAGGTCAGCCCCTCCCGGTTCGACCAGGGCTATGCCCTGCAATCGTTCGATGACTTCAACACGTTGATCGCACGCTTTCCGGACAGTCGTTACGCCGCCGACGCCCGCCAGCGCATGATCTACCTGCGCAACCAGTTGGCGCAGGGCGAACTGAACGTCGCCGAGTATTACCTGCAGCGCAAGGCCTACGTGGCTGCTGCCGACCGCGCCAAATACATCGTCGA
>DASSRT010000011.1:0-12975 GCA_035701705.1 Rhodanobacteraceae bacterium
CCGCGCCACCCGCGAGAGGCGCCCACAACCATGCTGCGAAGCGTGCCGGTCCGGCGTTCAGCGCTTTGCGGCGGGCCAGGCCGAGTCGCAGCGTGTGGTAGGAATCCGCGCTTTCGCAGGCGTTCTGGAAGAGCGCGCGGGCGCGCGATTCGACTTCACGATCACTCGGCAAGTTCTTGAATGTATTGCTTGGCTGGATGTTCATCGCCAGTCCTCCAGTTGGGTTCGCAATGCGTCCATGGCGCGTGACAGGTGGGTTTTGACGCTGCCTTCCGAACAACCCATCGCCTTGGCTGTATCGGCGACAGCCAGCCCTTCCAGCGTCCGCAGCATGAAGGCCTGTTGCTGGCGCCGCGGCAGTGCGCGGATCGCCTTCGACATCGCCGCGTGGGCTTGTCGCGAGGCCAGCGCGCGAGCCGGGTCGGGTCCGAGGTCCGGCGCTTCCCATGCCGGCAATGCGTCGTCGTCGTCCGTGACGGCGTGGCCGGTCCAGACCATCACCCGGTTGCGCACCGTGCGGCGGCGCTGCAGGTCGGTGATGCGCCGGCGCAGGATGCCGAAGAACAAAGGTGGCCATTCCTCGGCCGGTTTGTCGCTGTAGTGGCGTACCAGCCTCATCATTGCGTCCTGCACGGCGTCCAAGGCCTCGTCGGGATCGCGCAGGGCGATTTCGGCGATCCGCCATGCGCGCCGCTCCACCGATGCGAGGAAGGCCTCGATGGTCGCCGCCACCGGCCGCGTGGCGTCCTGCGCGCGTGGCACGCTCGCCAATTCGGCAACCGCCGCGGCCGTCATGGCATTCCCGTTTTCGGCGATGGGTTCAATGTCGTCAGGTCTCATGCATCCGCACTCGATCTGGATAACGCAGCAGCGCGGGCGGGGTTGACCGCCGCGAACGGGTTCGCAATGCCGGTATGATGGCCGCAACCGAAGGAGGAGACGCATGGTTACCGGATTCCTTGCACTCTACATCTTCATGCTGGCCGCCTTCACCGGCTACGAGATCATCAGTCGGGTTCCAGTCATCCTGCATACGCCGCTGATGTCGGGCTCCAACTTCGTGCACGGCATCGTGCTGGTGGGGGCGATGGTGGCGCTGGGGCACGCCCACACGCCGATCGAAATCGCCATCGGCGTGGTCGCGGTGTTGCTGGCGGCCGGCAACGTCGCCGGCGGCTACGTCGTCACCGAGCGGATGCTGGAGATGTTCAAGGCGTCGAAGCAGGAAAAGCCCGCGAGCAAGTAACGTTCATTGTGCGAAGGCCGAGGGCAGGATGCCCGAGTCCCGGACAGCACATGGACGTGCATTGATCCGGGGCCCAACCTGGGGAAATTCGAATGACATTGCCGAGCTACATGCCCACCATCGTCGATGCGATCTACTTCATCGCCGCGGTCCTGTTCATCTGGGGCCTGAAACGCATGAGTTCGCCGCGCACGGCACGCAACGGCATCGTCTGGGCAGGCGCCGGCATGGCGGCGGCGATCATCGCCACGTTCTTCCTGCCGGGCATGCACAACCTCGGCTTGATGATTGCAGCCATCGTCGTCGGCGTCGTGATATCGTGGATCGTCGGTCGGCGCGTGCCGATGACCGCGATGCCGCAGATGGTGGCGCTGTTCAACGGCATGGGCGGCGGCGCGGCGGCGGCGATCGGCGCCGTCGAGTTGATCAAGTTCAACGCGGCATTGATGCTGGTGCCGAACACCTCGCCGATCCAGCCCGAGGCTTGGGCCGGCGTTGCGGCTCAATTGAGTCCGGTTGAGCTGGTGCTGGCTTACCTCGGCGTGTTGATCGGCGCGATTTCGTTCACCGGCTCGCTGATCGCGTTCGCGAAGTTGCAGGGCTGGATGGACCGGCGCTTCGTGTTCCCGCTGCAGCGCTGGGTGAACCTTGCGATTTTCGTGGCGGCCGTGGTCTGCGGCATCATCGCGCTGATGGCCGGCATCGACGGTCACGCCTTCGCGTGGGGTCTGTTGATTGCGTTCTTCGTGCTGGCGTTGGTGTTCGGCGTGGCGATGACGCTGCCGATTGGCGGCGCCGACATGCCGGTGGTGATTTCGATGTACAACGCCTTCACCGGCCTCGCCGTGGCGTTCGAGGGTTTCGTTTTGCAGAACGAGGCCATGATCATCGCCGGCATGGTGGTGGGTGCGGCCGGCACGCTGCTGACCCAGTTGATGGCCAAGGCCATGAACCGCTCGCTCGGCAACGTGCTGTTCAGCAATTTCGGTGGCGGTGGCGGCGCGGCGCAACAGGAAATCGCGGGCGCGTTGAAGCCGATCGACGCCGCCGACGCGGCGGTGATGATGGCCTACGCCGAGCGCGTCGCGATCGTGCCGGGTTACGGCATGGCGGTGGCGCAGGCGCAGCACAAGATCTGGGAGTTCGCGAAGCTGCTGATTGCGCGCGGTGTCAAGGTGAAGTTCGCGATCCATCCGGTCGCCGGGCGCATGCCCGGCCACATGAATGTGCTGCTGGCCGAGGCCGGCGTGCCGTATGACCTGATCGAGGACATGGACGACATCAATCCCGAGTTTCCCAATATCGACGTGGCGCTGGTGATCGGCGCCAACGACGTGGTGAATCCGGTCGCGCGTACCGACAAGGGTTCGCCGATCTACGGCATGCCGATCCTCGATGTGTCGAAGGCGAAGAACGTCATCGTGATCAAGCGCGGCCGCGGCAAGGGCTTTGCCGGCATCGAGAACGCGCTGTTCTACGCCGACAACACGCGGATGCTGTACGGCGACGGGCAGGCGGCGGCGGGCGAACTGGTGGCGGGGTTGAAGACGCTGGATAGCTGAGTGACTTCGTGGCGGACGGTAGCCGCCGCGCGGTCGCCAACCAGGAGACCTCGAACGTTTTCAGCGGTGCGACGCGCGGCGTGAGAGCCGCGCGGCCAGCAGCGCCGCGACAATCGCGGCGGCCGCGTAGACCAGCACGGCCTTGGCGTCGAGTCCCAGTTCGGCGACCTGCAGGGTGAGTCCGATGCCGCCGGTGTGGAAGGCCGCGCCGAAGGAGTATCCGGTGACCGCTGCAATGCGCGCGATCGCGACCAGGCACACGGCGTAGAACGCCGCGACCAGCACCGCCAGCGCCGCCACCGGGCCGGCCAGGCGTGCGTACAGGCATCCGCACAGCTTCAGGACCCACGTGAGCGGCAAGGCCAGCAGCAGGATCAACCAGCATGGCCTGACGGCGAGCACCATGGATGCAAACGCGGCGACCGCGCCCGCCGCAAGCGTGCACATCAGCCAGCCAAAGGCGGCAGTCAACCCCGTCAGCACGTCCGCGAATCCGGCACGGGTGACGGGCGCAGCGTCGGAACTTGGCTGGATGACGGAATCGGCCACGCGGGTTCGTCGAGTCTGGAAGCTGGCGATGATAGACGAGTGTCGCGCAGTGCGGCGTGTGCAAGTTGGCATACGCGGCGCTTGCGGCCGCCGCTGCCGAATCCCTGACTTCCATCAATGTCGCGTGCTGCAGCGGGTTGCTATCCTGTAGCGTCCACACGGTGCGCCTGCACCGATCGTTCTTCCAAGCAGAGTTGCCATGCCCGGATTCAGTGCTTCCAGCGAACCGTTCACCCTGCAACGTGACTGTCACGCGGTGCACGTGCCGTATGGCGACGTGGTCAACCTGCCGGCAGGGCAGACCGGCTACATCACGCAGTCGCTCGGCGGCAGTTTCACCGTGTACGTCGAGGGCAGCCTGTTCCGCATCGACGGCAAGGATGCCGACGCCCTGGGCAAGGCACCGCCGGAACCGCTGGCGGTGCCGGACGATGCCAATGACGAAGACGTCGAGCAGGTGGTGTGGGAGCAGCTGCGGACGGTGTTCGATCCCGAAATTCCGATCAACGTGGTGGACCTGGGCCTGGTTTACGACCTCAGCATGGAGCACCTCGACGACGGCAACCGCAAGGTGTACGTCAAGCTCACCCTGACTGCGCCCGGCTGCGGGATGGGCGACATCATGGTCGAGGACGCGCGCAGCAAGCTGGAGATGATCCCGACCGTCACCGAATCGCAAATCGACCTGGTGTTCGATCCGCCCTGGAACCAGACGATGATGAGCGACGAGGCCAAGTTGCAGACCGGGATGATGTGACGCCTGGTGCGCCTAGGCCGATTGAATTCGGCACGGTGGCAGGCGCCCGCAAGCCGCCGGCATGCACGGATTCCATCACCTGACCGCGCGGAGTTTCGTCCTGCCAACAGGCCCGAGCGGTGTGCGGAATCACCCCCGTATCGCGAATCTGACTGAATGCTGAACGCGTTGCTGCGCTGCAGCGTGACGAAATCTTTACGCCTGATTACGTTTCGCGGGCTTCCGGAGTGAGGGCTCCGGCAAGCGATCCGTACAGCGTCGTTCGACGCGATGTGCAGGGGTTCAAGCAGGGCTTGGCGGTATCCGTAGCCGCCGGGTGGGGAGTATGCATGGCGGATTTGCGTCGCGCGGTCGTGCGCTCGCAACGCATGGCCGTGCATTCTTCCAACCTGCAGGAGTCTGTGATGCCAAGCAATCTCCGTTTGAAAGCCCTGGTCGTTGCCATGGGCTTGGCCGCCGGTACGGCGGCATTTGCTGCAACGCCATCCTCGGTCCTCGCCAATACCGCCGCCGTCACCCGCGCCACCCAGATGCGCGCCGGGGATTCGGTCGTCGGCCCGATGGCGCTGACCAAGTCGATGCGCGTGACGATGTCGCTGAAGCTGCGCAACAAGGCAGAACTGGACGCGTTCGTTGCCAATCCGCACCACCCCAACCTGACCCACGCCCAGTTCATGGCCAAGTTCGGTCCGAGCCAGGCGCAAGTGAACCAGGTCAAGGCGTTCATGCGCCAACAGGGGTTCCGCAACCTGAAGGTTTCGGCGGACGGCATGCTGGTGTCCGGCGAAGCGCCGGTGTCGAACGTGCAATCCGCGTTCCACACCAACATGGTGAATGTGCGTACCAAGCACGGCCGGATGGCGTTTGCCAACTCGACCGAAGCGCGCATCCCCAATTCGTTGAAGGGGACGGTGCACGAAATTCTCGGCCTGCAGACCGTGCATCGCTTCCATGTGCTGCCGCATACGGCTGCCACCGGTAGTGCGACCGGCCACGCCGCTACCGATTTCGCCTCGATCTACAACGCCGGCAGCACCGCCACGGCGTCCACCATCAACGTGGGCATCATCACGTCGGGCAGCATGACCAACGTGAAGAGCGACTTCAGCTCGTTCCTGAGCCAGAACGGCTTTGGCAGCATCCCGATGAACGTCGTCAAGGTCGATGGTGGTGGTTCCAGCACCAGCGGCGACGGCGAATGGGACATGGACAGCCAGTCCATCGTCGGCGTGTCCGGCGGCGTCAAGGCGCTGTACCTGTATGACACGAACTCGTTGTCCACGCAGTCCCTCGTCGATGACTTCAGCAAGGCCGAGTCGGACAACGTGGTGCGCGTCGTGAACGTTTCCATTGGCGGTTGCGAAACCGGCACGGAGACCAATGGTTCGGCGACGGGTGACGATGTGTTCGAGGCCGCCACCGCCGAAGGCATGACCTTCTCGATCTCCTCGGGCGACTCCGGTGCCGACGAATGCGGCAACGGTGGCGTGGTCCCCAGCTGGCCTGCCGATTCGCAGTATGTCGTCTCCGTGGGTGGTACCGAGCTGTACACCACGGGTGCCACCACCTGGGCGCGCGAAACCGTCTGGAACAACCTCAACCAGAACGAAGGTGCCACGGGCGGCAGCCCGTCGACTTTCGAGCCGATGCCGAGCTGGCAGCAGGGCGTTGGCCAGAATGCCGGTCACTCCACCCGCGGCCTGCCTGACGTCGCCTTCGACGCCAGCCCCGAGTCCGGCATGATGGTGCTGGTCGACGGCCAGCAGGAGCAGATCGGTGGTACCAGCCTGGCTTCACCGTTGTTCGTCGGCATCTGGGCCCGTACGCTGGCAGCCAACTCCAGCCTGGGCTTCGCCGCACCGTTGATCTATCAGGACGCCGCGTCGCATTACTCGACCGACTTCCATGACGTGACCTCGGGCAACAACAGCGGTGAGACGGCCGCGACCGGTTGGGACTACTGCACCGGTTTCGGCTCGATCAACATCGCGAATTTCATCGCGAACGTAGCCGGGGGCGCGGTGAGCCCGCCACCGCCGCCGCCGCCGCCGCCACCGCCGCCACCGCCGCCGCCGCCACCGCCACCCCCACCACCCCCACCACCGCCACCGCCACCGCCACCGCCGCCACCGCCACCGCCGCCGCCGCCGCCGCCGTCAGGTGCGACGTTCCACAACGGCCGCAACTACGCGATCCGCGACAACGGCACGGCGACCAGCAAGATCAGCGTGACGGGCGAGCCCGGTGCTGCACCGTCGGATCTCGCCGTGAACGTGCAGATCACCCACAACTGGTCCGGTGACCTGGAGATCGACCTGTACGCGCCCAACGGAGCGTACGCGACGCTGCAATCCCCGGACTACGGCGATGATGGCAACATCAACACCACGTGGGACGTCGACGCTTCCTCGGTGAATGGCAATGGCACCTGGAAACTGGTCGTGACCGACTATGATCCGTGGTGGGGCGACTACGGCACGCTGACGTACTGGAGCATGACGTTCTGAGTGTCATGGTGAAGGCTCCTGACGCTTGATTCCACTTGGCGTCTCGAGTGCAGACTTGGGCCCGGCCGTTCGCGACCGGGCCTTTTTTTGAGACGCGGCCACGCAATGCTTGGGCTGGCCGCGCTGGCGCACTGGCATCCTTGGCTTGGCTGGAGGCGGCATGCAGCGATCCGACAATCCCGACTTGCCCGCGATATGCGGCGATGCCGACACGAGTTTGCAGCCGCGACTCGAAGCCGCAGCGCGGATGGTGCAGGGCGGGCAACTGGAGGAGGCCTTGAGCGCTTACCGCGGCGTGCTGGCCGTGCGCCCGGATTTGCCGCTGGCGCACGCGAACCTCGGTTTTGTCCTGTCCGCCCTCGATCGCCACGCCGAAGCCGAGCCGCATTTCCGCCGCATGCTCGATGCCCACCCCTGCGAAGTGCCGGCGTGGCTGGGCCTTGCGACCAGCCTGCAGAAGCAGGCGCGCCTTGGCGAAGCGGAAGTGGCTCTGCGGCAAGCGCTCGCGCTCAAGCCGGATTGCGTACCGGCGATGCTGGGGCTTGGCATTTGCGTGCGTTCGCAATCACGCCTCGACGAAGCCCGCGAATGGTTCGAACATGCCGCCCGCACTGATCCCGCGTGCGTGGATGCCTACTACCTGTTGTCGACGTTGCGGCATTTCCGCCACGGCGATCCGATGATCGCGCGCTGCGAGGCCTTGCAGGCGCGCGTCGCTGCGATGCCCGCATTGCAGCAGGTGCGCCATGGTTTCGCGCTCGGCAAGATGTACGAAGACGCGGGACGTTTCGACGACGCCTTTGCCGCGTACGCAAATGGCAATCGCGCACGCGCCAGCCAGTTCGTGCTGGACGAATCCGGCGAGGATGGCTTGCTCTGGCGGACGTGCGAGGTGTTCGATCGGGCGCTGCTTGCACAGGCCCGTGCGCGTGTCGCTGCCGGCGATCGCGTGCCGGTATTCATCGTGGGCATGCCGCGCTCGGGGACGACCCTGATCGAACAGATCCTCGCGACGCTCCCGGGCGTGCACGGAGCAGGCGAGTCGTCCGACCTTTGGGATGTGCTGCTGGAACGCATCGGCACGCCGGACCGGTGGCCAGAAGCGGCGCATGGATTCTCAACCGCCGCGTGGCTTGAACTGGGCGATGCCTACCTGCAACGCGCCTGGCAACGTGCACCGCAGGCCACCCATGTCGTCAACAAACTTCCGCTCAACTATCGCCACGTCGGCGCGATACGCCTGATGCTGCCGCAGGCGCGCATCATCCATGCGCAACGCGATCCGATGGATGTGTGCTGGTCGTGCTACACGCGCCTGTTCGATGGCGACAACCTCGCTTACACCTACGACCTCGGCAGCCTCGGTCGCTACTACGCGCGTTATGCAAGGCAGGTGCGGCATTGGCACGCGGCGTTGCCGCCCGGGTCGATGCTGGACGTGCGCTACGAAGATATCGTCGCCGACACCGAAGGCGTCGCCCGGGAAATGCTTGCGTTCCTCGGATTGCAATGGGATGCGCGCTGCCTCGAATTCCATCGCAACACGCGGGTGGTCGACACTGCCAGCCGGGCGCAGGTGCGCCGCCCCATTTACGCGAGTTCAGTCGGACGCTGGAAGAAGTTTGAACCACACTTGCGGGAGTTGCTGGAACTGGTTGCCGACTTCCGCTGAGTGGCCACCGGCTACGCCGTGGGTTCGAAGCGGTTCGCCGCCCGGTTCTTGCGCACGTGCGCCGGATCCCAGATGCGGCCGTTCATCGCGATCCACACGCCGTCGCCGAGGGTCTGCACCGCGCCGACGGCACAGCCGATGTTGAATACCGCATCCGAGCCCTGGAAGCGGGCTGGGTTCAATGCGCCGGTCAGCACGATGGTCTTGCCGGGCAGGTTCGCCAGCGCCCGTGCGGTGTCGACCATGCTGTCGGTGCCGTGGGTGATCAGGATGTGCCGGTGGGGTTGTTGCTCCACCACCGCACGGATGCCGGCGCGGTCGGCGTCGGTCAGATCGAGGCTGTCCTTGCGCAGCACCGGCACCACGTCGAACTCGAAGTTCACGCCAAGCTGCTCAAGGATCTCGCCGATCTGCGGCGCTCCCACCTGATAGTCGGATTTGGCATCGAAGTAGACCTTGTCGATGGTGCCACCGGTGGTGATGATGGTGAGGTGCTGCATGGTGGCGGGTCCGCGACGAGGAACTGCCGATTATCGCAGCGTGTCGAAGCCCTCGCACGGGTTTGGCACCGTTCGCCCGGCGTGGTGTGCGTGTGGCGGCCAGCCATGGCATAATCCGCTGTCTTTTTGGTCGCCCAGCCCCATGGCTGGCGTCCGACCCACCACAGTGAGAGTTCCCGCATGTTGTCATTCATCACCGCCGCCGCGGCGCCCGCCGCGCAGCCGGCCGCCACGAACCCGATGTTCACCTACGGGCTCCTGGCCGTCATGTTCGTGGTCTTCTACTTCCTGCTGATCCGCCCGCAGCAAAAGCGTGCCAAGGAACAGCGCAAGATGATCTCGGAACTGGCCAAGGGCGATGAAGTGATCGCCGCCGGCATCGTTGGCCGGGTCGATGACATCGGCGACCATTTCGTGTCGCTGGAAGTCGCCGACAACGTGCGCATCCGCGTGCAGAAAGGTGCGGTTTCCACCGTGTTGCCGAAAGGCACGCTGAAGTCGCTGTGAGCCAGCGCGCCCGCGGGCCGTTGCTCGCCCCTACACCGTCAGTTGCGTACCCATGAACGACTTTCCCCGCTGGAAATACTGGCTGGTCGGCATCGCCATGCTGCTCGGCCTGCTGTACGCCGCGCCCAACGCGTTCCCGCCCCAGCCGGCCGTGCAGATTTCCGCTGCCCACGACGCCAAGCTGGACGAGGCGTTGAAAAAGCAGGTTGCTGCCGACCTCGACAAGGCGAAGGTTCCGTTCCAGGACATCACCATCCAGAACGACCGGATGCTGGTGCGTTTCGCCAACACGGAAGTGCAGTTGCGTGGGTCGGATACGCTGAGGCTGGCGTTGAGCGACGACTACACCGTCGCGCTGAACCTTGCCACCACCGTGCCGGCCTGGCTGCAGAAGATCGGCGGGCGAGCGATGCCGCTGGGTCTGGACCTGCAGGGTGGCGTGCACTTCCTTATGTCGGTGGACCAGGACGCGGTGCTGAAGAAACAGCAGCAGCGCTACCTCGACGACATCCGCACGATCCTGCGCCAGAAGAACATTGAATTCGACGCGGTGTCGCAGAGTGGCAACGGCGTGCAGGCGATCTTCAAGACCGAGGACGCCCGCGACAAGGCGATGTCCGCGATCAGCGCCGATGCGACCGATCTCGACCTTGCCGAAAGTCGCACGCCGGGCGGCGGCTACGCCTTCACCGCGACGATCAAATCGAGTGTCGTGAAGAAACTCGCGCAGACCGCCATTTCGCAGAACGTCACCACCTTGCGCAACCGCGTCAACGCGTTGGGCGTGTCCGAACCGTTGATCCAGCAGCAGGGCGATGCCCGCATCGTGGTGGAGCTGCCGGGCGTGCAGGACACCGCCGAGGCCAAGCGGGTGCTGGGTTCGGTCGCGACCCTCGAATACCACGCCGACGATCCGAGCGTGAACCTGGCCGAAGCCGTGCGTACCGGCAACGTGCCGCCTGACGATCGCCTGTATCACATGAAGGACGGCACCCCGGTGGTGTTGAAGAAGCGCGTGATCGTGAGCGGCGACGAACTGGTCGATGCCTCGGCCGGTTACGACCAGCAGACCGGCATGCCGGACGTGAACGTCACGCTCAATTCCAGCGGCGCGCGCAAGATGCTGGACTTCACCACCGAAAACGTCGGCAAGCGCATGGGCGTGGTGTACATCGAAACCACGCCGGTCGTGAAAATGGTGGATGGCAAGGAAGTCCACACCACCAAGACCACGGAAACGGTGTTGAACAATGCGGTCATCCAGGGCGTGTTCGGCAAGAAGTTCCAGACCACCGGCCTGACCCAGCAGGAAGCGCAGACGCTCTCGCTGATGCTGCGTTCCGGTTCGCTGGCCGCGCCGATGAACATCGTGCAGCAGAACGTGATCGGCCCCAGCCTCGGCCAGGACAACATCAAGGCCGGCGAGCGCGCGGTGATCCTGGGCCTGGCGCTGGTGCTGCTGGCCGCGGCGATCTACTACCGCCTGTTCGGCATCGTGGCCGACATCGCGCTCACCTTCAACCTGCTGATCCTGATCGCGGTGATGTCGGCAATCGGCGTGACCCTGACGATGCCCGGCATCGCCGGCATCGTGCTGACGCTCGGCATGTCGATCGACGCCAACGTGCTGATCTGCGAGCGTGTCCGCGAGGAATTGCGCAACGGTTCGACGCCGCTGGCTTCGATCCGCGCCGGTTACGAGAAGGCCTGGTCGGTGATCCTGGACGCCAACGTCACCCACTTGCTGGCGGCGCTCGGCCTGGTGACGGTCGGTTCCGGCGCGATCAAGGGCTTCGGCATCACGCTCGGCATCGGCATCCTGACGTCATTGTTCACCTCGGTGACGATGACGCATGCCTTCACGGCATTGCTGCACAGCCGCCGCAAGAAGTACACGACATTGTGGGTTTGATGCCCATCCGGTAGCAGCCAGCCAAACAGACACGACGAATATCCATGGAAATTTTCCACCACGACCTCAACATCGACTTCCTTGGCATGCGCAAGGTCAGCATCGTCATCTCGGCGATCCTGCTGATCGTGTCGGTGTGGGCCATTGCCGTGGATGGCCTCAACTACGGCCTGCAATTCACCGGCGGCATCCTGATCGACGTGAAGTACGAGCAACCGATCGACGTCGGCCACGTGCGCACGGCGCTGGTGGGTGCCGGCTTCGAAAACGCGGTGGTGCAGAGCGTCGGTGGCACCCGCGAAATCTCGATCCGCCTGCAGCCGCCCAAGGATTCCGGCAAGGAAAGCCCCGACAAGGTTGCGACCGACGTCTCCAACAAGGTGCTCGCGGCACTCAAGGTCGGGCACCCGAACGTGGCGCTTTCGCATCCGCCGGATTTCGTCGGTCCCGAGGTCGGCAAGGCTTTGAAGACCAGCGGCGTGTCGGCGGTGATCGTGGTGATCATCGGCATCATGCTGTACCTCGGCATGCGTTTCGAGAAACGCTTTGCCGTGGCCGCGCTGGCCAGCGAAATCCATGACACCATCATCACGGTCGGCATCCTCACGCTCACCCAGCGCGAGTTCGACATGACCGCGCTGGCCGCGGTACTGGCGGTGGTCGGCTACTCGATCAACGACAAGGTGGTGGTGTTCGACCGCGTGCGCGAATTGTTCCGGCTGACCCGCAAGGCCGAGTCGAAGCAGATCCTCAACCGCGCCATCAACAACACCCTGTCGCGTACCATCATCACCTCCACCTTCACGGCGATCACGATGGCGTCGCTGTTCCTGTTCGGTGGCCGTGCCGTGCACGTGTTCTCGATCACGATGCTGATCGGCATTCTGGTCGGCACGCTGTCGTCGATCTTCTTCGCCAGCCCGGTGTTGCTGTGGCTGGGCGTGTCGAAGAAGGACCTGATGCCGGTGACCAGGGAAAATCCGGAACTCGCACGGCGCCCGTAGTTTTTGCGATCGTCCCTGATCGCTGCACGGTCAGCGTTGCGATGGGGCGTTGGTTGATCGCGCCGATGACAGCAGAACGGCCATCCGTGGCCCGACTTTTCACGACAGCCGCTGTGCTCGTGGCATCGTTGGACAGTTCCTGCGACCAGGTCAGCGGAGAGCAAGGAAATCCGGGCTGGCCGCCATCCGCACGGCGTCGAGCCGCGGTCGCGCATTGGCGAGCGCCGACAGGATCGCGTCGCGGGATGCTTCCGCGCGCGCAATGTCGCTGGCTTGCACCGAACGATTGACCTCGGCCAGCGCACGCAGGCGCTCAAGGCGCGCATCGAGGCTGGTACGTGCGCGTCGCAGCGCCGCGTCGATGACCTGTCGCAAATCATCACTGGCGATTTCACTCGCGCGCTCCAGCATCGGTGGCACCAGCTGCGCGAGGTGGCGGCGGTAACGCGAGATGTCGAGATTGCGCTCGCGCGCGCGTGCGAGGGCGGGCGCTGAAGGCGTGTAGTCACGCGCTGCAAGGCGCGAGTCCACGCACGCCACGATCGGCGTCGGTGGCAGGAACCGCGGCGTATCGAGGCGCAAGTCGGCGACGCACTCGGCGACGTACAGCGCTTCCAGCAATACGCTGCGTGCCGGGAGCGCCGGATCGACCAGGAATACCGCATTGCCGTGCTCGCCCGCGAGCAGCAGGTCGACGGCGCCCGCGGCCAGTGGGTGGTCCATGCGCAGCAGTTCCAGATCCTCGCGCGCCAGCGCCAG
>DASSRT010000012.1:0-7966 GCA_035701705.1 Rhodanobacteraceae bacterium
TACATCAAGCGCCAGCCAGCCAGTACGTATCGGGCGCAACGGCGCGGCGGCCGGGGGCGTTCGGCTTCCGCCCTCAAGGACGAAGACGTCGTCGAACAGTTGTGGGTGGTCAACACGCACGACACCCTGCTCACCTTCACCAGCAACGGTCGGGTGTATTGGCTCGATGTGTACCGCATTCCCGAGGCCTGTCCCGGCTCGCGCGGCAAGCCGATCGTCAACCTGCTGCCGCTGGAAGAGGGCGAAAAGGTGCAGGCGGTGTTGCCGGTGCGCGAGTACACCGATGATCGTTTCGTGTTCTTCGCCACCCGCCGCGGCACCGTCAAGAAGACACCGCTCAAGGAGTTCGAGTTCAAGCTGCAGCGCGGCAAGCAGGCGATCGGGCTGGATGATGACGACGGCCTGGTCGAGGCAGAACTCACCGACGGCAAGTGCGACATCCTGCTGTTTGCGTCGAACGGCAAGGCCGCGCGTTTTGCCGGTGGCGACGTGCGCCCGATGGGCCGCACCGCACACGGCGTGCGCGGGATGCGCCTGACCGACGAGGCGCAGGTGGTGTCGATGATCGTCGCCGACGAGCGCACCGAAGCCGCGGGCTGTGACGTGCTGACTGCCACCGAGCGTGGCTACGGCAAGCGCACCCCGCTCGGCGAATTTCCCTGCAAGGGTCGTGGTTCGCAAGGCGTGGTCGCCATCAAATGCTCGGAGCGCAATGGTGCCCTGGTCGCGGCGGTCGCCACCGATGCCGGTCACGACCTGATGCTCATCTCCAACCAGGGCACGTTGGTACGTACCCGCGTCGCGGAGATCTCGCAGGTGGGCCGCAACACCCAGGGCGTCACCCTGATCCGCCTGCCCGATGACGAAAAGCTCGTCGGCGTGGTGAAGATCGAGAACGAGGATGAGGGCGCGGTAGAGAACGGTGCCGGCGAATCTGACAACGCGACCGCTGAGTGACGACGAACTTGTAGCCCGGATGCAGCCGCGCAGCGACGGAGTCCGGGAGCAAGCGCGCAAGACGGGAGTGGCGCAGCGACGGGTTCGTCCGGAACGAACCGGACCGTCGCGGGGTTTCAGCCAATCGCTGCCAGCATCGCCTCTGCGCTGGACACCCGGAACTCGCCCGGTGCTTCGACGTGCAGCACCTTCACCACGCCATCGTCGGCGTACAGCGCGAAGCGTTTCGAACGCATGCCCATGCCGTATTTGCTGGAGTCCATCTCCAGCCCGAGTGACTTGGCGAATTCGCCGTTGCCGTCGGCGAGCATCAGCATGCCGTCGGGGACGTGGCGATGATGCGCCCAGGCTTGCATCACGAAGGCATCGTTGACGGCCATGCAGGCGACGTCGATGCCGCGCTTGCGGAATGCTTCGTAATGTTCGATGAAACCCGGCAGGTGGCGTTCCGAGCAGGTGGGCGTAAACGCGCCGGGCACCGCGAACAGCACCACCCGCTTGCCCTTGAACACCTCGTCGCTGCTGAGCTGTTGCACGCTGTCGCGCAGCACACTGAAGGTTGCAGCCGGAATTCGGTCGCCGATCTGGATGGTCATGTGCGCTTCCGTTGGGTTGAACCCGGCCATCGTACCGCGGCAAGTGCCGGCACGACTTGAAACCCCGTGCGCTGCCCATACCTCGTGGTCAATGGCCGATCGCGGCCAATCATCTTGAGGAGTGCAGCATGTATATCCACCGTTCCAATGCATGGCCGAATGCCGGCCAGTTCCCGCGCGATTTTTCGCGTGCCATCAGCCGTCTGTTCGACGTCGAAGACGGCGACCAGTCCGATGTGGTGACCAGCCAGTGGGCGCCACGCGTCGACATCCGCGAGGAAGACAAGCGCTTCGTGATTGCCGCCGACATCCCCGGCGTCGATCCGAAGGACATCGAGATCAACATGGACAAGGGTGTGCTGTCGATCAAGGGTGAGCGCAAGACCGAGTCCACGACGGAAGGCAACGCGTACACCCGCGTCGAGCGCGCGCACGGCGTGTTCCATCGGCGCTTCGCCTTGCCGGACAGCGCCAATCCGGATGGCATCACCGCCACCGGCAAGCACGGCGTGCTGGAAATCTCGATCCCGAAGCGGCCGGAAACCACGCCGCGCAAGATCGATATCCAGACCGGCGAATAAGACGCCGCGGGATTTGCTGTCTGTTTGAAGGGCCAACACGCATTGCCTCGCTTCCGCGTGAAGCGGGGCAGTGCGCATGTGTGTCGCAGTGTTGCTGGCTCAAAACAAAAAACCGCGCCTCGGCGCGGTTTCGATTTCGTCAGGTAAAGTGACGATGGAATGGTGGAGCTGAGGAGGATCGAACTCCTGACCTCTGCATTGCGAACGCAGCGCTCTCCCAGCTGAGCTACAGCCCCACATTGATTTGGCGGAAGCATCGCCCTGGTGGCGGCACCCCGGTCGCGGCGAAGACCTGCCAGCGAGCCGCGTATCTTAGCGGGATTCTGCGGACACGCCAAGCGCCCCCAAGGCCAGGGCGCGGTGCGGCAGCTGGACGTTCAGTCCGGCAGCAGCGCGGTCAGTTCGGCCTGCAACAACCCGGCACGCCAGCCCTCCAGACCCTCCGGCCACGCTTTGGTCACCGCGAATTCCTCGACCAGCCGGCGCGGGGCCAACAAGCCGGCGGGCAGATCGAGCTTCCCGGCGGTGTCCTGCACGACCTGCCGCATGGCATCGACCGCGCTCTTCGCCGCGCCCTTGGGTGAGGCCGGGATCGGTGCGAGGCCCGCCAGTTCTTCCACGTCGGCCTTTGCGCACAGCAACTCCAGCAGTTCTGCGCGTTGCGGGCCGCGCAGCGCGCGCTGGCCTTTCACGCGATCGAACAATTCCGCGGGCGTCGATGGCGACCGTTGCGCCAAGGCCAGGGCGTGTGCGTCGTCGATGATCCAGGGCTTGGGCTTGTCGAGCGCGCGCGCGGTGGTCTCGCGCCACAGGAGGACGCGGCGCAGGCGCGCCTGCGCTTGGGCTGGCCATTCGGCGGCGCCGGGAAAGCCGCGCTGTGGCTGCGGGTCGGACTGGCTGCGATTGCGCTGCGCGCGTTGCACCATGCGCGCGCAATCCTCGGCGTGCCATGCAAGCCGGCCGAGGGCTTGCAGGGATTCCGTCAAGCCGGCGTGCAGTTCGGCGAGATGTGCCACATCCTGCTCCGCGTAGTCGAGCTGGCTGGCGGTGAGCGGGCGTTGCAGCCAGTCGGAACGCGTTTCGTCTTTCGGTATGTCGATGCCGAGCATCGCCGCCACCAGCTTCTGGTAGCTCAAGCCCGCACCCTTTCCGCACAGGGCCGCGGCGATCTGGGTGTCGAACAAATTCAGGGGCAAGTCGCCGAGCAGCGGCGCCAGGGCTTCGAGGTCTTCGCTGGCGCTGTGCATCACGCAGGTCCGCCCGGCGACGAGTACCAGCAGGTCGGCACCCGCCGCGTAGGCCAGCGGGTCGATCAGCCAGCGCTCGCCGTCCTGCGCCGCCTGCACCAGCGCCAGCTTCGGGTAGTAGGTGTTGCGGCGCATGAACTCGGTGTCGAGTCCGATGACGCCCGCGCCGGTGGGGGCAGTGATTGCGCCCGGGTGGTCGATCCAGTTGGCAGTCACGGGTGGATTGCGCCCATCGGTTGGTGTTCCATTACGCGTCGGTTTGCTATCGTGAACCGCACACGATAACAGCCCAGCGCCGCTGCAGCATGCCGAACCCGCAAGCCCTGACCCGACAACATGCCATCGGCGGCGCCATCGGCGTGCTGCTGCTGGTGTTCGCGCTGGTTTACCGATTCTTTCCCGAGGCGTTGAAGGTCGAGCCCGCGTTGCTGCGGTCGCACCCGGCAGCGGTCAGTAGTGGGTCAGTGGACGGCACCCATGCGCCGCGCCGGCTGACGTCGGCGGAGTCCGAACTGCAAGCCGGCCCGCCCATTTCGCTGGCGCCTGCTGCGGTGATCTCCGAGCGCGCGCGCCAAATCTCGTTTGCCGAGCATGGAGGCAAAGGCAAGATTGCCGATTTGCTGGGACAGGCCGGTGCGGCAGCGCGAGCGGGCAATCTTACCGGGCCCGGCAAGGGCAGCGCGCTGGCGCTGGTGGTCGAAGCCGCGCAAGTTGCGCCGGATGACAAGCGCGTGCGCTCGGCAGTGTCGCGCCTGCGCGCGCGACTGCTGGCCGAAGCACAGCGATCGCTCGCAACCAACGATGCCGACGGCGCGCGGGCCGATCTCGCGGCGTTGAAGCAACTGCCCGGCCAGCAGGACGACCTGGCGGCGCTGGCGGCGCGCATCGATGTTGCCGCGAAGGTGCAGCCGCTGCTGGAACAGGCGTCCACGCTGCTGCAGCAGGGCAAGCTGGAAGGACCGGGACAAGGCACCGCGCTGGCGGTATACCGCGAGGTGTTGGGGCTGGATCCGGAAAACGTGGTGGCGCGCCAGGGCCTGGTGCGCGTGCAGCGTGCGGCGCTCGATCGGGCCTTGACGGCCGCAGCCCGGAACGATGACGCCAGGACCGCCGCCGCGCTCGCCGATGCCGCGGCCATCCTGCCATCGTCCGCCGAGCTCGCCGATGCGCGCGCACGCATCGCGGCGATGCGCAGCGGACGCGCGGACAATTTGATGACGCAGGCCGAGTCCGCCTTCGATGCCGGCAACCTTGGACTCGCGCAGAGCCTCGCGGAACAGGCCGGCAAGTTGGGGGCAGCGACGACACCATTCCTCGACAAGGTGCAGAACGCGCGCGAGTACGCCAATTTCCACCCGGGCCAGGTGATCAGCGACCACTTCCTCGACATCGTCGGCAACGCGCCTTCGATGGTGGTGATCCCGCACGGAAGTTTCCAGATGGGCTCGGCATCGCGTGCGCGGGTGCAGACGGGCGCCGAGCAGCCGCAGCACCTGGTGACGATCGCCAAGGGCTTCGCGCTGGCGCGCAGCGAAGTCACGGTCGCCGAGTTCCGCGATTTCGTGCAGGCATCCGGCTACGTTCCGGATGCCGATCGCCTCGGTGGCGCGTCGGTGTACGACGAATCGAACGGCCGCATGCAGGCGCGCGAACACGTTGATTGGCGCGACAACTACGCCGGCAAACGCGCCCGCGATGATGACCCGGTGGTCAACGTCTCGTGGAACGACGCCCGCGCCTACGCGGAGTGGTTGTCCAAGCGCACCGGCCAGCGCTATCGCCTGCCGACCGAGGCCGAGTACGAATACGCCGAGCGCGCCGGCAGCACCACCTCGTATTGGTGGGGGAACGGCACGCCGAAGTCGGTGGTGGAAAACCTGACCGGCTCCGGCGACCGTTCACCGGCGCATCGCAGCTGGGCCAATGCCTTCAAGAACTACAGCGACGGCTATTGGGGCCCGGCGCCGGTGATGAGCTTCAAGCCCAACCCGTTCGGCCTGTACGACATGAGCGGCAACGTTTCGGAATGGGTGGCCGACTGCTGGCATGACAACTACAACCGCGCGCCGGCGGACGGAAGCGCCTGGGTCAATCCGGGCTGCAGCGAGCGCGTGCTGCGCGGCGGCTCGTGGGGCAGCGCACCCGACCAGGACCGTTCCGCGTTCCGGCAGGGGGCGGTTGCCGATACCCGCAGCGGGCGGGTGGGGTTCCGGGTGGCGCGGGATCTGTAGTTCGGATGCCGGGACGCGATGTTCGGCGCGCCGCGAGAACCGGGTTCGCGGCAAATTCCGGATGACTGGTGCCGAAGGTGGGACTCGAACCCACACGCTTTTAAGGGCGGCGGATTTTGAGTCCGCTGCGTCTACCGATTCCGCCACTTCGGCCAGCCCGCAAGTATGCGGGAATTCGCGGTTCGAGGCTAGTGGGAGAGCACCGCCGGTTCGTCGAGATTGAGCACCCGCGCCTGCCGCAGGTACCAGTCGCCGTGCTCGGGCTCGAACACGTTGCAGCTCGACATGCAGCCCTGGTAGACGTGCACGCTGACCGCGATGTCGGTGTCGCTGGCGTTGCGGATGCTGTGGTGTTCGTGCGGCGGAATCAGGCTGCCGGCCGATCCGGCGCTGGCCTGCATGGTGCCGGCGGGCCGGAAACGGTAGCGCGTGTCGTCGTGTTCCAGCAGTTCGTATTGCACCACTTCCAGCGCGCCGCGCCACACGCCTTCGACGCACCACATCCCGGAATGGTCGTGGATCGGCGTGCCCTGGCCGGGGCTCCAGGTCATCGCGACGACGCAGTAGCCAAGATCGGGGCTGCGATACAACTCGCGGCGCGCGTAGTGGTCGGCGCAGCCGTCGAACACGCAGTCGGGCATGCGTACGTCGCCGGTGTGGATCGCGTCGCACAGGGTCGCGCGCATCGCCCGCATGGCACTGGCGGGGTCGTCGCGGCGGACGGCCGCGTCAAGTTCGTGGATCAGGCGCTCGCGCCCGGTGAATTCGATGCTCATGGCATAAGCATATAACGTCGTGCCATGTGGCGTGCGATCGCACTGCGGCGGCGATCGCGACGCCGCCGTGAATCCGCGGATCGCGTCACAGCGTGGCCATGAACGCGCCGATGGCGGCGCCGAAGCGG
The DNA here is from genome assembly GCA_035701705.1 of Rhodanobacteraceae bacterium. Taxonomy (GTDB): domain Bacteria; phylum Pseudomonadota; class Gammaproteobacteria; order Xanthomonadales; family Rhodanobacteraceae; genus 66-474. The sequence goes on from DASSRT010000012.1 coordinate 6,517, forward strand.
CCGGTGTCGACGAGGAAGGCGTCGTGGCCTTGCGGTGAGTCGAGGCCCACGAACGTGGTGTCGGTGCCGGTGGCCGCGAGGTCGTCGGCGAGCTGTTGCTGCTGCGAGAGCGGGAACAGGATGTCGGTCTCGACGCCGATCACCAGTGCGCGCTCCAGCCGCATGCGTGCCAGCGCGTTGCGCACCGCGGTGGCCTGGTCCGGCGCGCCGCCGTATTCGGCGAGGTCGAACCAGTCGGACGCGCGCGACAGGTACAGGTAGCAGTTCGGATCGAACGAGCGCGTGAAGCGCCGCGCATGGGCGTTGAGATAGGATTCGATCTGGAACTCGGCGCCGAACGGGTCGTCTTCGCGGTCTTCCGGGTCGAGCCGGATGCGCCCGAAGCGGCCGCTCCATTCCAGCGCCGAGCGATAGGTGATGACGCCGAGCTTGCGGGCGATGTTCATGCCCGTTTCCGGGTAGTGACCGCCCTGGTCGGCGTCGATGTCGTAGCGACCTTCGTTCCAGTTCGGGTCCAGCCGGATCGCTTCGCGCTGCAGCGAGCGGATCGCGATGGCAAACGGTTGCGCGCGCGGCGCGCTGCACACGCACACGTGCGCGCGCGTGCCGCCCGGATGGTGCAGCATGCCGCCCAGGGCCGCCATCCCGCCCATCGAGCAACCGACCAGTGCGGCGAGTCGTTCGATGCCGAGTCCGCGCGTGAGTTCGAAGGCCGCGTTGCCGAGGTCCTCAAGCGACAGGTCGGGAAAATCGAGGCGGTACGTTTCACCGGTGGCGGGGTTGATCGATGCCGGGCCGGTGGATCCCTTGCAGCTGCCCAGCGAGTTCGGGCACACGACGTACCAGCGGCGGGTGTCGATGGCTTTGCCGGGGCCGATGATGTCTTCCCACCAGCCGGGCGAGTCGTCGCTTGCGTTGCGCGCGGCGTGCGCGCTCGGCGACAGCCCGGTGAGGATCAGCACCGCGTTGTCGCGCGCGGCGTTCAACTCGCCCCAGGTCTCGTAGGCAAGCTGCGCGCCTTGCAGGGCACCGCCGCGCTTCATCGCGAACGGTGAAGGCAGGGCGAAGTATTGGCGGGCGTCGGCCAAGATCGGTCCTTGCGAAGCGTCAAACCGTCAAGGTTAGCGAATGCGGCGGGCGCGGCCAAGTGATGCAGCGAGCCGAGGGCCGTGCCAATGTGCCTGTCGCGCGCAGGGCGAGTTTCTGCAATCGCTTTGGTTCCTCCCGCAGGAGCGGGCCACGCCCGCGACCTGCTGCGGGCGCCATTTTGCGGCATCATTGGCAGATTCAATGAAGGGGGCCACGGGTGGGCGAGTTCTGGCGGCGGCTGAATTGGCAGATTCAATGAAGGGGGCCACGGGTGGGCGAGTTCTGGCGGCGGCTGAAACAACGCAAGCTGGTGCAGTGGGCGATCGCATGGGTGGCGTTCGCGTTCGCGTTGCTGCAGGGT
>DASSRT010000013.1:0-3769 GCA_035701705.1 Rhodanobacteraceae bacterium
GACTTCGACAATCCCCTCACGCTCCAGAGCCGCGAGTGGGCCGGGGGCATGCGCCGTGCCGGGCTCCTTTACTTCGTAAATCGAAGTGAAGCGCGTCGAATCGGATTGACCTGCCGCACGTCCGCGTGCAGCGATCACCGCTGGGAGAACCGCTGCATCGAAAAGCCGGGTGTCACCCAGATCCCACACATGGCGAAGGCTGAAGTGCTCTCGCAACGCGGCCCGCAAGCCCGCGCCGCCCCTGGTCGTCATGAAACGATTGGAGACGATGATGCCCGCGCTGCCATGGGGCGCGAGCATCCGTGCCATGCCCAGCAAAAACGCGTGATACAAGTCCACGCGTCCTTCGAGGCCAAACGTCCCGGCGAGTTGTCGCGCGCGATCCGACCCCATGACCTGGGTGCGAACATAAGGGGGATTCGCAATGATCAGATCGAATGTCGCGGTCCGCGCAGACCCGAACAGGGATGGCGCTGCCAAGCCACCATGCTCCAGGGCAAAATCAGGAAAACTCGCCCGCGTCAGGTCAAGCTGTGCAGCCGGGCATGCCGCGATGATGCGCTCGGCCGCTGCCTTGACTGCGCAGGCATCGGTATCGAACCCGCGAATGGAGATGGATGCGTCGGTCCTGCCGCGGAGCGCTTCCAGCAAAGCCAGCACCAAGGCACCATCGCCGATCGCGGGATCCAGGATGGACAAGGAAGCGCGACCTGCAAGGTCGGCGTTTTCGACAATCTGCTTCGCAACGAATCTTGCCAATGCCGCTGGCGTGTAGGTCACCCCATCGGCCTTGTCAGCACTGACGAGCTGAAAACGTCGAGAGGATGCTGAACCTGCTGCCAGCTGCATTGACGGCCTCGCGATCATCATGGCACCGATGTTGGTCTGCGCTTGATCATCGGTCAAGCGCGTGACCATCGATAAGCGACCACCATGACCGACCCGCGGCTCCGCGCTCACGGATCCCGCTTATCGGCCCGCCGTGCCCGGCTCGCTGTCCATCACCTGCACATGCAGCTCGGTCAACTGTTTGGCGTCAATCGGGCTGGGCGCATCGGTCATGAGATCCTGCGCACTGGTGGTCTTGGGGAAGGCAATCACGTCGCGGATGGCGTCGGTGCCGCCCAGCAGCATCGCCAGCCGGTCAACGCCGAAGGCAATGCCGCCATGCGGCGGCGCGCCGCGCTTGAGCGCATCGAGCAGGAAGCCGAATTTGGCGCGGGCTTCGTCCGCGCCGATGCCGAGCAGGCCGAACACCGCGCTTTGCATGTCGGGGCGATGGATACGGATGGAACCGCCGCCGACCTCGTAGCCGTTCAACACCATGTCGTAGCCGCGGCTGACCGCGTGCGCGGGATCAGCCTTGAGCGTGCCGGCGTCGTCCACCTTGGGCGCGGTGAACGGGTGGTGCAAGGCGTAGTAGCGTTGCTCGGTCTCGTCGTACTCGAACATCGGGAAATCGGTGACCCACAACGGTTTCCAGCTGGCGGTGACGAGGCCGCGATCACGCGCGACCTTCAAGCGCAGCGCACCCATGAACTCGCTGACGGTCTTCCACTGGCCGGCGCCGAACAACAAGGCGTCGCCGTCCTGTGCACCGGTCCGGGCGAGGATCGCGGCCAGCGCGGTTTCGTCGAGGAATTTCGCAACCGGCGAACTGACGCCGGCGAGCCCTTTCGACGCATCTTCCACCTTCAGCCACGCCAGGCCCTTGGCGCCGAACTTGCCAGCGTAGGCGGCGAGATCGTCGAGCTGCTTGCGCGACAGGTCATGCCCGCCCGGCACGCGCAGCGCGGCCACCCGTCCATCGGGATCGTTGGCCGGCCCGGCGAACACCTTGAATTCAACCTGCTTCAAGGCATCGCCGACATCCACCAATTCGAGCTCGAAGCGCAGGTCCGGCTTGTCGGAACCAAAGCGCGTCATGGCCTCGAACCAGGTGAGGCGCGGGAACGGATCGGCCAGTTCGATGCCGCCGACTTCGCGGAACACGTCGCGGATCAAGGCCTCGACGCAATCCTGCACGTCCGCTTCCTCGACGAAGGCGAACTCCATGTCGAGCTGGGTGAATTCCGGCTGGCGGTCGGCGCGCAGGTCTTCATCACGGAAGCAGCGCGCGATCTGGTAGTAGCGATCGAAGCCCGCGATCATGAGGATCTGCTTGAACTGCTGCGGCGATTGCGGCAACGCATAGAACTGGCCGGGGTGCACGCGGCTCGGCACCAGGTAGTCCCGCGCGCCTTCCGGCGTGGCGTTGGCGAGGATCGGCGTCTCGATGTCCTGGAAGCCGCGCGCATCCAGCCAGCGGCGCAGCGCCTGCACCAGCTTGATGCGGGTGCGGATCAGGCGCTGCATCTCGGGCCGCCGCAGGTCGAGGTAGCGGTACTTCAGCCGCATTTCCTCGTTGGGGTTCTCGTGCAGCGCGAACGGCAGGTCGCGCGCAGCGTTCAACAACTCGATGGATTCGGCGACGACTTCGAAGCGGCCGGTCGGAATCTTCTCGTTGATGTTGGAGCGCACGCGCACGCTGCCGGTGACGCGCAGGCAATCCTCGTAGCCGGTTCCGGACGCGATCGCGAACAACTCCGCGCGCTCCGGATCAGCGACGACCTGGACGATGCCTTCGTGGTCGCGCAGGTCGATGAACACCACGCCGCCGTGATCGCGGCGCGCGTCCGCCCAACCGCACAGCGTCACCCGCTGGCCAACCTCGGCCTGCCCGATCAAACCGCAATAATGGCTACGCATCATTCGTCACGCCCGAAGGTGCCCACGCGAAGGCAGGGCAAAGCGGGAATGCTAAGTGGCGCCATGCTGCGGCGCAATAAGCGGTACGGTTGGGGATCTGCGGATAGCGTCATCAAGTGCGTTCGTGCGTCCGCGACAGCAGCAGGATCTTGTCGGCGCGCCGCAGCGTTGATTCCAGCGGCTCCCCGGCTTCGCGCACCGCCCACCCCAGCGAGAAGGCCACCGGCATGCCATCGCGTGCGGCGATGGCGAGGCGCTCGCCGAGCTCCTGCACACCATCGGCGGTCGCGTTGGCGATGATGATCGCGAACTCGTCACCACCGAGACGCACCACCGCGTCACCCGAGCCGGCCGACAGCGTCAGCATGCTGGCCATGTCCTTCAGCAACTCGTCGCCACGCTCGCGGCCTTCGCTGGCGTTGATCTGCCGGAAATAGTCGACGTCGACCACGATGCAACCCCACGTCTGGCCGGGCTCGGCCTGCCACGCGAAAGCATCGAGGTAGCGACGCGTGCGGCAACCGGTCAGCGGGTCGCGCTTGTTCTGGTCGCGCATCCGCAATTCGTAGCGGTGCCGCAGGGTGACGTCCTGCGCGGTACCCAGCACGTACGGCGTCGGCTCGGCATCCGGGTAGCACACGAAGTGGTATTGCCAGACGCGGCGCTCGCCGTTGCGCGAAGCCACGTGCAGGATGCCCGCGTCGCGGCGCAGGCTGCGCACGCGTTCCATGTAGTCGTTCCAGGTCTCGCGGGAATCTTCGGGGACGAAATCGGCCAGCCCCCGCCCCAGCATGCCTTCGCGTTCGTAGCCGAGTGCATCGGCGAGCACGCCGTTCACACGCAACAACCGCCCATCGAGGTCGTGCACCCAGACCATGGTGAGGCCCGCTTCCACCAGGTCCTCGTAACGGGTGTGGCTGGATTCGAGCGCCGCACGCGCCGCATGCAGCTCGGAAACGTCGCGCACCAGCATCATCCGCGCGGGCACGTCCTCGTGCGCCAGGTTGCCGATATCGGTGAG
>DASSRT010000014.1:0-2801 GCA_035701705.1 Rhodanobacteraceae bacterium
GCTCGCCGATGGCGAGCTGCCACTGCGGGTGGAGCCACCGGAGCCGACGCGCTGAAGCGTGCGGGAAGGGCACGTTTCTACAAGCCGTTGGACGCCCGCCGCGGCGAAGCAGCGGCGGGTCATGCAGCCAACGCCAATCCGGACCGGCTTACAAGCGCTGCGGCGCGGTCTCGACCTTGGTGTTCTTGCGCAGCACGTCGACGTAATCAATGACGTCGAGCATGCCGAAGGCGCGCGCCATCTGCTCGCGCAGGAAGGTCTGCGCTTCGGCCGGCACCTTGGACGGATCGCCCGGCTTGACGGCGCTCAGTACCACCAGCGCGAAATGCCCATTGGCGAGCGGCACCAGCGCGCGGGTCGCTGCATCCTTGGCCGGATGCTGAAGCTTGAACACGGCCTGCAGCAGTTCCTGGTCGATGGTGGTGTCGTTGCGCATCACGCCGGTCTTCTGCTGCACCGCCTGCCCGGCAGCCGTCGCCAGCGCATCGAGCTTGGTGCCGGACTGCAACTTCGCGTACGCCGCATCGGCGAGGGTCTTGGCGCGAGCGTCGACGCGCTCGGCGATGATGGCCTGTTTGATCTGGTCGCTGACCTCCGCCAGCGGCTTGGGCGCCGCGGCAACGTGCTTGGCAACGTGGATGACGACAATGTGATCCTTGCCAAGATTGATCGGATCAGAGGTGTTGTCCTGCGTCAGCACCGTATCCGAGAACGCCGCCTTCACGACGTCCGGATTCGCTGCCAGACCTTCCTTGGCGCCGTCGCGGCCGAACAACGGCGTGGTCTGGACGGTCAGGCCGAGCTTCTTCGCCGCCGGCGCGAGCGAGGTCGGATCGTCATAGATCATGTCGGTGAGGTTGTTGCTGACTTCCCGATACTGGTCCGAGCGCGCATCCTTGGAAGCTTCGGCCGCCAGTTGGTCGCGCACCTGTGCGAACGTTTCGGAATGCCCGGGGCGCACATCGAGCAAGTCGATGATGTGGTAGCCGTCGGCGGTCAGCACCGGCGCGGAGATCTCGCCCTTGGTCATCTTGTCGAGCGCTGCCTGGAACTCGGGACCGGCATCGCCCTTCTGCAACCAGCCAAGTTCGCCGCCCTGGTTTTTCGAACCGAGGTCGTCCGAGTACTGCTTGGCCAGCGCCGCGAAATCCGCGCCCGGCGCCTTCGCCAGCTCGTCGACGTGCTGGGCCTGCTTGAGCGCGGCCTGTTTCTGCGCCGCAGTCGCCTTGGCCGGCAGCTTGATCATGATGTGCGCGACGTTCCACTGCGGCGGGCTGACGAATGTCGCCTTTTCCTTTTCGTAGCGCGCTTGCAACGCCTTGTCGCTGAGGTCGGGCGTGACCTTCATGGTGGCCGCGTCGAGCTCGATGTAGTGCACCGAAACCTGCTCGGGACTCATGAAGTCCTTCGGGTGCTGCTTGTAGTAGGCGGCAATCTCGGCATCGCTGACCTGGCTTTCCTGCGCATTCGGCGCGGGCGGCGCGAGGTCGACATAACTGAAATCGCGCTGCTGCAGTTGCAGGCGCAGGAATTCTTCGGCCTCGGCCTTGGTGGCGAAAGCGGTACCGATGATGGCACTCGGCAGTTCCTGTCCGGCGAGGCTGGAACGGACATCGTCCTGGTACTGCTGCGCGGAAATGGCGCGCTGCGCCAGGGCCGAGATGTAAACGGTCGGATCGAACTTGCCGTCGACCTGGAACGCCGGATTGGCAGCGATCTGCTCGCGCACCGCGGCATCCGGGACCTTGATGCCAAGCGCGTCATTGGCGTTCAGCAACAACTGGTGGTTCACCAGCTGTTTCAGAACCCCCTGCTTGAACGCAGGCTTCTGGAAGTCGGCGGCCTCCATCTTGTTGTTGGGGTCGCTCAACTGGCGCTCGCGCGCGTTGTTCATCGCATTGGTGAAATCCTGCTGCGACACTTCATGCCCGCCGACCTTGGCGACCCAGGTCTCGTTGCTCTGGCTGAAATAGCCTTCGACGCCGAAGAACAGGAACGCGATGGCCACCACGATGCCGAAGATGGTGATGACGATCCAGTTCTTGAACAGGTTGCGGATGGTCTGCAGCATGGATACCGCCGGGGCTTCGAACAAAGGAAGCCGGGTATTGTACGGGAACCATGACAGTCACCGCCAATGCGGGAATGGTGGGCGCTGAGGGTTTCGAACCCCCGACCCTCTCCGTGTAAAGGAGACGCTCTACCGCTGAGCTAAGCGCCCTGCTCCATTCAATACCGCATCGCGCGCAGCGCGATTATCACTCCCCCTCTCCCTCCGGGAGAGGGTACGGGGTGAGGGTTCGTTGCCCACGCGACGTTCGACCTTGCGCGTGTTCGGACCCTCACCCGCCCCTGCGGGGCACCCTCTCCCAGAGGGAGAGGGATAAAGCTCCGGCTTTAGCCCCGGAAAATGTATTTCCCGAAACGCAGCGGCCGACGCGAATGGCGCCGGCCGCTGGAATCAACATGGCGTACCCGGCGAGAACCGGCCACGCCAACCCACTCAGTTCAACGCGTCCTTCAGGGCCTTGCCGGCCTTGAACGCCGGAACCTTGGAGGCCTTGATCTTGATCGTGGCGCCGGTGCGCGGATTGCGACCGGTACGCGCGGCGCGCTTGCGCACGACGAAGGTACCGAAGCCGACCAGCGACACGTCGTCGCCCTTCTTCAGCGCCCGCTTGATCTGGTCCGTCACGGCATCCAGCGCACGTCCCGCATCGGCCTTGGACAGGTCAGCGTGGTCGGCAATTGAGTTGATCAATTCAGATTTGTTCATGGAGACTCCCTCTTGGATTTCGAGC
>DASSRT010000015.1:0-4239 GCA_035701705.1 Rhodanobacteraceae bacterium
GGACTGATGCTCTTCTTGGAGTCAGCACATGAACAATCAAATTCCGTGGCTTCACCCCGAGCGCGTCGAGAAGCTGCACGCCGCGCTGGCCCAACGCATCATGATCCTCGACGGCGCCATGGGCACGATGCTGCAGGCCCACCATCTGGATGAAGCCGGCTATCGCGGCGAGCGTTTCGCGCAAGGCTGTGACGGTCGCCACCCGCACACGCATGCCGGCGAGCACGCGGACAGCCATGGTTGCCAACACGACCTGAAGGGCGACAACGACCTGCTCTCGCTCACCCACCCCGAGATCATCCGTGACGTGCATCGCGCCTACCTCGACGCCGGCGCGGATCTGGTCGAGACCAACACCTTCAACGCAACCTCGATCAGCCAGACAGACTACGCGTTGCAACACCTGGTGCGCGAATTGAACCGCGAGGGCGCGAAACTCGCGCGCAGCGCGTGCGACGAAGCCGAACGCGCAACACCCGGGCAACCGCGCTTCGCCATCGGGGTGCTGGGTCCGACCAGCCGCACCGCGTCACTCTCGCCGGACGTCAACAACCCGGGATTCCGCAACGTCGATTTCGATGAACTGGAAGCGGCGTACGCCGACGCTACGCATGGCCTCGTCGAAGGCGGCGCCGACATCGTGATGGTGGAAACCATCTTCGATACGCTGAACGCGAAGGCCGCGCTGTCCGGCATCGCCCGCGCCTTCGACGAGCTCGGCGGCCGCTTGCCCATCATGATCTCGGGCACCATCACCGACCGCTCGGGACGCACGCTTTCCGGACAAACGGCGGAGGCTTTCTGGTATTCGGTCGCGCATGCCCAGCCACTTTCGGTGGGCCTGAACTGCGCGCTGGGCGCCAGGGACTTGCGCGAACACATCGAAGCGCTGTCGCGCGTCGCCGATTGTTGCATCAGCACGCACCCCAACGCCGGCCTGCCGAATGCGTTCGGCGGTTACGACGAAACGCCGGAAGAAATGGCCGCGACACTCGGCGAGTTTGCCCGTGCCGGCTTGCTCAACATCGTCGGCGGTTGCTGCGGCACCACGCCGGAGCATATCGCCGCGATCGCGGCAGCCGTGCGAGACGTGGCACCGCGCAAGCTGCCAACGCTCGAAGCCGCGGCCGCGTGAATCGGATGCTTGTCCCGTGCCACGTCGCTTCCGCCGCTCCTGCGGATGCACGCAAGGCAGTGCCGCGCCGCCGCTTGCCGCCCCTGCAGATGTAACCAAGGAAGTACAGCACCATGAATCGCTACACCCGCCTGTCCGGCCTTGAACCGCTGGTCATCACCCCCGACTCGTTGTTCATCAACATCGGCGAGCGCACCAACGTCACCGGTTCCGCCAAGTTCAAGAAGCTGATCAAGGAAGACCGTTACGACGAAGCGGTGGAAGTCGCGCGCCAGCAGGTCGAGAACGGCGCGCAGATCCTCGACGTCAACATGGACGAGGGCCTGATCGATTCCGAGGCCGCGATGGTGAAATTCCTGCGCCTGATCGCGGCCGAACCCGACATCGCCAGGATCCCGGTGATGGTCGACTCCTCGAAGTGGAGCGTGATCGAGGCGGGCCTGAAATGCCTGCAGGGCAAGGGCGTGGTCAATTCCATTTCGCTGAAGGAAGGCGAAGCGGAATTCCTCGATCACGCCCGCAAGATCCTGCGCTACGGCGCGGCCACGGTGGTGATGGCCTTCGACGAACAGGGCCAGGCCGACACGGTCGTGCGGCGACTCGAAATCTGCGAACGCTCGTACAGGCTGCTGACCGAAGAAGTCGGCTTTCCGCCCGAGGACATCATCTTCGACTCCAACATTTTCCCCATCGCCACCGGCATCGAGGAGCACGCCGACAACGCGGTGAACTTCATCGAGGCCGCGAAGCTGCTGAAACAGCGCTTCCCGGCTTCGCACCTGTCCGGTGGTGTATCGAACGTGTCGTTCTCGTTCCGCGGCAACAACACCGTGCGCGAAGCGATCCACTGCGTGTTCCTGTACCACGCCATCAAGGCCGGCATGGACATGGGCATCGTCAACGCCGGCCAGCTCGCGATCTACGACGATCTCGACCCGGAATTGCGCGAGCGCGTCGAGGATGTGGTGCTGAACCGGCGTGCGGATGCGACCGAACGCTTGATGGAAATTGCGCAAAAGCACAAAAGCGGGACTCGGGACTCGGGACTCGGGACCCGGGAAGCGTTGGCGTGGCGTGAGTTCCCGGTTGCAAAGCGATTGGAGTATGCCTTGGTGCACGGCATCGACCAGTACGTGGTCGAGGACACCGAAGAAATCCGCACGACCGTCACGCGCACGCTGGACGTGATCGAAGGCCCGCTGATGGACGGCATGAACGTGGTCGGCGACCTGTTCGGCGCCGGCAAGATGTTCCTGCCGCAAGTGGTGAAGTCCGCGCGCGTGATGAAAAAGGCCGTCGCCTACCTGCTGCCGTTCATGGAAGAGGAAAAGAAGCGCAGCGGCAGCACCAGCAAGTCCAATGGCAAGATCGTGATGGCCACCGTCAAGGGGGACGTCCACGACATCGGCAAGAACATCGTGGGCGTGGTGCTGGGTTGCAACAACTTCGAGGTGATCGACCTCGGCGTGATGGTGCCGGCGCAGAAAATCCTCGACACCGCGATCGCCGAACACGCCGACATGATCGGCGTCTCGGGCCTGATCACGCCATCGCTCGAAGAAATGGCACACGTCGCCAAGGAGATGCAGCGGCAGAACTTCAGGATTCCGCTGCTGATCGGCGGCGCCACCACGTCGCGGGCGCACACCGCGCTGAAGATCGAACCGAACTACGAAACGGCCTGCGTGTGGGTGAAAGACGCCTCGCGCGCAGTCGGCGTCGCGCAGACTCTTGTCAGCAAGGAATTGGTGGATGGATTCCTCGCCAAGGTCCGCGCCGAATACGCCGACGTGCGTGAACGCCACAAGCACCGCGGCCCGGCCAAGCGTCTGGTGTCATTGGCCGCTGCGCGTGCCAATGGCGCAAGTTTCGACTGGTCCAGCTACACGCCGCCGACGCCCAACAAGCCCGGCATCACGGTCATCGACGACATCCCGATCAGCGAGCTGTTGCAGGTGACGGACTGGACGCCATTCTTCCAGGCCTGGGAATTGCACGGCCACTACCCCGCGATCCTTTCCGATCCCGTGGTCGGTGCGCAGGCCACCGAGCTCTTCAACGATGCGCAGGAAATCCTGAAGAAAATCGTCACCGAGAAGTGGTTGCGTGCGAAGGCGGTGATCGGGTTCTGGCCGGCGGCGCGTGTGGGCGACGACATTGAACTGCGTCTCCCCTCTCCCTCCGGGAGAGGGGCTGGGGGTGAGGGTTCGGGTAACACGAACACTTCCAGTGTGGCCGAACCCTCACCCGGCGCTGCGCGCCACCCTCTCCCGAAGGGAGAAGGGAGAGTCATGCTCCACCACCTGCGCCAGCAAGCCGACAAACCGGTCGAACGGCCGAACCTGTGCCTCGCCGATTACATCGCACCGAAGGACACGGACGTACAAGACTGGATCGGCGGTTTTGCCGTCACCGCGGGGCTCGGCATCGAGGAACACCTCGAACGCTTCCACAAGGACAACGACGATTATTCAGCGATCATCCTGAAGGCCTTGGCTGACCGCATGGCCGAAGCGCTGGCCGAGTGGATGCACCGCGAAGTGCGCATGAAGTACTGGGGCTACGCGGCCGACGAAACCCTCGACAACGAAGCACTGATTGGAGAAAAGTATCGCGGCATCCGCCCGGCGCCGGGCTACCCAGCCTGCCCCGACCACACCGAAAAAGCGACGCTGTTCCGGCTGCTGGACGCAACGGCGAACGCCGACATCGAGCTGACCGAGGGTTTCTCGATGTACCCGGCGGCAGCCGTCTCGGGCTGGTACTTCAGCCACCCGGACAGCCAGTATTTCGTGGTCGGCAAACTCACGAAAGACCAGATCGAAGATTACGCAACGCGCAAGGGCTGGACACTCGCGCAAGCCGAACGCTGGATGTCGGCCAACCTCGACTACGACCCTGATTGAATCACCATCATTGAAACGTCGCCGGTGCGGCCCGAACGGACCGCACCGGGTGGTGCTGCTACATCGTTGCGCCACTCATGCTGTGTGCGGCCGAGAACAGCGCGGCCCCGAACACGGCGAAGAACACGATGTAAAGGACGATCAGGATCAGCCACAGGATCAAGGCCGCCCGGCAGAAGTTCTGCTTGTTGATGTTGG
>DASSRT010000016.1:0-16820 GCA_035701705.1 Rhodanobacteraceae bacterium
CACGACCAGCGGGTGGTCGGGGATCTGGCGCTCGCCGACGATGTTTTCGAGGCAGGCGACCTGATCCGGGAACACCGTGGCCAGAAGGTCTTCCGACTTCATGCGCTGGATTTGCGGCGGCACTTTCGCGCCGCCGGCGAAACGCGGCAGCGCCAGCGCGGCGCTGGCGTTCCAGCGAAAGCGCAGCGCGAACATCGGTGCATCCAGCAACGCCTGCGTCAGCACGTCGCGCACCGAGTTGGAATGCAGGTAGCGCGCAACTTCGTCCAGCGGAAAGCTGTGGCTGGTGGAGAGCGAGAGCACGATGGCGTCTTCCGTCGCCGTCGCCTGCAACTCGAAATTGAAGCTGCGGCAGAAGCGCTTGCGCAGCGCCAGCCCCCAGGCGCGATTGAGCCGGCTGCCAAGCGGCGAGTGGATCACCAGTTGCATGCCGCCGGCTTCGTCGAAGAAACGCTCCATTGCCAGCGTTGCCTGGGTCGGCAGCAGGCCGAGCTCGGTGCGCGCGGCGGCGAGGTAATCGACCAGTTGCCGCGCCGCGTCGTCGCCGATACCGACTTCGTCGGTGAGCCATGCGATGGCTCTCCCTTCTCCCTCCGGGAGAAGGTGGCGCGAAGCGCCGGATGAGGGTTCGGGAATCACGACAGGTGTCTGCGAGCTCGAACCCTCACCCCTGCCCCTCTCCCGAGGGGAGAGGGGTTCCAGTCGTGCGGCAATTTCCTCGTGCAGCCTTGCCACCGCGAACGACAATTCATCGCTGCGCCCCGGCGCTTCGCCCAGCCAGAACGGAATCGACGGCGGCGCGCCCTGCGCGTCTTCCACTCGCACGCGGCCACGCTCGACACGCAGGATGCGGTACGACTGGTTGCCAAGCTGGAAGATGTCGCCGGTGATCGATTCGACCGCAAAATCCTCGTTGACGCTGCCGACCCGCAGCGATTGCGGTTCCAGCACCACGTCGTAATCCGCGACATCCGGGATCGCGCCGCCGGAGGTCAATGCCACCAGGCGTGCGCCGCGGCGTGCGCGCAGGCGGCCGTTGACCGCGTCACGATGCAGGTACGCCGAGCGCGTCCCGCGCCGCGTGGCGTAGCCCTCGGCCAGCATGCGCACGACGTCGGTGAAAGCCTCGCGCGTGAGTTCGCGGTACGGGTGGGCGTGCCGGAACAGCTCGAACAGCGCCGCTTCCTCGCGTTCGCCGCAGGCGACCTCGGCGACGATCTGCTGCGCCAGCATGTCGAGCGGCGCGGGCGGCATGCGCAGCGTGTCGAGTTCACCGCGGCGCACCGCATCCAGCAGCGCCACGCACTCGGCGAGGTCGTCACGCGAAGTCGGAAACAGGCGCGCCTTCGACACGCCGTCCACCGCGTGGCCCGCGCGTCCGGCGCGTTGCAGGAAGGCCGCGATGGAACGCGGCGAGGCCAGCTGGCAAACCAGGTCCACCTCGCCGATGTCGATGCCGAGTTCCAGCGAGGCGGTCGCGACCAGCGCGCGCAAATTGCCGGACTTCAGGCGCTGCTCGGCGTCGAGCCGCTTCTCTTTCGACAGGCTGCCGTGGTGTGCGGCCACCGCATCCTTGCCGAGGCGTTCGGCAAGGTGGCGGGTGGTGCGTTCGACACCGCGGCGGGTGTTGCTGAAGACCAGCGTGGTGCGGTGCTGTTCGATCAGTTCCGCGAGGCGGTCGTAGACGAGGCCCCAGGCGTCGTTGCTCATCACCGGTTGCAGCGGCACGTTGGTCAGTTCGATGCCGAGGTCGCGCGCGCGCTGGTGGCCGGCGTCGATGATGGTGCAGCGGCTCGAACCCCTCTCCCCTCGGGAGAGGGGCAGGGGTGAGGGGGCGGACCTTGCCAAGAATCCGTGCGAGCCCGGACCCTCATCCGCTTCCCGGCCAGTAGTTGCAGGCCGGGAGACACCTTCTCCCGAAGGGAGAAGGGAAGGATGTGCGCCGACAAGAAAGTCGGCGACCATCCCGATGGGCTTTTGCGTCGCCGACAGGCCGATGCGCGTGCAGCGCTGTCCACACAACGCATCCAGACGCTCCAGCGTCAGCGCCAGATGGCTGCCGCGCTTGCTCTGCACCAGCGCGTGGATTTCATCGACGATCACGCTGCGGGTGGTGTGCAGCAGCGAGCGTCCGGATTCCGAACCGAGCAGGATGTAGAGCGATTCGGGCGTGGTCACCACGATGTGCGGCGGGCGTTTGCGCATCGCCCGGCGTGCGGCTTCCGGGGTGTCGCCGGTGCGCACCGCGGTACGGATCTCGACGTCCGGCAAGCCCAGCGATGCAAGCTGCGCGCGGATGCCCGTCAATGGCGCTTCGAGATTGATGCGCACGTCGTTCGACAGCGCTTTCAGCGGTGACACGTAGACCACGTGGGTGTTGTCAGCCAGCGTACCGTCGAGGCCCGTCCGGACCAGCTCGTCGATCGCGGCGAGGAACGCCGCCAGCGTTTTGCCCGAACCGGTCGGCGCGGCGATCAGCACGTTCTCGCCGCGCTTGATCGCGGGCCAGGCATCGGCTTGCGCAGGCGTCGGCGCAGGGAATGCCGATGCGAACCAGTTGCCGACGGCGGGATGGAATTCGTGCAGGGGCATGGAGCTTCGACCGTGCAACGCGCGTCAAGTGCCCGCCGCCGCTTCGCGCACGCGATCGGCAAGGCCGGTCATGCGCAGCGTACACCGCTCGATCCCGGCGCGCAGCGTCTCGCCTGTCGAATGCACGACCATGCTGGCGCGCGCACGGGTGACGCCGGTGTACAGGAGTTCGCGCGTCAGCACCGCCGAGTCCGGACCGGTGACCAGCGCGATGCGATCGAACTCAGAGCCCTGCGCCTTGTGCACGGTCAGCGCGAACGCGCCTTCATGCGGCGGCAGCGCGGCGGGCGCGAACGCCCGCGGACCGTCGCCGGCTTCGAACCAGACCTGCATGGCGCCATTGGCATCCGGCCACACCACGCCGCTGTCGCCGTTGAACAAGCCGAGCTCCGGACGGTTGGCGGTGACCATCAGCAAACGTCCTTGCCACCAGCGTTCATCGGCACGCACGTCGGCGCGACGCTGCAGGCGCTGCGCAATCGCGTGGTCGAGGGCGAGGCAGCCGGCAGGACCGTGGCGCAGCGCGGTGAGCACCCGGAAGGCGCGCGCAGCGCGCAGGGCTGCCGCCGGATCGCCCGCATCGAGCACGCCCGCGTAGGCTTCGGCCGCGGCGTCGAGCAGCGCGTTCGACGGCGCTGGCGCGGCGAGCTCGACATCGCCGCCGGCCGCGCCGATCGCGAGTGCCGACTCGCTGTCGCCCGCCGCGATCGCCCGCGCGAATCCCGCGAGCGACGAGCCGGCGCCGAAACGGTGGCTGGTGGTGAGGGCCACGTGGCAATCGGCGAGCGGCGCGGCGCGGGCGGCGTCGACCAGTGCACCGAGCACGTTGCCGGCTTCGATGGCGGCCAGTTGTGCCGGATCGCCGAGCAGCACCAGACGCGCAGCAGGCGCGACGGCGTCGATGAGTTTCGCCATCAGCGGCAAGTCCAGCATCGAGATTTCATCGACCACCACCACGTCGAACGGCAACGGTGTCTCGTGCTGATGGCGCGGCGTCGCCGACCACGGCGACAGGCCAAGCAAGCGGTGAACGGTGTGCGCTTCGCCCGGGATCAGCGCCGCGATGTCATCCGGCAGCGCCAGCGTCGCGCTGCCGGCGTGCACGGCTTCCTTCAGCCGCGCCGCGGCCTTGCCGGTGGGCGCCGCGAGCGCGATGCGCAGCGGCGCGCCGCGCGCATGGGCCTGCTGCGCCAGGGCGGCGAGGATGCGCACGGCCACGTAGGTCTTGCCGGTGCCGGGGCCGCCGGTGACCAGCGTGAAGCGGCGCGCCAGCGCGGTGTCGATCGCGCGTTGTTGGGCGGGGTCGGTGTCAGCGGAGCGGGACGGGGGGCTGGGGTCGGAGGCCGGGATGGCGGTGCTCTGCGCTCTGATGACAAGCGCGCGGGCGAGTTGCAATTCGTACTCGAAGTAACGATGCAGGTATACGCGCCCCTGCGCGTCCAGCACCAGCGGACGCAGGCCGTCGCCGGTGCCGTCCGTGAGCACGGCCGCGGACGCTCGCAGCGCATCGCGCCAATGGACGAGTTCGGGCAGTGCGGGTGTGCGGCCCGTGGCATCCAGTCCTTCCAGCCACGCCTGCGCACGCGCGAGTTCCAGCGCGCTGTGGCCATCGGCGACCGCGCGTGCGGCCAGCGCCGCCGCGAGTGCAGCTTCCGGCGGCGCAGCGGGAAACGCGCGCGCCAGCCACTCACCCAGCGTCACATCGACGCGGCGCAGGTGGCCGGATTCGCGCAGTTTTGCAAGCAGCGCGTTCATGCCGCAGCTTCCATCGGCGCGCTGAACAGGGCGTCCAGCGCCTCGATCAGTGCGCGTGGCGGCTTGTCGGCGTGCACGCCGCGGCCGTCGTGCATGCCGCGCACGAACAGGTAATACACCTCGCCGACATCGCGCTCGTAGTCGTAGTCCCGCAGTCGCTGGCGCAGCCAGCGGTGCAGCGCCAGCGTGTAGATGAGCCATTGCAGGTCGTAATCGTGTGCCGCGATTTCCGCGCGCATCGCCGCGGCGTCGTAGGGCGCGCAACGGTTGGTCTTCCAGTCGACGATGTGGAAGCGGCCGGCGTGGCGGAAGGTGAGGTCGATCTTGCCGGTCAGGAGGCCATGCAGCGCTTCCGCTGCCACGCCGCTGCGCGACCGCTGGTAGCCGTGCCGGTGCAGCAGCGCGAACAGTTCGGTGCTGCGCGCGGGTGCGAGTGTCAAATGAAACTCGATTTCGGCCTTGCGATCCGACGCCTCGACGTCACACAGGCGCACGCCGCAGGGCAGGGTGGCGTTGAGGGCAGCGCTTACGAAGTCGCCGACCATCGGCAGTGCGCGCTTCAGCGCCGCCTCGCCGTGCGCGAGACCTTGTCCGCGCAGGCTTGCTGCGATCAGCACGCGTGCCGCCGCCGGCGTGTCGAGGGCATCACGCCACGCGGTGAAATCGGTCCGCTCGAACACCGTGTGCACCGCCGTGCCGAAGCGCGCACCGCCGAGGCCGGCATCGGCTTCCGCGCCCTCCTCGTGCGCGTCGGTGGCGCTGGCGTCGCCCGCGCCGGGCAGCGGGTCGGCGGACGCCGTGTTCGCGCTGCCGCGTACCAGCCGCGAGAACGACCATACGTTCCAGTCGCGCTGCATGCCGGTGCGCGTGAACTGCCGCGGCGCGGAAGCGGGCGTCGTGGGAGCCGGCGCCTGCCAGCGCTCCGCGGCGGGAATGTCGCTCCAGGCGCGCACGCCGATGGCAGCGGGATCGCGTTGGCGCAGCTCATCGAGTGCCGCGGCACACGCGCCATCGGTCGGCGGCGCCATCGCGGCATCAGCGCCGTGCAGCAGGTGGAACAGGGCACCGTGCTGCGCCTGACCGATGCGCCCCCACGGCAACACGCACAAGGCGCGCGCACGGGTGACGGCCACGTACAGCTTGCGCACATCCTCGGCCAGCGCCTCGCTGCATGCGCGTTGCGCGGCATCGGCGACGACCGGCCCCGAGCCGAGCGCGACACACGCGCGGCCGTCCTCGTCGTGGTACCAATGCAGCGCCACGCCCTTGGGATGCTTCGAGGGATCCTTGGCGAAACCGGCGTACGGCAGGATCACGATGTCGTATTCCAGACCCTTGGCGGCGTGAACGGTGGACACCGTGACCGCATCGGCGTCGGTGTCCAGGCGCAGGCGCGCGCTGTCGGCATCGTTGTCGCCATCCGCTTCGACACGCCGTTGCGCAAGTCGCGATGCCAGTTCTGCCGGACTGAGCCCGGTGGCGTGGTCTTCCTGCAGCAGCTCGGCGAGCTGCAAATAATTCGCCACGCTGCGCGCTCCGCCGGGTTGTTCCAGCAGGCGCGGCGCGGCGTCGGCAATCAGGCGATGCAACCACGCCAGCACTCCGTGGCGGCGCACCGTGGTGGCCCATTCGGCGGCCACGCGCTGCGGTGTCCCATCGTTGCCAGCCAGCGTTGCGGCGATCGCGCCCGCGGATTTGCCGACGAGGCGGCTGGCCCATGCGGCGCGCGCGCGGTCCGCGTCGGCGGGATCGGCCAGCGCGTCCAGCAGCAGCGCAAGATCATCGGCCTCGTCGCTGGCGTACACGCTGGCGCGCAGGTTGCTGGCTGCGGGAACGCCAGCCTCGGCCAGCGCGGCCTGCAGCGCGGCGGCTTCGCGGTTGCTGTTCACCAGCACCGCGATGTGTTTGGGTTGCAGCGGCTCCTGCTTGCCGTTGCCGTGATGCAGCGTGGCCGAGCCCAGCATCGCCGCGATCCAGCGCACGGTGCGCTGCTGCAGCGCCGTGCGCGCACGCTCCTTGGCGGCCGGCTTGCCATCGGTTTGCCCAAGCTCGGTGGCGGAAAACGACCAGCACTCGATGCCCGGCAACGCCGCCCCGCCGCGCGACACGGCGCAGCGCCGCGAACGCTCCGACGCCGCGACGTCGCGGTACCCGGTGTCGATGAAGGCGTGCTGGCCACCGAACAGCGCGTTGACCGCGGCGCACAGGCGCGTGCCCGAGCGGTAGCTGGTGGTGAGTGCCAGTGCGCCCGCCGCCGCGCTCGCGGTCGCGTTGCGCCACGCAAACACGTCGCCGCCGCGAAAGCCGTAGATCGCCTGCTTGGGATCGCCGACCAGGATCAGCGTGGTGTCGCCGAACAGCTTGCGCACGACGTTCCATTGCGCGCTGTCGGAATCCTGGAACTCGTCGATCAGCGCGGCCTTCCAGCGCCGCTGGATCGCGCCGATCACGCGCCCCGCGTCGCTGCGCGTCAATGCCGCCGCAAGCGTGCGCACTGCCTGATCGTGGCCCATCAGTCCACGTTCGCGCAGCCTGCGCGTGCGCTCGTGTTCGAGGAAGCGGCGGGCCTCGCAGAGCAGCTCGGCGCTGGCGCGGTCTGTCTCATGCTGGCGCGCGGCGACGATGGCGGCATGTGCATCCGCCAGCGCGGCGATGTCGTCGAACACCGTTCCTTGCGGGCGCACGCCTTTCGGCTGCAGCCCTTCGAGCTTGTCCGCACCGATGCTTTCGACGGCCTTGCCGTCGAAGCTGTCGAGCGCAGCATCCAGCGACGGCGACGATGCCCACGCGCGTACGCCGTCCCATGCCTGCATGCGTGCGGTGCGCGTGCGCGGCGTGCTGACGCAGCGTTGCAGTTCGGCATCGAAGGTAGCGCGTTCGGCTGCACCCCACGCGCCAATGCGTGCGCGCGCGGCGTCAAAACCGGCGGCAAGCGCCGCGAAGTCCGCGCGCGGTACTTCGATCGCGCGGCCCTCCCAGCGTGGATCGCTTGCCTGTCTGGCCAGCGTGCCGGGATCGCCCCAGGTATCGGCAAGCAGGCTGGCGCTCGCGGCGTCGCCCGTGCCGCGGCGCCAGAAGTCGCGGACGATTTCGAGATCCAGCGCGCGCATGTCCTCGATCAGTTCGGGACGGCGCAGGCTGCTGCCGGTGTCGAAACCGAACTCGCCGAGCACCCGGAAACAGAAGCCGTGCAGGGTGGAAATCTGCGCGGTGTCGATTGCCAGGCACGCCTCGCGGATGCGCTGGCGCAAACTGTCCAGCGGCTCGGCGTCACCGGCTTGCGCGGCCAGTTCGCGTGCCTGGGCGATGATCCGGCGGATCACCTGCAGCTCACCGGATTCGCCGGCGCGTTCGCGTTCGGGTTCGTCGCCCGTGAGCGCGCGTGCGGCTTGCGCCAGCCAGTCGCGCAGGCGTTCGGAAAGTTCCGCGGTGGCCGCGCGGGTGAACGTTGCGACCACGATTTCCTCGGGCTCCAGGCCGCGTTCGAGGATCAGGCGCAGGTACAGCGCCGCGATGGTGAAGGTCTTGCCGGTACCGGCATTGGCTTCCACCGTGCGGATGCCGTCGAGCGGCAGGTCGAGTGCGTCGCGCGGCGCGCTCATGCCGCGTCACCGTGCTTGACCGGAACGCCTTCGAAGCGCGGCAGGATCTGCGTGGCGATCCGATACCAGTCGTCGAGGGCGTCCGCGTCGGCGATGTCGACGCCGCGCCACGCAATGCGCATCCCGGCGTCGTCGAAGTCGCTGTTGCCGTCGAAGGCGTTGTCGTCGTCGGCCCTGGCGGCCGCCGTGCGCAGGTGTTCGGCAAACTCCTGCGGCGGCGCTTCGCCCTTTTGGGTGCGATCACGCTTCAAGCTGTCCCACGATGCGCCGGCGACGAATGGCAGCGGCTGCCGCAGGCCGGCGCGCAGCAAGCCGAGCAGGCTTGCGAGTTTCGCGTGCGCAGCCACGGGCTCGACGGCGGCAATGTCGAACGACCTTGCCGATTCGTCGTCCTTCAGCCACAACAGCCGGCAGCCGATCGCGTGTCCACCGACAGCGGCCGCGAACAGGGTGTCGATCCAGCTGCGCAGCGCGCGCTTGCCGTTGAGCTTGCCGGGCTCGGCGCGCAGCAGGCCATTTGGGAAGATGTCGTCCACCACGCCGGTCAGGCGCAGGCCGTTGTCGAATTCCAGCGTGCCTTCGCAGCGTGCCGGAGCCGCGCCCTGTGCGAATTCATTGCGCTTCTCGCGCAACAGTGCCGCGCGTGCACGCGCGATCGCGAGCGCAGCCTCGGCCAGTGCGCCGGGCGGCAACAACCCGCGCGCGCTGAACAGGGCCTTCTGCGCGTCGGCCGCGGCATCGCCGTGGTCGAGCACGGCGCGCGTCAGCTGGTAGCGCAGCCGCGGGTGGTCCGGCTGCAAGGGTTCGAGGTTGGCCTCGGCGTCGGCGTCGCGTGGCAGGCGCATCCGCAGCGCGTGTTGCAGGAATCCGCGCGCTGGATTTTCGAGGAAGCGCTTCAGTTCGTCGAGGCTGATCTCGAACGCGGTTTCCGCCGGTGACGAAAGTGCATCCGCAACGAACGGCGACCCGGCGCCAGCCACGCGCACCCGCGCGCGTGCTGCGGGTGCCCACTGTCCGGCGAAACTGCGCGGTGCGGGTGCCTCGAACAGGCTTGCGGAGAATGGATGCAGCGGCTCCTTGCGCGGCAGCGCGTGAGCGCCGGCACCGTCCGCGAGATAAGCCTCGCCGAGCAACCGCATCAGGTCGGCGACCATCGCGGCGGGCGGCAGGTCCTTGTTGGTTTGGGTATCGCGCCCGACCCAACTGACATGGAACGCGTCGCGCGCCGCCGCGAGCAGTTGCAGGAACAACAGGCGATCGTCGGCGCGCACGTCGCGGTCGCCGGCTTGCGCATGGCCGGCGCGGCGGTCGGCCAGCAAGGGATCGAGCGCGTTGGCTTCGCGTCGCGGGAACGCGGCCTCGTCCATCCCGAGCAGGCAGATCACGCGGAACGGCACCACCCGCAACGGCACCATGCCGCAGAAGGTGACGCCGCCGGTGAACAGGCGCTCGGCCGGGTCGGGCGCCGCGAGCGCATCGACGAGATACGCGCGCAGGTCCGCCCAGGGCAGCGCCTGTGCGGGATCGGCCGCCGCAACGTCCGCAGCAAGTTTCGCCAGTGCGGCGCGCACGCGTTCCAGCGCGCGATTCTCGCCGAGGTCGTTCGGGTCGGGCTGGTACAGCGCGTCGAAGGATTCGTTGAGCAAGCGTTGCCAATCCGACGCCGGGCGCGGACGCCGGGATTCCTCGCGCAGGCGCCGCCACGTTTCGGTGATCGCCAGTGCGGCATCGAGGTGGGCGATGGCCTGGCCCTCGACGCCGGCGAGCGGCGCGGTGTCGCCGACCAGCGCATCGGCGGCATCGCCGCAGGCGAACCCGGCGACGATCCGGTCGATCGCAAATGCCCAACTGAATTCACGATAGTTGCCGGCACCTGCCCGTGTGCGCGCCGCTTCGTCCTCGCCCCAACGCGCGCCCGCCGCGTGCAGCCGCGCGCGCAGGCGATCCCGCGCATCGGCATCGAGATCGAAGCGCCGCATCAGGCCGGGCGCGGCCAACACGCCGGCCAATTCCTCGAGGTCCCAGCGCGAGGCCGGCGCGTCCAGCAATTTCAGGAACAGCTCGGCGGCGGGATGCTGGGCTGTGGTCCCGAGGTCTCCGAGGTTGTAGGGAACGAAACGCGCGTCGTTGCGAGCGAGGCCGCCAAACACCGCCTCGATCGCCGGCCGATAGGCGGCGACGTCGGGCATCATCACCGCCACATCGCGCGGTTGCAGGTCGGGATGTTGTTCGAACAGCGCCAGCAAGGCGTCGTGCAGGGTCTGCACTTCGCGCAACGGCGTGTGGCAGGCGTGGAACTGCAGCGAGTCGTCAGGCAACGCGGTGCGGTCGTCGGCGTGCGGCGCGACGTGGCGCAGGATGTCGTCGCGCACGCGGCCGAGCAGGCTGGTGCGCGCGATGCCGTCGTCGTAGTCATCGTGCTCGACGTCGGGCTGCACATGCTGGTAGTCGAACAACAGGCTGACGAACTCCGCAAGTGCGCCGCCGAGTGACAGCACCAACGGGTTCTCGCCATTGCGTTCGCCCAGACGTTCGCGCACCGCCGTGCGCGTGCGTGGAAGGTCGCCGAGGTATTCCATGGACGGCAGCGGCAGGTAGAAATCCACGTCGCAATGCCGGCCCGCGACCGCCAGCATCCGCAGCACGTCGGGTGAAACATTGGCGCAGGCGAAACAAGCGAAATGCGCGGGCAGCCCGGGCGGTGCGGATTTGCCGGCGGCCAGCGCGTCCGGGTATTCGGGGTCGTAGTCGCGCAGCCACGCGTCCACCCGCGCCGCGCGCGAAACGCCGCCGATGCGCGGCAGCAGGCGGCGCCACAGTTCGGCCTGCCAGTCGTCGGTGCCGGCGCCGCGCTCCCACGCCAGCAGCGTGCCGCGCCGGTAGCCCTGCATGCGTTCATAGGCGCGGGCCAGTTCGAGCGCCAGCGCGTAACGGCGCAGCGGATCACCCCCGGCGTCGAGGTAATCGCGCAGCGGCGCCAGCGCGGCGCCATCCAGCCGTTCGCCCAGCAACGCGTGCAGGTGCCAGCGCAGAACGTCCACGTCGAACGGCGATTTCTCCGGGAGTTCCGGTTGCGCGGCACGCAGCAATTCCCACGCGAACTGCGCCGGCGGCGTGAACTCGACGTTCGCGATGACGCCCAGCTTTTCCGCGAGGTGCACCTGCAGCCAGCGCTGCAGGCCTGCCTGCGGCACCAGCACCCGCGCGGGCAGCAGCGGATTGCCGCCACGCGTGTGCAGCCGCTCGCCGAGTGCATCGGCGAGGCGCGCCGCGTCGTTGGATGTGTGCAGGCGAAACATTCCCTGGCGATACTCCGCTGGCGATCGCGCAAGTATGCAGGCTTCCGTCTCACCGCACGCGACATCCGCGCTCATAAAATGGCGTGATGCCCGACCTCCCTGCCACGGCCAACGAGGCCACGCCATCAGCCATCGCTGTCGCCGCTGCGGGCTTGGTGGCGCTGGCCGTCGCCATGGGGATCGGCCGTTTCGCGTTCACCCCGATCCTGCCGATGATGGAACTGGACGCGGGCCTCAGCCTGCGCGCGGCGGGCTGGCTTGCGGCCGCCAATTACCTCGGCTATTTCCTCGGCGCGTTGTGTGCGGCACGCCTGTCGCGGGCGCAGGCGGTGCGTGGTGGCCTGCTGCTGATCGCGGTGGTGACTTTCGCGATGGGCATGACCCACCTGTTCGCGCTGCAACTGTTGCTGCGCCTCGCCGCTGGCGCGGCCAGCGCATGGGTGTTGATCCACGTGTCGTCATGGGCGCTGGCGCGCCTGCTGGCGCAACGCCGGGCCGACGCCAACGGCATCCTGTACGCCGGCGTCGGAGTCGGCGTCGGCGCCGCCGGCCTCATCGTGTTGGGCACGATGCAGCTGCATTGGGATTCGGACCGCACCTGGCAGGTGTTCGGCGTGCTCGCGCTGCTGGCGGCATTGGGCTTGTGGCGCGCATTCGGTGACAGCGACGCGCTGCAAGGCCAGCCAGGGGCGGCAGCCACGCGCATCCACTGGAACGCCGACAAGCGCCGCCTGATGTGGTGTTACGGCGCACTCGGGATCGGCTACATCATTCCCGCGACGTATCTGCCGGCGATGGCGCACCACTACATTGCCAACCCCCTGGTGTTCGGGTTGGCGTGGCCGGTGTTCGGCGTGGCGGCGGCGCTGTCCACGTGGATCGCCGCGCGCTGGCTGGCGCACGTCAACGATCGCCGGTTGTGGGCGATCTGTTACGTGTTGATGGCAGCGGGCGCTGCATTGCCGGCGTTGTGGCCGACACTGGATGCGATCCTGATCGCGTCGCTGCTGGTGGGCGGCACCTTCATGGTGGTGACCATGCAAGGCCTGCGCGAGGCGCGCCGCGCCGCCGGGTCCGAGGCCACGCCGTTCATCGCGGTGATGACGGCCGCGTTCGCGATCGGACAGATCATCGGGCCGCTGGTGGTCAGCGCGGTCGTGCAGCTGCCGCACGGATTGGCGGCGGCGCTGCTCGGCGCGGCGGTGGTGGTGCTGGCCGCGGCGTGGTCGCTGTGGCGCTCAGCCACAGGCTGAGCGCTACAGCCAGGGAAGCTCTGAACAAATCCATCCGGGATTTGTCAGAGCACGCCGAGTCCGGCACAGGTCCGGACCCGGCTTCGACGAATCAATCACCCGCGGTGATTGATTCGCGGGCGATGCGTCCCTGCACCGCAGGAACCTCTGAAAATCAGAGGTTCCCTGGGGCCGACCTCGTCAGAGGCGGGCCGCAAACGGCCGTTGCGATGGGCGCATCAGATGACCGGTACCTTGCGCAGGTTGTTCTTCGGGTCCAGCCAGAACGAGTCGTTGACGTAGCGGTTGAACAGGTCCGGCGGCAGCACGCTTTCGCGCTTGGGCGCCGAGACCTTCGAACGCACGGTGTGCAGGTCGCGCATGCCGAGGCGCGCGTCGAACTCGTTGGCGTTGTACTCGATGTGTTCGAAATCGTGTTCGAAGTACGGCTCGCCGATGAACTTGTAGAGCGCCTGCATCGCCGCCTTCGGGTTGGTGGTGAGGCTGTGGTAGGTCATCAGCGCCATGCGGCCGGGCGCGTATTGCCCGTACCACGCGTCCTTGGTGGCCTGCCAGGAAAAGCCCACCATGCCGCCGGCATTGGCCAGCGCCTCGGTGCGCGAATACACCGTGCCGTTGGGGTTGTAGTTGAACATCTTGCTGACGCTCAAGGGCTGCTTGCGCACCAGCCGCTCGACGCTGTCCAGCACCCACGGCACTTCGCGCACGCAGGCGATCACCTTCGAGGCCGGGAACATGGATGCCAGCAGCGGCATCTTGCTGCACCACACGCGGCCGGTGTCGAACACCACCTCGGTGTTGTGGAAGCCGCCGTAGAAATTCTGGAACACCCCGCGCAACACCGCCATGCGCTGCTCGTCCGAGATCACCACCGAGAAATCGTTCTTGCCGCTCATCTCGGCGACCAGGGCGCCGATCAGGTCACCGACCGGACTGGTCATGCCGGCGTGGAAGCGCGGGTTCTGTTTCAGGATCGCCGACAGCAGCGTGCTGCCCGAACGCGGCAGGCCGGAGATGAAGTGCAATTTTTCCGGCGGCCGGCCGGCTGGCGGCGTGGCTGCCGCCGGCTTGCTGGCCGCGGCCTTGTCCGTACCCGGCTTGTCGTTGCTGGGCTTGTCGTTGCTGGGCTTGGCAGGCATGCGGGGTTCCCCTTGAGGTAAAGACTGCGGAGTGTACCCAAATCGCGCTGGCAAGGGGGGACGATTGGCGCTCAATCGCCGTCGCTGCGCGCGCGGACTTCGGCAAAGCTCCAGTCTTGCCGCAGTTGGCCGTCCTCCCACACGGTTTGCATGGCGTCCTCCCAGCCGGGCCCGAGGGTGGCCGCGTCGGCGGCGATCGCGCCTTCGGGCAGCACCACGGTCTTGAAGGTGCCGTGCTGGCGATGCCGCGCCAACGTCAGGCGCCCGCGTTTGGAAGCCTTGCCGTGATCGGTGACCGGGTCCTTGAAGACGTCGATCCAGCGGCCGTCGATGTGCGCGGCCGAACACTTCAGCGCGAACTTCTGGGTGTCGCGATTGAGCTTCTGCAACAACGCGCCACCCATGCCGAAGGCGATGTTGTCGGCCGCATAGCCCGCGCGCGTCATGCGTTCAAGGATCAGCCGGATCGAATCCGGATTGACGCCGTCGCCCTGGATCACGCGCACGTGGTTGAGCACGCGGTAACCCTTGCCGTTGACCGTGCTGCCGAAGGCTGCGTTCAACAGTTTCAGGGTCTGGTGCACGATTTCGGTGGGATCGCCCGAATCCGGCCGCACCACGAGGGTGGCGCCGCTCTTGATGACTTCCTCGCGCAGCGCGCCGCCCCACATGTTCTCGACCGCATTGAACAGGTCGTAGCTGTCCGACACGCAGGCCACCACGCTGCCGGGCTTGGCGAACTGGCGCAGCACGTTGCGGTAGGCGTCCAGCTCGCGTTCGCGGCCCCAGGCGGTGATGGTGCTGTGCTCGGTGGCCGGAATCGAGTAACCCGCCATCGCCTCGCCGTAGTATTCGCGCGCGGCCAGCACCGCCAGCACCGTGTCGGTGCCGCGGAAATTGACGAGGTGCGCCATGCCGCCGAGGGCCGCCGATTCCGAACTCGACACCCCGCGCGCGCCGAAGTCGTGCAGCTTGAACAGCACCTGCCCGGCCGGATCGTCGCTGGTCTTGTCGAGAAACGCGCGGATGCATTGCTTGACGTGCCAGCTGATGGTGGCGACGGTGACCGGATACCACGCGCGCATCAGCATCGTTTCGACGTACGAGGGCAGCCAGAAGCATGCAGGGTCGGTGCTCTCGACCGTCACCAGCGCCTGATGCGTCGGCACCACCGTGCCTTCGGGCACCGCGCGGATGCGCAGCGGCAAGCGGCCGCCGTGGACGTCGACGATGTGCCGCCATCCGTCGGCGTTGAACGGCTCGCCATGCGCGGCAAAGAACGCCTGCGCCTCGTCGACCATGGCCGTGGTGATGGGCCGGCCGAAGTATTCCTTCAGGATCGATTGCAGGCCGAAGAACACGGTGCGTTCGTACTCGCCGCCGCGGCTTTCCAGATAGAAGAACGTGGCATCCACGCCCGGTGGGTATTGCAGCCAGTGGCTGGCCTTGTAGCTGTCGCTGTTGAGGATCGGGTTGTCGAGAAATTGCATGACGGAAACTCCTTCGCGTCGATGACGGCCGGCGGTCTGTCCGCCAGCCAGGGACTGGCCCGGGATCAACCCCGGCCCAGGAAAAACTCGAGGATGTGCAGGTGGTCTTCGAACAACTTGCTGCCCATTTCCAGCGCCTCGCTGATCGGGAACCAGCGCGCCTTTTCGGCATCGTCGCCCCCGCGCACTTGCGGCAGCTCGCCTGCGGGAAAGTCGAAGTGAAAAGCGTGGGTGATGGTGCGCCCGCGCAACGAGCGGTCGGGGTGGTCGAATACGTGGCGACCCTTCAGTGAGCCTTTCAGCACCGGCACCGGCAGCTTCAGGCGCGTTTCCTCGCGCAGTTCGCGCAGGCAGCTTTCCAGCAAGGATTGTTCGGCGCCGACGAAGCCGCCCGGCAACGCCCACAGGCCCTTGCCCGGCGCGGCGCGACGGCGCACCAGCAACACGTGGCCCGAATGCACCACCACCGCGTCGGTGGTGACGAAGGTCGGCGGGTAGGGCGCGTTGTCCCAACCGGCGCGGTAGTCGCGGATGAAGCGGTATTCCTCGGCCAGCTGCTGGTACGCAGGCGAGGCCTTGCGGAAGGCTTCGAGCATCTCGAACACCGGCGCGGGCACGTTGGCCTGCAACATGTGCAGCGCACCCTTTCCGGCTTCCGCCGCGGCCTCGAACAGGTAACGCCGCAACTCGGTGGCCGACAGGGTTTCGGTGCGGTTGACCTCGACCAGGCTCCACTGCGGAAACTCGTGCAGGTAGTAGCTGCTCGCGTCCTTGTCCTGGCCGATGATGCCGATGCGCGCATCGGCCGCGGCAGCGTCGGCGTGCAACACGGCATCGACTTCGCGTTGCACCGCGGCGAGCCAGTGCGCTTCGTTGTAGAGATGGTCGCGCAACGGCCGCACGATCAGGCGTCCGGCGACATCTTCCAGCGCGCTGCTGATCATCACCGAGCGTTCGGCGACCGACCAGGGATTGCGGATGGTGCGGGGGGTGTCGGCGGAACCGACCAGGACGATCAGCTTGCGCGCGAGGCGCAACGCGTGCCGCGCGGCGGCGGCGTGGCCATTGTGGAACGGCTCGAAACGTCCGATGAAGACGAGGTAATCGAATTCCATGAGAATCCCTCACGGTGGTTGGTCGCCCCCGGTCTGTCCGGGGACGTGACGACATTGTACTCCTCGCGGTGCCGGCGCGTGCAGTACGTCAGGCTGCCGGGGCCTCCGGTTGCTGCGTGCGGATCGCCCGCATCTGCGGACTCGCAAGGCAGGCCAGTGCGATCAGCGTCAGCGCGAGGCCGGCGACGCCGAACAGGGTCGTGAGGGAAATTACCTTCAGCAACGCGCCGGCCAGCGCCGCCGACAGCGGGCCGAGTCCCAGGAAGGTGAACATCAGGATGCTCATGGTGCGGCCCATCATGGCCTGCGCAACGCGCTGCTGGATCCACGCGAAGATCGCGATCATCACCAGCCCGCCGAGCAGGCCGGTCACGAACAGCAAGGCCGCGCCGGACCAGGTCGTGTGCACCAGGGTCAGGGCCGCGAGCACGAGCCCTGACAGGCCATCGAAGCACAGCACCATCACGCCGAGCCGGCCGCGGGTCAGGCGGGCAACGTGGCCTGAAAGGAAGCTGCCGCACAGCATGCCGACGCCCTGCGCGGTCATCAGGATGCCAAGCGAGGCCGCGCCGAGG
>DASSRT010000017.1:0-12345 GCA_035701705.1 Rhodanobacteraceae bacterium
GCGTGAAATCGACCTTCAGTGCGAGGTCGATGTGACTGATCACGACATCCTTGGGCTGTGCATAGGAATGCGGATCGGCAGCCTGCGCGGCAACCGGCAGCACCAGGGCACCGAGGGCGAGGGTGGGAAGCAGGCGCATGGACGCGCTCCTGTCGAGCAATGAAACCCCGAGTATGCCAGCGGCTCGCGGCGGCCGCCCGTGACGAAGGTGTGGGTTTGCGGGTTGTCGCGCGGACTTAGAATGCGCGATCCCGCCACGCCGGAGCCAGCCATGCCGACCCTGTACATCGCCAACAAGAACTACTCGTCGTGGTCGTTGCGTCCGTGGGTGCTGATGCGTGAACGTGGCATCGCCTTCGACGAACGCCTGGAGCCGTTCGACGGCAAGGCCTTCACGACGTTCTCGCCAAGCGGCAAGGTGCCCTGCCTCGTCGACGGCGACACCACCGTGTGGGATTCGCTGGCGATCACCGAGTACCTCGCCGAGCAACACCCCGGTGTGTGGCCGGCCGCCGCCAAGGCCCGCGCGTTCGCGCGTTGCGCTGCGGCGGAAATGCATTCCGGGTTCACGGCGCTGCGCGAACAATGCGGCATGAACTGCGGGATCCGGGTCAAGCTGCATCGCATCGACGACGCGCTGCAGCGCGACCTCACGCGCCTCGACGCACTCTGGAGCGATGGCCTGCAGCGCTTCGGCGGTCCGTTCCTTGCCGGCGCCGAATTCAGCGCCGCCGATGCGTTCTACGCGCCGGTCGCGTTTCGCATCCAGACCTATGCGCCACCGCTCGGCGAGGCCGCGATGGCCTACGCGCAACGACTGCTGACTTTGCCATCGATGCGCGAATGGTATGCGGCGTCGCTGGCGGAAACCTGGCGCCACGCCGGGCACGAAGCCGAGGTGGCCCACTGGGGCACCATCACGCAGGATCTGCGCGCGGGCTGATGACGTCGCGCGCGTGAACGCAGTCAGCCCAAGCGGTCGGCGAAGGCATCCGTCGCCGCGACCAGCTTGTCGACGATGGCCGGTTCCGATGCCGCGTGTCCGGCCACGACCACATGGTATTCCGCCTCCGGCCAAGCCTGGTGCAGGTCGAACGCGCTCTGGACCGGGCAGATGATGTCGTAGCGACCGTTCACGATCACCGCCGGCAGGTGGCGGATCTTCGCGATGTCGCGCAGCAGCTGGTTGGGCTCCAGAAAGCAGTCGTGGCGAAAATAGTGCGCTTCCAGTCGCGCCAGGCTCACCGCGATTTCCGGCGAACTGAATTCGGCTTCGGTGTCGGGGGATTCTTCGAGCGTCAGCGCGCCGCCTTCCCACGCGCCCCAGCCGCGCGCGGCGGCAATGCGCACGCTTTCGTCCTCCGAAGTCAACCGTTGCCAGTACGCCGCCAGGACGTCGCCGCGCTCCGCCGGTGGAATCACGGAAATGAAGCGCTGCCAGTCTTCGGGACGGATCCGGCCGGCACCAGCTTCCCCGTACAGCCACGTCGACTCCCACGGGCGCGCGAGGAAGATCCCGCGCAGCACCAGCCCGAGCACGCACTCGGGATGGGTTTGCGAATACACGAGTGCAAGCGTCGAACCCCACGAGCCGCCGAACACCAGCCAGCGCCCGATGCCGAGGTGCTCGCGGATCTTCTCGATGTCGGCGACGAGATCCTGCGTGGTGTTGTCGACGAGGTCGGCGTAGGGCGTGGACTTGCCGGCGCCGCGCTGGTCGAACAGCACGACGCGCCAGCGCGCGGGATCGAAGAACCGGCGGTGGTAATCCGCAAGGCCCGCGCCCGGCCCGCCGTGCAGGAACACCACCGGCAAGCCATCGGGGTTGCCGCATTCCTCGACGTACAGCGTATGCCGGTCGCTGACCGCGAACATCCCGGTGCGGTACGGCTCGATTTCGGGATAAAGGTCGCGCATGGATGTTCGGGCTTCCTGATGTGAACCCCTCGCCCTTCGGGAGAGGCGGCCGTAGGCCGAGCGCGTAGCGCTGGGGTGAGGGTACGCACTTGCGTGACCTTTCGCGAAGTATCGGACCCTCATCCGGCCCTTCGGGCCACCTTCTCCCGGAGGGAGAAGGGAATTGCCTGGAGTCCCCCTCCTGGAGGGAGAAGGATCAAACCTTGTAACCGCGATGGATCGCGACGATGCCGGCCGACAGGTTGCGCACCTGCACATTGCGGAAACCCGCGGCTTCCAGCATCGCCTTCAAGGTCGCCTGGTCGGGGTGCTTCCTGATCGACTCGGCGAGGTAGCGGTAACTGCCCTCGTCGTGCGCGACCAGCTTGCCGACGCGCGGCAACACCTGGAACGAATGGAAGTCATACAGCGGCTGCAACCATGGCTGGTTGACGCGCGAAAATTCGAGGACCAGTACGCGCCCACCCGGCTTCAGCACGCGCTGCATTTCGCGCAGCGCCTGATCCTTGTCGGTGACGTTGCGCAAGCCGAAGGCGATGGTGACGGCGTCGAAGGAGGCATCCGGGAACGGCAAGGCTTCGGCGTTCACCTGCGCGAAACGCAAGCCCCGCCGCAGGCCGCGATCGAGCAGGCGGTCGCGCCCGGCCTGCAGCATCGCCGCGTTGATGTCGGCGACGACGACTTCGCCCTGGTCGCCGACGCGCGGCAACAGCAGCGCGGCGATGTCGCCGGTGCCGCCGGCAAGATCCAGCACGCGGTCACCCTTGCGGACTCCCGAGGTGGCCACGAAATGGCGCTTCCACAAGCGGTGCACGCCGAACGACATCAAGTCGTTCATCACGTCGTATTTGCCGGCGACGGAAGAAAACACCTCGCCGACGAGTTTCTGTTTTTCCGCGACCGGAACGTCGCGGTAGCCGAAGTGGGTGGTGGCGCCGGGAGTGGGGGGCTCAGTCATGCGGGCATTGTACGTGGCACGCAATGCGGGGAGGCAACGTTCACCCCCTTCCGCGAGGAAGGGGGTGATTCCGCTACGTCCTTCCCGGGTCCCGAGTCCCGAGCCCCGGACTATTTCACCGGGTTGCCATCGGCATCGATCACATGCACCTCGCCGAGGCCCAGCGCACGCACCGGCTTCTCGATCTTCGCGAGATCACCCACGATCACCCACGTCAGATGATCCGGATGGATCACTTCCTTCGCCGCGGCGTTGATGTCGGCATCCTTCTGCGACTCGATGCGCGACTTCAGCGTCTGCACGTAGTCGTCGGGGCGGTCGTACTTGACGATGCCTTCGACCGCGCTCAACACGGCCTGCGCGGTTTCGTACTGGCCCGGCATCTTGCGGATGTCGTTGTCCTTGATCTTCCGGATTTCCTTGGCGGTGATGGGCTTGGCGCCGATCACGGCGCGGGCTTCCTTGAGGATCTCCTCGGCCGATGGCGCAGTCTTGTCGGTCTGCACCGGCGCATACATCAGGTACGGGCGCTGGCCGATCGCGTTCGGGGCGAAGCTGCCGGCACCGTAGGCCCAGTGCTTGTCCTCGCGCAGGTTCATGTTGAGGCGCGAGGTGAAGGTGCCGCCGAAGGCGCCGTTCATGGTGTCGATCTCGAGATCGTTCGGCGCCTTGGTCGAAGGCGCGACCAGTCCGGCGATGATCACCGACTGCTGCGCGCCCGGGCGGTTCACGAGGTACACGCTCGACTTTGCCGGATAGGCAACCTTGGCGAGGTTCTTGGAAGGCATCGCGCTCGTCGGTGCCTTCCAGTCGCCGAACACCTTTTCCAGCTGCGGGATGATCGCCGCCAGCGTGGTGTCGCCCGCAACCAGGATGGTCATGTTGTCGGGCCGGATCCAGTCGTGCATGAAGGTGTGCATGTCGGCGTCGGACAGTGCCTTGATCGAGGCTTCGGTGCCGGTGCCGGTGAACGGGATCGCGTAGGCGTTGCCCTTGCCGTACAGGATCGGCGGCAGCAGGCGCAGCGCGATCGTGGTCGGCTGCGTCTTTTCCTGCGCGATGCCGGCCAGCCACTGGCCACGCAGGCGCGTGACGTCCGCCGCGCGGAACGCGGGATTGCGCACGATGTCGGCGTACAGCGCCAGCGAGTCGGCGAGGTTCGCATCCAGTGCGCTCATCCAGGCGTTGCAGGTATCGAGGTCGCAACCGGTGGCGATCTCGGCGCCGAGCCGCTGCTTGCGCTTGGCGATTTCGACCGAGTCGAGATCCTTGGTGCCCTCGTCCAGCATCGCCATCGTGAAGCTGGAGGTACCAAGTTTGCGGCCCTGGTCGGCGGCGTAGCCGGCGTCGAACAAGGCCTCGACCTGCACCACCGGAATCGAGTGCCGTTCGGCCAGCACCACCTTGATGCCGTTCGCAAGTTTGCCGTGCTGCAGGGTCGGGAAAGTCAGGTCAGGAAACGTGTTGACGACCGGCACGCCCTTGCTGCGATCGACGTCGGTCTTGCTGACCTTGTAGTCGCCCACCGGCGTGAGCTTGTTCGCAGGCCGACCGGGAATCGCCGCGCGGCCGGCGGTGTTCGCCACGTCGGTGGCGGCGACCTTGCCGGGCACCACGGTGAGCGTGTAATCACCCCTGGACAGCCACTTGTCGGCGGCCGCTTTCACTTCCGCCGGCGTCGCCGCCATGGTGATGTCGTAGTCCTGCTTCCAGGCGCCCGGATCGTCGCGATAGACCTGCCCTTCGGCCAGCGTCACGGCCTTGCCGGAGAAGCCGCCGATGCGCTCCATCCCGCGGATGGTCGCGGCGCGATAGGTCGCCTTGACGCGTGCAAGCTCGTCCGCCGTCGGGCCATCCTTCAGGAACTTCGCCCACTCGTCCGCGATCGCGGCTTCCACTTTTTTCGGATCGACGCCCTTCTTCACGTCG
This sequence comes from Rhodanobacteraceae bacterium, assembly GCA_035701705.1. Classification (GTDB taxonomy): domain Bacteria; phylum Pseudomonadota; class Gammaproteobacteria; order Xanthomonadales; family Rhodanobacteraceae; genus 66-474. Next base: position 4,805 of record DASSRT010000017.1, read on the forward strand.
ACCTGCAGCAGGCTCATGCTGGCGAGCTCGAAGGACATGTTGCCGACCGACACGTCGTCGGCCAGCTTGTCCTGATAGACGAGGCGCTGGTACAGGCGCGAAGTCTTGCTGCCACCCAGCACGTTGGCCGCGAGGTCGAGCATCAGGCGATCGTTGCCCTTGGCGTCGAGGCCCGGCGTGTTCCACTCGCGATAGATGCGGGTCTGCGCGACGTTGTCGGTCATGGTGCTGCTGGTGGAGCTGTCACGCGCGGTGATCCAGGCCTGTGGCCGCGGTACCCGCGGACCGGCCGGGATGTCGCCGAAATATTCCATCGCCTTGGCGCGCGCCTGCGCCGGCGTGATGTCGCCGACCAGCACCAGCGTGGTGTTGGCTGCGCCGTAGTAATCCTTGAACCACTGCTTCACGGTGGCCAGCGAGGCGGCGTTCAAGTCCGCCATCGAACCGATGGTGTCGTGGTGGTAGGGATGGTTGGCCGGGAAGGCGTTCGCCTGCAGGTCTTCCATCGCGCGGCCGTAAGGCTGGTTCTCGCCCTGGCGCTTTTCGTTCTGCACCACGCCGCGCTGCTCATCGAGTTCCGGCTGGCCGATGGCGCCGAGCAGGTGGCCCATGCGATCGGATTCCATCCACAGCGCCATGTCGAGCGCGGTGGTCGGAACGGTCTCGAAATAGTTGGTGCGATCGAGCCACGTCGTGCCGTTCATGCCGGTGGCGCCGACCAGTTCGAACGGACGGAAGTATTCGTCCTTGTGGTTCTCCGAACCCTGGAACATCAGGTGCTCGAACAGGTGCGCGAAGCCGGTCTTGCCTTTCGGCTCGTACGCGGAACCGACGTGATACCAGACGCTGACCGCGACGATCGGCGCCTTGTGGTCTTCCGAGACCACCACGGTGAGCCCGTTGGGCAGGGTGAAGCGGGTGTAGGGAATATCGAGCGTGCTGCCGGAACCGGCGGCTTGCGCCGTACCTGCGATGACGGCGATGGCAAACGCTGCGACCCACGCCAGAAAATGCGTGCGCATGACGGTGTCCTCCCCGGACATTTGAGTTGTCCGGCCACGCTAGCCGAGCCGCCAGTGGAAAGCAATTGCCGGAAAAACCCTCGTTCGCGCATGGGGTTACACTGTCACCGTCACGGGAATCGCGCATGCAACGTTGCCTTGTCACCGGCGCCAATCGCGGGCTCGGATTGGCCTTCGTCTCCGACCTGCTGGAACGCGGCGCGCGCGTGCTGGCCTGCTGCCGCGACCCGGCCAAAGCCCGCGTGCTGGAGGCCCTGCGCGCCGCACACGGCGAGCGCCTCGCGGTCCACGCGCTGGACGTCGCCGATGCAGCAGCCATCAAGGCGCTGCCGGAAGTGGCCGCGCGCCACCTGCAACGCATCGACCTGCTGGTCAACAACGCCGGCGTGCTGGTGTCGGGCGAACGCTTCGGCAACGTCGACGCCGCATCGTTGGCGCAGAGTTTCGCCGTGAACGCGAGCGCGCCCGTGTTGCTCACGCAGGCACTGGCGCCATTGCTTTCGCTCGGCAACAAGCCGCGGGTGCTGTGCATCAGCAGCCAGATCGGTTCGATCGCGCAATCGCACGCCTTCCGCACGGTCAGCTACGCGATGAGCAAGGCTGCGCTGAACATGGGCGTGAAGCGGCTGGCGGCCGAGCTCGCGCCGCGCGGCATCATCGTGTTGACGGTGCATCCGGGCTGGCTGAAGACCGACATGGGCGGCAAGAGCGCGACGCTCGCGCCCGCCGATGCCGCGCACGCGCTGCTCGGCCTCATCGAGCATGCACGCAGCGAGGATGCCGGCAAGTTTCTCGCCTATGATGGCGCGGAACTCCCCTGGTAGACCCGTCGCGACGGTGCGCACGATCCCGCTTCAACCGCATCGCCGCAATGCCGTTGCGCTGCGGCGGAATCCGGCGCGGATCGGCGACCGCGTCGCGACTGCTGCTTCGCTGCATTGGGCTTGCATGTTTGCTCATGCACGACGCCCGGAATCGAACCCGCCATGTTGCACGTGATCCTGTTCCAGCCGGAAATCCCGCCCAACACCGGCAACGTCATCCGGCTATGCGCGAACGCCGGCGCGTCGCTGCACCTGATCCGGCCGCTGGGCTTCGATCTCGACCACGCGAAATTGCGCCGCGCCGGCCTCGATTACCACGAGTTCGTCAACCTGCGCGCGTACGACGATCTGGATGCCTGCCTCGACGCGTTGCAGCATCCGCGCCTGTTCGCCTTCACCAGCCACGCCACGCGCCATTACACCGACGTCGCGTTTACCGACGGCGACGCGCTGCTGTTCGGGCGCGAGACCTCGGGCTTGCCGGAGGCCGTGCTGCAATCCATCGCCGAGCCGCAGCGCCTGCGCCTGCCGATGCAACCCGACAACCGCAGCATCAACCTGTCCAACGCGGTGGCGGTGGCGGTGTACGAAGCCTGGCGGCAGCTCGGGTTTCCGGGTGGAACCTGAACTGCTCGGGCGCTCACGCCCGGCGCCAACAGGGTGGTTTCCAAGTTCTGTCAAACCTCTGATGTTGCTCGTCATCCCGGCGCAAGCCGGGACCCAGAGACTTTCGCGCAACGCACCGAAACGCAAAGACGCTGGGTCCCGGCTTGCGTCGGGATGACTAACAATGAGGCTGAACAGAGGGCTACTTCGGTCCTATCGCCAAAGAATCCATGCACCCAGCGCTGCGAACAACAGCGCCGACGCGTAACGCGTGGCACGCAACGGAATCCGGTTGGCGAAGCGCGCGCCCAGCCACACCACCGGCACGTTCGCGACCATCATGCCGAGCGTGCTGCCGGCGATGACTTGCCACAACGGGTGGTAGTGCGCGCCCAGCACCACCGTCGCGATCTGGGTGCGATCGCCGAGTTCGGCGATGAAGAACGCGACCACCGCGATCACGAACACGCCGCGGCCGTGCGGGGCTGGCGCCTCCGACGCATCCTCCTTTTCCGGCCACAACGCCCACGCGGCCACCGCAAGGAACGACACGCCGACCAGCCAGCGCTGCACCTCCGGCGTCAACCAGTGCGCCAGCCACGCGCCGAGCTCGGCGGCGAGTGCGTGACTGAGCAAGGATGCCACCAGGATGCCGGCGCAAATCGGCCACGGCTTCCTGAACTTGGTCGCCAACACCAGCGACAACAGCATGGTCTTGTCGCCGATTTCGGCGAGCGCGACGGCGCCGAGCGATACGAGGAAGGCTTGCAAGGAAATCTCCGCTGGGCCGGGTGACGCGCGACAATCCCGTGCGCGTTCCGGCCCGGACACAGTGCACGCGGACTGTCGGTCTCGCCGATCGCTGCGATCGCCTGCGCCACGGCCTGTGGGCCGAGCATGTTGACGCAAGCTCTTCGGCAACCTGCCGAAGGCGGCTACTCCCCGACGGAGTACGGGCAGCGTAACGGCATCCGCGCATCACCACAACAGCGCCCCGCGGCTGCGGCTGGAAGCCACGACAGCGGGTGGCTTCGACGCCGGTTCGTCGCTTGTGGCGATCCATCCCGGTGGCGCCGGAAACGCGGCCGTCATGGGCGATCGCTTACAATGGCGGGATGCCTGATAGCGAACCCAACGCCTGGATTCCCCACCCGCTGCGCAAGCTCGGTGGGCTTGCCCTCACGCTCGCGCTGAATCGCCTGGTCGCGCTCGACCCCGACACCCGTGCGGCGATCGGCAAGCTCGAAGGCCGCCGCATCGGCGTGCACCTGCGTGGCCCGGGCATCGCCTTCGCGATCGCGGCGCGCAACGGCACCTTGCAGATCGAGCCGCCGCCGGAAGCCGGCGACGATGGCAGCAGCAACGATTTCGAAGTCAACGCCACGCCCGGCTCGCTGCTGGCGATGGTGCTCGGCCGCGACGGCGAGCCGCGCGCGGCCGGCAAGGTCGAGATCGCCGGCGACGCGGAACTCGCGCATCGCGTGCAGAAACTTGCGCGCGACTACCGGCCCGATTTCGAAGCCGCGTTCTCGGCCGTGTTCGGCGAAGTCGCGGGCACCGCGATCGCGCGCGCGCTGCACGACGCCGCGCAGTGGGCGGCCGAGGGCGCGCGGCACTTGCGCGACGACACCGTCGACTGGCTGCGCGACGAAGCGCGCCTGACGGTGCCGCACGCCGAAATGGATGCGTTCCTCGACGACGTCGACGGCCTGCGCGAGCGCAGCGAACGGTTGGCGGCGCGTGTGCGCCAGTTGGATCCGAAACCATGACCCCGCTGCGCCTGTTGCCGCGCCTGCTGCACGTGGCGACGGTGCTGGTGCGTTATCGCGTCGATGACTTGATCGACGAACAGCACGGGATGCGGCTGCTGCGCTGGCTGCGCACGTTGCTGCCGCGACCGCGCAAGCAGATTGCCGCGCTGCCGCGTGGCGCGCGCCTGCGGCTCGCGCTGACCGAACTCGGGCCGATCTGGGTGAAAGCCGGCCAAGTGCTGTCGACGCGCCGCGACATGATTCCGGAAGACGTCGCCGAAGAACTTGCGCAATTGCAGGACCAGGTGCCGCCGTTCCCGGGTGCGCAGGCGCGTGCGATCGTCGAGGAAACGCTCGGCAAACCCATCGCCGAGTTGTTCGAAACCTTCGAGGAAACGCCGCTGGCCTCGGCCTCGATCGCGCAGGTGCACGCGGCGCGCCTGCCCGACCATCGCGAAGTGGTGGTCAAGGTGCTGCGGCCGAACGTGGCCCGGAACATCCGCCACAACCTGCAATTGCTCGACGCCGCCGCGAGCATGGTCGAGCGTTGGCACCCGCAGGCCGACAAGCTGCGCCCGCGCGACCTGTTCGACGAGGTCGCCAAGACCCTGCACAACGAACTGAACCTGCAGCACGAAGGCGCCAACGCCAGCCTGCTGCGACGCAATTTCCTCGGTTCCGACGATCTCTACGTACCGGAAATCTTCTGGTCGCACAGCGGCGAGAAGGTGCTGACGATGGAGCGCGTGCACGGCATCCCGGCCGACGACATCGTCGCGCTGGACCGCGCCGGCATCGACCGCCGCAAGCTCGCCACCAAGGGCGTGCGGCTGTTCTACGAACAGGTCTTCCGCGACAACTTCTTCCATGCCGATGCGCATCCCGGCAACATCTGGGTCGATCCCACCCGCACCCGTGAGCCGCGCTTCATCGCGCTGGATTTCGGGATCATGGGGTCGCTGCCCGACCAGGACCAGTACTGGCTGGCCGAGAACTTCATCGCGATGTTCGAGCGCAACTACCGGCGCATCGCCGAACTGCACCTCGCCGCCGGCTGGATGCCGCGGCACATCCGCGTCGATGACCTGGAAGCCGCGGTGCGCACCGTGTGCGAACCGTATTTCACGCGCCCGCTGTCGGAAATCTCGCTGGCGGAAGTGGTGGCGAAACTCTTCAGCACCGCGCGCAAGTTCGAGCTCACCCTGCAGCCGCAACTGATCCTGCTGCAAAAGACCCTCCTCAACGTCGAGGGCCTCGGCCGCCAGCTGGATCCGCACATCGACATCTGGTCGGTCGCGCAACCGGTCTTGAAGCGCATCCTCGCCGACCGCTACAGCCTCAAGCACGCCGTCAAGGAAATCCGCAAGCGCGTGCCCGAATGGCTGCGCATCGCGCCACTGATTCCCGAGAAGGTCCACGGTGCGCTGGAAGCGCTGGCCGAAGGCAACGGCCCGCTGCAGGTCGGCGAGCGCGAGATGCAACACCTGTACACGCTCGCGCGCGAAACCCAGCGGCGGATCCTGGTCGCCGCCTTCGGCGGCACCGTGCTGCTGGGCGCGGCCGTGATCTACGCGCTGGCGCCGCGCCTCGGCATCTGGCCACCGGTGATCCTGGCCGCCATCGGCGCGCTGAGCTTCGCCGTGGCGTGGCCGTGGACGCGGTCAAAGGTTTGAGTGCTGGTGGCACCGGCGTTATGGCCAGCAGGGTTGGCGAGAAAAGCCCCGGCGTCACCCGATGTCGGCTCTCGCAGAATTGAGGCGCGCACAGCCGCAACATCGTTGAATCATTGTGCCACCCGTTTCGTGGCCAGCCTGCCAAGTGCAGCCGCCAGAACCTGAGTGGTGTCGCAGAATCGGCCAAGAGCGGCCAGCCGGCCGCTTGTCAGGCGGCCAGAAAGCGGCCGCTCGAAGTACAGCCGAGTGCTCGCGCGGCGCAGATCGGGCGGCCAGTCCATGGTAAAAACACAAGCTACCCACTGCACTTGTCGTGCGTGGCTCCGGGTGGGGTGATCGAATCGTATGGGGCAGTATCGGGGAATCATTGCGAGATTAGGCGGTGCAGATAGGTGGCGCCCCTCTCTTAAATCGATGACTCCCTTACACCTCAGCCAGCAGGCTCGGCCGCGGAAGCTGGCCCGGGCTGCCTAAGTACACTTCACTTACCAATCGACTTGTAGTTGGGCGTCAGAAGTTGCCTAGTTCATACTTTGGTAGTACCATCTAGGTATGAAAGTAGCCATCTCAGTTCCAGACCCGGTTTTCGATGCCGCTGAGCGTTTGGCGAAGCAACGGCGCGTGTCACGCAGCCAAGTCTTCTCGGAAGCGCTTCAAGAGTATGTGGCCAAACACAACGGCCCGGCCGTGACCGCAAAGCTCAATTCAATCTATGGCGCGGAGGCGTCCGCGGTCGATCCTGCGCTTTCGTCAGCGCAATTTGTGTCTTTGCGCCATGAAGCGTGGTGAGGTGTGGTGGGCTTCGCTGCCGGAGCCAACAGGCTCCGGTCCGGGTTTTCGCCGCCCTGTGCTCGTCGTGCAGTCAAATCCATTCAATCAAAGCCGCATCAACACCGTCGTCATTGCGGTCGTCACGTCCAATTTGGCATTAGCAGAGGCACCAGGCAACGTACGTCTCGCCAAGGCGGAGGCGGGGCTTCCCAAGCCATCGGTTGTCAATGTGTCTCAGGTTCTCACTATTGATCGCGAGCTTCTGACGTTGCGAGTCAAGGCCTTATCAAGTCAGGCCATGCAACGCGTTGACGAGGGGTTGAGGTTGGTATTGGGGCTATGACGCCCAACTATTCGGTCAAGCGGACCGTCAGCCCGCTACGCGGTCTGTCGGCCGCTTACCTCGGGCGTTAGCGCGCAAGATGAGCAAAGGTGCATCTGCAAATATTTCTGTCGCGTTGGCCGTCATCATGTGGCCATTGGGGGCGTTTGGGTTCCTCGGCATGCTCGGTGACCCGTCGCCACACTTAACCCCTGAGCAAGTGTGGGTTCAAAAGGCGTTGTATGGTGGGCTGCCTCTTACAGCGGCGTTCGCGTTTTTCGTCGCTGCGGCATGGTTGTCGGGGTTCAGCTTCTCGGCTGCAAAGGGTCGTGCGGCAGTAAGCCTTGTACTTTGCGGGGCGTTTGTCGCATTCGTGTTTTGGGGCGCGGTGCTAAGTCCGTGGTTTGCGCTCTAACAACTCGGTCAACCGGACGCTCGCCCGCTGCGCGGGCTCGCGCCGGTTACCTCGGGCGTTAGCACACTCTGGAGAAAGTTTCGTGGATTTGACGGAAAAAACAGATGCAGAGATCTTGGCGGTGGTTGATCCAATCATGGACAACCTTATGGATGCT
>DASSRT010000018.1:0-5168 GCA_035701705.1 Rhodanobacteraceae bacterium
GGGGCAGGCGGGCAACTGGAACCTTGCGTATTACATGGTGAGCGAGCTCGGCGAAACACTGCGCGGCATCGAGCAGACCAACGGCGATGCGCCGGAGCTGCAGCCGGCAAAACTGTCCGAAGTGATGCCGGCGATCATGGATCCAGCGATCCGCGGCGTGCAGGAAGCCTTGGCGAAGAAGGACAAGGCCGCGTTCGCCAAGTCGTTTGATCGCCTGTCGGCGTCATGCAACGCCTGCCATGCGACGGCCGGCGTGCAATTCCTGCACATCCAGCGCCCGCAAACACCGCTGCTCGACAACCTGCGCTACGCGCCTGAAGCTTCGGTGCGCTAGAAGCGGAGCGTCATCGGCCCCCGGTTCACCACGGGACCGGGCGCCCCAAGTAGTCGAGATAGCGAAGGCCGGGATTCCCGAATTGGGCATCCATGGTGTCGACGAGATTGGGGATGCTGTCCGCAATCGCCAGTCGCGCATCCGGGCCACCCATGTCGGTGCGCACCCAACCCGGTGCCATCAGCAACAGCGTTCTCGGAATGCCGGCGTGGCGCGCGGCGAAGCTGCGCATGAACATGTTGAGCGCCGCCTTGCTGCCGCGATAGACGTCCTCGTGGCCGTTCTCGTTGTTGGTGAGGCTGCCGCGTCCGGACGACATGATGCCGATGGTGCCATCGAGGTGCACGACATCCTGCAGCGCCTCGATGACGCGGACGGGACTCAGGGCATTCGTGACCATCACGCGCACGAACTCTTCCGTGGAAACCTCAGCGGCCGATTCGTGATTGCCGGTTGTGACGCCGGCGTTGACGAACAGCATGTCGAATCGTCGCGCTTCCATGCGTGCACGCAACGCATGTATCTGGTCGGGATGGTTGATGTCGACCCGCTCGATCTCGAGCCGGCTGGCGTGGGTCTGCGCGAGGTCGTGCAGCCGGGAAGGGCGATCGCTGCGCTCCGTGGCGACCACATCCCACCCACGCTTGAGGTATTCCTTCGCCAGCGCGAGACCAAGGCCGCGGGACGCGCCGATGAGAAGGAGTTTCTTGCGGGAACGGCGAGATGGCATGTTTGATACCCGTGAATAGGCGTGAAGAAAAGCACCACGGCCGTCTGCGCGGCCATGGTGCCTTGGCGTTGCACTCAATCGCGCTTGCCGCCGGCGGCGATCTCGCGCGCGGCGCGTTCGAGGATGGCGACTACGCGCTCGGCTTCGGCCTTGTCCCATTTCGATACGCGCATTGCCAGCGCGTGTTTCAGCGCATGCACCGCATCGCGGATTGCCATCGGCGTCGCCAGCTTCGCCGCGAAGCGCGCTTTGCGTTCGGTGCTTTCCATGACGGCCTCGACAGCGTCACGGTTTTCGTTGAGAAAGCTGCGACCCTCGTCGGTGATCGCATAGCGCTTGCGACCGCCTTCTTCGCTCTCGGCAGCGACGTGGCCCATTTCTTCCAGCATCGTGAGGGTTGGGTAGACCGTGCCGGGGCTGGGTGAATACTGGGCGTGAAACATGTCTTCGATGGTGCGGATCAGTTCGTAGCCGTGGCGCGGCTGCTGTTCGATCAGCGCCAGCAACAGCAATTTCAGGTCGCCGTGTCCGAACATGCGGCCGCCTCCGCGGCGCCCGCCACCGCGCAAACCATTCCAGTCGGCGAAGGCGCTGAAGTCGTCGTGGTGATGCCGGCCGCCACCGAATGGGCCGCGGCCAGCGAAACGCGAATCGGCATCGCCGCGTTCGCCGTCCCAGCCGCAGGCATGTTGTTGATGCATGGCGTGTAGTTTGTGGTGCAGTTTTTCGTGCAGGTGCATGAGTTTGGTCCTTTGTGTTAGAGTGTAACTACGATATATCTAAATAATATCGAAAGCAAGAGACGCCCGCGGACCCGTACAACGGATCGTCGTTCAATGCCGAACGGACAATTTGGGGTGCCCCGCCCCGGCAGCAACGTGCACCGATTCGCTGCGCCCTTCGGCGCCGCAGATATCCACGGCGCGCTTTGCGCGCGCGGCAGGGTTACATCCGGAACACGCCGTAGCGCTGTTGTTCAATCGGCGCATTCATCGACGCCGAGATCGCAAGGCCGAGCACGCGCCGCGTGTCGACTGGGTCGATGATGCCGTCGTCCCACAGGCGCGCGCTCGAATAGTACGGGCTGCCCTGATGCTCGTACTGTGCGCGGATCGGCGCCTTGAAGGCGTCTTCCTCATCCTTCGACCAGGCTTTGCCGGCGGCCTCGATGCCATCGCGCTTCACCGTGGCCAGCACGGAAGCGGCCTGTTCGCCGCCCATCACGCTGATGCGCGCGTTCGGCCACATCCACAGGAAGCGGGCGCCGTAGGCGCGGCCGCACATGGCGTAGTTGCCGGCGCCGAAACTGCCGCCGATCACCACGGTGAACTTCGGCACGTGCGAACAGGCCACCGCGGTCACCATCTTGGCGCCGTCCTTGGCGATGCCGGCCTGTTCGTATTTCTTGCCGACCATGAAGCCGGTGATGTTCTGCAGGAACACCAGCGGCACGTTGCGCTGGTTGCACAGCTCGATGAAATGCGCGCCCTTGAGCGCGCTTTCCGAGAACAGGATGCCGTTGTTGGCGATGATGCCGACCGGATAGCCGTGGATGTGCGCGAAGCCGGTGACCAGCGTCTTGCCGTAGCGCGCCTTGAACTCGTGGAACTCCGAGCCATCGACGATGCGTGCGATCACTTCGCGGATGTCGAAGGGCCGGCGCGTGTCTTCCGGGATCACGCCGTACAGTTCGTCGGCGGCGTATTTCGGTTCGCGCGGTTCGGCCACGGTAACCGGCATGGCCTTGTTGCGGTTGAGCGCGGCAATGGCATCGCGCGCGATGCTGAGCGCGTGCGCGTCATTCTCGGCGAAATGGTCAGCGACGCCGGAGATCGATGTGTGCACGTCGGCACCGCCGAGTGTTTCGGCATCCACCACTTCGCCGGTCGCGGCCTTCACCAACGGCGGGCCGCCGAGGAAGATCGTGCCTTGTTCCTTGACGATGATGGTCTCGTCGCTCATCGCCGGCACGTACGCGCCACCGGCGGTGCACGAGCCCATCACCACCGCCAGCTGCGGAATGCCGAGCGCGCTCATCCGCGCCTGGTTGTAGAAGATGCGACCGAAGTGTTCCTTGTCGGGGAACACCTCGTCCTGCAACGGCAGGAAGGCGCCGCCGGAATCGACGAGGTACACGCACGGCAGATTGTTTTCCAGCGCCACTTCCTGCGCGCGCAGGTGTTTTTTCACTGTGACCGGAAAATACGTGCCGCCCTTGACCGTCGCGTCATTGGCGACGATGAGCGTCTCGATGCCACGCACGCGGCCGATGCCGGCGATCAAGCCGGCGCCGGGCGCGGCGTCGTCATACATGCCGTGGGCGGCGAGCGGCGACAGTTCGAGGAACGGCGAGCCGGGATCGAGCAGGGCGCGGATGCGCTCGCGTGGCAACAGCTTGCCGCGAGCGACGTGCTTCTCGCGGGCCTTGGCGCTGCCGCCTTCGGCAGTGCGCGCGAGCGTGGCCTGCAACTCGCCGGTGAGTTTGCGCAACGCCTGTGCGTTGGCGCGAAATTCATCGCTGCGGGTGTCGATGCGTGAAGTAATGACAGGCATGGTCGAATCCGTGGCGCAAGCGTGCATGAACCACGCATTCTAGTCGGCAATGCGTGCAGCCGAAAAAAAACCGGCCGCGCGAGGCGGCCGGTTCGGGTACAACTGAGGATGCGCGAGGCGATCAATGACCCTTCATCGCGTCCTTGGCGGCGCCGGCGGCGGTCTTCATGGCATCGGCAGCCTGGCCGGCCTTGTGAGCCGCGTCCTTCATCGCATCCATCGCGTTGGCGCTGGAAGCCGGGGCCGACGTGCTGGAAGCGGGAGTGGCGGCGGTCGACGCTTCGGCCGGGGCGCTGCTCATGGCGTCGGTGGCGGCGTTGGCAACCGAGGTCGCCGTGGAGGCGGCCGAGCTGACGGCCTGGGAGGCGTCGGTCGCGGCGGACGAAACCGCAGCGGCGGCGTTCTGGGCCTGGTCGGCGGCCGACTGGCCTTCGCTACCGGTGTTGCTGCAAGCCGACAGCGACAAAACCATCGCGGAAGCAACGGCAGCCGCGAGCAAGGTACGGGTGAACTTCATGGAGATCTCCTGGAATTTGGCCGTGGAAAGCCACGCAAGTGGCCTCAACATTAAAGCGCGTCTGGCCGCGGAAAACCAGCATTACCGCATTTTACAAGTCCCTAACGTTCAGCGCGCCCTTGCCCGTTTGGCGGTATAAACCAGCAACACCGGTCAAACGCGCTCGATGGCGATTGCGGTGGCTTCGCCGCCGCCGATGCACAACGAGGCCACGCCGCGTTTTGCATTCGCGTGGATCATCGCGTGCAACAGCGTCACCACCAGGCGTGCGCCGGTGCAACCGATCGGATGGCCGAGCGCGCAGGCACCACCGTGCACGTTGAGCTTGTCGGCCGGAATCGAAAGATCATGCATCGCCGCCATCGCGACGACGGCGAATGCTTCGTTGACTTCGAACAGGTCCACGTCGCCAACATTCCAGCCAGCCTTCTTCAATACTTTCTCGATCGCGCCCACCGGTGCGGTCGTGAACCATTGTGGTTCCTGCGAGTGCGTGGCGTGCGCGACGATGCGCGCCAGAGGCTGCACGCCGCGCGCCTTGGCCGCGTCGGCGGACAGCAGCACCACGGCCGCGGCGCCGTCTGAAATGCTGGATGAACTTGCCGCGGTGACGGTGCCGTTTTCCTTGCGGAACGCCGGCTTCAGGGTCGGGATCTTGGCCGGGTCGATCTTGCCGGGCGTCTCGTCGATCGACACTTCGACATCACCCTTGCGGCCGGGTACGGTGACGGTGGTGATTTCGTCGGCGAACGATCCATCCTTCACCGCGGCTTGCGCGCGACGCACCGATTCTGCCGCGAATGCATCCTGCGCTTCGCGCGTGAAGTGGTACTTGTCGGCACAGGCTTCGGCGAACACGCCCATCGACTTGCCGTCATACGGATTGGTCAGGCCGTCCCAGGCCATGTGATCGACCAGCGAACCATCGCCGTAGCGCAAGCCGGTGCGTACCGCCGCCATGTGTGGCGCATTGGTCATCGACTCCATGCCGCCCGCGATCACGACGTCGGTCGAGCCTGCCTTGATCAGGTCAT
>DASSRT010000019.1:0-10188 GCA_035701705.1 Rhodanobacteraceae bacterium
GTTGCGCCTCGAAGTGAAGCTGAAGCGCATGATCCGCAGCATGGGCATCTTCATCGCACGCGCGCTGGTGGACGGCAAGGAAGTCGCGACCTGCGAACTGATGTGCGCGGAAACCACCCGGTGAATCCGGGCGCCGCCAACGTCCACCCGTCGGCGATCGTCGATGCGACGGCGACGCTCGCTGATGACGTCACCGTCGGCCCGTTCACGGTGATCGGCCCCGAAGTGACGATCGGCGCGGGCAGCCGCGTCGGCGCACATTCGTTGATCCAGGGCCCTTCCCGCATCGGCCGCAACAATCGCATCGGTGCATACGTGTCGCTCGGCGGCGATCCGCAGGACAAGAAGTACCACGGCGAGCGCAGCGAACTGGTGGTCGGCGACGGCAACACCTTCCACGAATTCGTCACCGTCAGTCGCGGCACCAGCGATGGCGGCGGCGTCACGCGCATCGGCGACGACAACTGGGTGATGGCCTACGCGCACATCGCCCATGACTGCATCGTCGGCAGCCACACCATCCTCGCCAACAACGCCACCCTCGCCGGCCACGTCGAGATCGGCGACCACGTCGTGCTCGGCGGCTTCGCCGGCGTGCACCAGTTCTGCAAGATCGGCGCGCACGCCTTCGCGGCGATGTTCGCCGCGATCAACCGCGACGTGCCACCCTTCATCTACGTCGCCGGCCAGTTCGCCGAACCGCGCGGCGTCAACGCCGAAGGCCTGAAGCGGCGCGGTTTCGACGCATCCCGCATCGCCGCCATCAAGCGCGCGTACCGCACCCTGTACATGTCGCACAAGACCCTGGAAGAAGCGCGCGCAGCACTGTCCGGGCAGGCCGCGGCGAGCGAAGATGTGCGCACCTTCTGCGACTTCATCGACCGCAGCGAACGCTCGCTGGTGAGATGAACCATGGCGGCGGGGGAGCGCAGACCGGGGACTGGACCATGCATCGCACTCGTCGCCGGCGAAGATTCGGGTGACCAGCTCGGTGCCGATCTGATCGAGGCCTTGCGCGCGCAGTTGCCGGACGCGCGCTTCGTCGGCGTGGGTGGCCCGCGCATGCGTGCGGTGGGTTTCGATGCGTGGCATGACATCGCCGAACTGTCGGTGATGGGACTGGCCGAAGTGCTGCGCCACCTGCCGCGCCTGTTGCGCTTGCGCGCCTCGTTGCGGCATCGCCTGCTGGCGCTGAAGCCGGACGTTTTCATCGGCATCGACGCCCCCGACTTCAACCTCGGCCTTGAAAAAAAGCTGAAGCAATCGGGCGTCCGCACCGTGCATTACGTAAGTCCGTCGATCTGGGCGTGGCGTCAAAACCGCGCCGGGAAAATCGGGCAATCCGCTGACCGCGTGCTGTGCCTGTTTCCGATGGAACCGCCGATCTACGCCCGCTACGGCGTCGACGCGCAATTCGTGGGCCACCCCTTGGCCGACCGCTTTCCGCTGGTGCCGGATCGGGACGCCGCGCGCCGCGAGCTGGGCCTCGATGCCAATGCCACGGTGCTCGCGGTACTGCCCGGCAGCCGCTTGTCGGAGATCCACCGCCTCGGCGCGATCTTCCTCGCCGCCGCGCAGCGCGTCTCCGCCGAAATCCCCGGACTGCAGATCGTGATTCCGGCGGCCAACGCAAGGTGCCAGCGAGCGATTGAGTCGATTCTTCAATCAGCGGGACCCGGGACCCGGGACCCGGGTCCCAAAGATGGTTTTGACACGACACCCGGAACCCGATCCCCGGTCCCCGTCCCCGTGCTTCTCGATGGCCACGCGCATCGCGCGCTCGCGGCCGCCGACGTGGTCCTGCTGGCTTCCGGCACTGCCGCGCTGGAGGCCATGCTGGCCAAGCGGCCGATGGTGGTCGGCTACAGGATCGCGCCGTTCACACACGCCATCGTCAAGGGACTCGGCATGCTGAAGACCAAGGTGTTTTCGCTGCCGAACGTGCTGGCCGGCGAAACCGTGGTGCCCGAGTTGATGCAGGCCGATTGCACGCCGGACAAACTCGCCGACGCCATCCTTGCATGGTCGCGCGACGACGAACGCCGCACCGAAGTCGCCCACGCCTTCGAACGCATGCATCTTGCGCTGCACGCGGGCGGCGGCGCGGCTGCCAGCGCCGCGCGCGCCATCATCCCGCTGCTGCCCACCGCGCGCGACCCAGTCCCGGCGCCATGAACCCGACGCGCCCACGATTCTTTTCATGGCATTGCCGCCGCCCGTGGCTGCTCGCGTTTGCCGCCGCGGTGCTGCTGGCCACCTTGCGCTTCGGTCCGCTCGCCGAGCAAGCGCCGACGGAAGTCTGGTTCGCGTTCGCCATCCTCGCCGGCATGGTGGCATTCGCGGTGGCCGCGACTGGCCGGCTCGCCTTCGGCATCGTGGCCGGCTGCCTGCCGATGCTGCTGGTGGTGATCGCCGCCAACCTGAAGTTCCGCTATCTGTCGACGCCGTTGCTGGCACCGGATCTCGTCTACTACTTCAACGCCGAGATCGCGCGCACGTTGCTGCAATACCCGTTCATCGTCGCGGCCATCGTCGCGACCCTGGTCCTGGTGCCGCTGGTGCTGGTGCTGCTGTGGCGCGGCGCCGGCAAGCCGCGGCCCACCGCGCGCGCACGCGCGGCCCGCATCACCTGCAGCGCCGCGGCCATCATCGTGCTGGTCATCGTGCTGGCACCGAAAGGGCCGTTCGCGAGTGTGTATGACAAGGGCATGTGGGAGGCGATGAACGACGAAAGTTTCATTTCCGACTTCATCGTGTCGATCCCCAACTCGCACGTGGTCGAACCGGCCTTCCGGCTCGCCGACGCCAACCGCGACAATTGGCATGACCTCGCGCCCGCCGCATTGGCCGAGACGCCCAAACCCGACATCATCGCGGTGCTCGAAGAAAGCACCTTCGATCCGCGGATGCTGACCCTGTGCGCCTCGAAGCTGTGCGACGCGCGGATGTTCCACGCCGACGCCAACACCATCGCCACCGGCTGGCTCGACGTGCACACCTGGGGCGGCGGCACCTGGACCAGCGAATTCGCCTTCCTCACCGGCCTGCCGCACACGCTGTTCGGCCCCGCGGGCATCTACGCGCCGTTCAACCTCGCGCCGCGCATCCGCTACACCCTGCCGCGCCTGCTCGATGCCGACGGCTACCGCACCGTCGGCATCTACCCCACCGGCGCCGACTTCATGAATGGTCGCGACGCCTACGCCGACTACGGCTTCAACGCGTTCTACGGCGGCGAGCAACTCGGCATCGGCTGGGAATCGACCGACAGCGAGGTCTTCAAGGCGCTCGAACACGTGATCGCGCTGGAGCGGCCGAAAGCCCATGGCAAACCGCTGTTCGTGTTCGTGCTGACGTTGTACCAGCACGGTCCGCACATGTCGCCGCTGAAAGACAATCCGCCGCCCTACGACAAGCCGTTGTTCACCGGCAAGCTCGCGCCGGGTGACAGCGTGCTCGACGATTGGCTGAACCTCAACCTCACCAATTACCTGCAGCGCCTGTCCTCGTCGGATGCCGGAATGACGCAGCTGGAAAGCTACCTGCGCACTACCGGCCGGCCCGCGCTGCTGCTGCATTTCGGCGACCACCAGCCCTCGTTCGGCGGCGCCATCAACGTGATGTCCAAGTCGGTGCCCGCCGCGGCCGGCGACCCGCAATACGTCACCTACTACATGCTGAAGGGCTTCAACCTGCCTATCGAACCAGAACATTATCCGGTCATCGACATCGCCTATCTCGGCTCGCTGTTGCTGGACGCGGCCGACTTGCCGCGCGGTCCGTTCTTCACCGCCAACACGCTGCTGCGCGACCGCTGCGCGGGCCAGGACCTCGACTGCAAAAACGCCGCACTGCGCGAGTCGTACCGGGCCTGGGTGTTCGGCAAGCTGGACGATCTGCAGTGACGCTGACCGTCGCCGGCGTGGACGAGGCAGGCCGCGGGCCGCTGGCCGGACCAGTGGTGGTTGCCGCGGTGATCCTCGATCCCGCACGGCCGATCGACGGCCTTGCCGATTCCAAGGCGCTGTCCGAAAAACGTCGCGAGCAACTTTATCCGCTGATCGTCGAGCGCGCGCTCGCGCACGCGGTCGTGTGCGTGGAAGCCGCCGAGATCGACCGCATCAATATCCTGCAGGCAACCCTCGCCGGCATGACCCGCGCACTGGGAATGCTGGTCATCGCACCGAGCGAGGCGCTCATCGACGGCAACCGCCTGCCGAAATCACTGCCCTGCCCCGCGCGCGCCATCGTGCGTGGCGATGCCAGCGAACCCGCGATCAGCGCCGCGTCCATCCTCGCCAAAGTCACCCGCGACCGCATCCTCGTGGAATACGAATCACGTTGGCCCGGCTACGGCTTCGCGCAACACAAGGGCTACCCATCGCCGCAACACCTGCAAGCCCTGCGCATGCTCGGCCCCTGCCCCGAACACCGCCGCAGCTTCACGCCGGTGCGGAATGCCTGCCACGCTGCGTGTGGCGAATAAGCGACGGCAGCATCGGCCAAAAACAGCCCGTGTAGGAGCGGCGGAAGCCGCGACAGAAACCAACGGAGACTGCCGCGGGCCAGGCCTTCCGATCATCCCGCAACGTCAGCCTCGGATCGACGCGCGACCCTCGCACCGATGGTCCAGAGTAGAGTGGAGAACTCCCCATGACCAAGAAACTGACAACTGACGACCCCGCCACCGCCCTGGTGGATTATGAGGAAATCGCGGCCTTCATGGCCGATGCCTTTGAAACCGGCGATGCCGGTTACATCGCGCATGCACTCGGAGTGGTAGCCCGTGCCAAGGGCATGACGCAGATTGCCCGCGACACCAGCTTGTCGCGCGAACAGCTCTACCGCTCGTTCAGCGAAGCAGGCAACCCCACCCTGAAAACCGCGCTGGTCGTCATGAAGGCCATGGGCATTGATCTCACCGCCCGGCCACACAAGCAAAGAGCCGCCGCCTGACGATGTCGCCCGCATCGCGATCGTTGGCACGAAATGCGCCACCAGATATCCGCTACCGGTCGCTACCCGAAAAAAAACGGACATCAAGACCACAACCTGAAAAGTCGACGCTGATCCGTGTTTCCGCCCCGTGCTTTCCCTGAGCGAAGCAGTCTCAACGCTTGAGACGCGACAGGATTAAAAACGACAAAGGCCGGTTGCCCGGCCTTGTCTGATTTGGTGCATCTTTCAGCTTTGAAGCTGATCAGCTTGTTAGCGGAAAGAGCGCATTTCCTGATCTGCTAGTGTGGCCTAAGCTACGGCAACCACAAGGAAACGTCAAGGGGGATTCATGGCACGGATCAACTATCGCCTTGCGCTCGACATGGGCGCCAACTCGCTGGGCTGGTGCGTTTATCGACTGGACGCGCACGGCGAACCGGACAAAATCGTACGCATGGGCTCGCGCATCTTTTCTGACGGGCGCGATCCGAAGACGCTGGCATCACGAGCTGCGGATCGTCGCTTGGCACGACAAGCCCGTCGCCGTCGCGACCGCGTGCTGAAGCGTCGACACAAGCTGATGCAAGCATTGGTTCGGTTCGGTCTGATGCCGACCGGCACTACTGAACGCAAACAGCTTCAGTTACTCGATCCATACGAATTGCGTGCGCGCGGACTCGACCAGCCGCTGACGCCGCACGAACTGGGCCGGGCGCTGTATCACCTTGCGCGCAAGCGTGGCTTCCGCAGCAGCCGCAAGGATGCGCGCGATGACGAGACAGCCAAGGAATCGGGAAAGGTGAAAGAGGCCATCGCCAAGCTCCACCAGCGAGTCGCCGAAGCCGGTTGCCGCACCGTGGGTCAGTATCTCGCTCGCCAGCACGCTGATCGTGCACCGGTACGCGCAAGGCGCAGCAGCGACGGGCAATACGTGTTGTATCTGCAGCGCGCGATGGTCGAGGAGGAGTTCGACGCGTTGTGGGCTGCCCAACAGTCGCATCATCCTGGCCTTCTGACCAACGCAGCGCGTGATGAATTGCGCGACATCATGCTATTCCAGCGGCGCTTACGGCCGGTGGAAGCGGGTCGCTGTCCGTTCGAGCCTGAAGAATATCGCGCAAGATTGTGCGCGCCCTTGCAACAACGTTTCCGCATGTTGCAGGAACTCAATCACCTGCGAATACGCGATGGTGTCGACGAACGCGCGTTGACGTTGGACGAACGCAACAAGATGCTGGCCGTGCTCGAAAGTGATGTCGGGCCCCGGCCTGTCACGTTCGCCAAACTGGCCAAAGCTGCGGGCCTTCGCTCCAGCGACTTCAATTTCGGCCGCGACACCAAACGCGGCGGTTTGAAAGGCGATGCCGTAGGCGCCCGATTCGCCACTCCGCAGGCTCTTGGCGAGGCATGGCATGCGTTGAACGCCGATCAACAATACGCTCTGGCAGTGCTGACAGCGCTGGCCGACCGTGTGGAGCCGCTGCAGGCTGCCATGTTGGCCTTGCCTGAAATTTCGCCCACCTGTACCGAAATTCTGAAAGGGCTCTACAGCGCGAACGAGCGCACGATCGTGGAAACTGCGTTGCACTCCCTGCCGATCACTCTCTCAGAACCTCAGGCACGCGCGCTTGCTTCGTTCAATCTGCCGGATGACTACGGCAGCCTCAGTGTGAAAGCGCTGTCACGCATCGTGCCCCAGCTGGAGCGCGAGGTGGTGAACTACGACGAAGCGGTAAGGCGCGCCGGCTACAGCAGCCACTCACAACTCCACACCGGCGAAATCTTCGACCGCCTTCCCTACTACGGCGAGGTTCTACAGGGCTACACGGCACCAACGCCAACGGCGAAAGACGCAGCTGAACGCAAGTATGGCAAGATTCCCAATCCAACGGTGCACATCGGTCTGAACCAGCTGCGCCAGCTGATGAACGCACTCGTCAAGCGCTACGGATCGCCGACGCAAATCGTGGTCGAGTTGACTCGCGAGTTCGGATCTTCCGGCGAGAGGCGCCGCGAGATCATGGCCAGTCAGAAGGAAAACCAGGAGCGCAACGATCGCTTCAACGAAGAACTGGCACGGTTGGGCGTGCGTGTGAACCGCGAAAATCGTCTGAGACTGCAACTTTGGGAGGAGTTGGGCAAGGACGACGCGATGGATCGTTACTGCATCTACAGTGGCAAGCGACTAAGCAGGACCGCGCTCTTCAGCGACGAAATCGAGATCGACCACATCCTGCCGTTTTCGCGATCGCTGCACGACGGCATTGGCAACAAGATCCTCTGCACACGCCAAAGCAATCGGGAAAAAGGCAACCAGACACCCTTCGAAGCATGGGGACACACGGCGCGCTGGACCGAGATCGAGGCCCGTGCAGAGCGTCTGCCGGCGCACAAGCGCAAGCTGTTTCTGAAGGATGCCGTAGAAACGTTTCTCGGCGACAACGATTTTCTTGCGCGTCACCTCAACGACACCGCTTACCTCGGCCGTGCGGCCAAGCAATACCTCACCTACATCTGCCACAAGGACGAAGTGTGGGTGTCCAGCGGCAAGCTGACCGGCATGATCCGCGGCAAGTATGGCTTGACCAAGCTGTTGTCGGAGGACGGCGTCAAGAATCGCGACGACCATCGCCACCATGCACTCGACGCCGCGGTAATCGGGTTGTGCAGCCGCAGCCTGATCCAGCGCATGGCCAATTCGGCAGCGGCCGCCGAGCGTGATGGGGAAAACCGCTTGCTGGAGCGGCTGGATCTGCCGTGGCCCGATTACCGCGACGAGCTGCGGGCTCACCTTGACACCATCGTGGTCTCGCACAAGCCCGACCACGGCAAGCAGGCCGCCCTGCACAACGACACCAATTACGGCTGGCGAGGCGACCCGGACAAGCGCGGCAACCCGCTGGTGGGGCGCCGCAAACCACTCGAGACCATCAAGAACGCGCGTGACGCAATGTCCATCGCCAACGAGACGCTGCGCGACCAGATCGTGAGGATGCTGACGCCTTTGAACGCAGCCAAGGAGATCAAGGCCGCGTTGCTGGGTTACTCAGCGCGCACCGGTGTTCGTCGGGTCGTCTGCGAGGAACGCCTCTCGGTCATCCCAATCCATGACCGGCGCAACGGCAAGCCATATCGCTACGTCAAGGGCGACGGCAACTACTGCTACGAAATCTTCCGGAAGCCGAACGGCCACTGGGATGGCGAAGTCATCAGTTCGTTCGAGGCCAACCAGGCGTCGTTTGATGGCTCGTCAGCGCAGGCGCAAAACGGTTTGCCACTGGTGATGCGTATCCACAAGGACGACATATTGGCAATCGGGCAAGTGGTGGGGACACGCTATATGCGAGTAGCAGGGTTTTCAGGTAGTCGGATCACGTTAGTCGACTTGTATGAAGCCAATGCGGATGCCAGGGCAAGGGACAAGGACAGTGGCTTGAAATATTTCTTCAAATCGCCATCGACCCTGAAGCCTTTGCGCGCGCGCATCGTCGGCGTGGACATCCTCGGCTACGTCAACGACCCCGGTTACCGCGACTGACATGATCGGCCGCATAGTCGAGATCGCTGGCGACGGGCGCTACCTGTCACTGGATCGCGGCTTCCTCGTTGTCAGTCACCAGAGCGAGGAATTGGGCCGCACGCCCATCGACGACGTGGCCGCATTGATCGGCAACGCACACGGTTTGGTGTACAGCAACAACCTGCTGGTGGCGCTCGCCGAACGGGGAACGCCATTCGTTTTGTGCGGACCAAATCATCGCCCGGTTGGGTTGATATGGCCTGTTGAGTGCCGCCACCGCCAAGCTGCTCGCATGGATGCACAACTGCGCGCCAGCCTGCCGCTGCGCAAGCGCCTCTGGAAATACGTGGTGCAGACCAAGATCGGCATGCAGGCAGCGGTGATACGGCTTCATGGTGGGTCAGAGCAGCCATTGCGGCGTCTGATCGGCAAGGTGCGTAGTGGCGATCCATCGAACGTCGAGGGTCAGGCCGCACGGCTGTATTGGGGCCAGCTCTTCGGGAAATCGTTTCGTCGTGATCGCGAATTGCCGGGCGTCAATGCCATGCTCAACTACGGCTACACCGTATTGCGCGCCATCGTAGCGCGGCGCGTCATGGCCGCAGGCCTGCACCCCGGTATCCCGCTGCATCACGCCAACGAGGGCAATGCGATGAGGCTGGTCGACGACCTTATGGAGCCGTTCCGCCCGTTGGTGGACGCCAGCGTTCGACGTTTGGCCGAGACCGGAACGACAGAACTGGATACTCATGCGCGCCGTGAGTTGGCTGTGCTGGGAACACGCAGCTTGCGCACGGCACTCGGTGTCAGTCCCGTCAGCGTAGTGGTACAGCGTCTCGCCGTGAGTTTGGCGCAAAGCTACGAGAAGCCAGGCACCCCGCTGGAGCTTCCCGAGACCAGCAGTGAAGTCTTGAGCGCCTTGTGGGACCCCCCGAATGTCCAAATCGAAACCGCCGAGGCGGACAGCTGAGCGGGCCACGGCTCCGCCGCTCTGCGCCTATCGCCTGATGTGGATGCTGGTGATGTTCGACCTTCCCGTCGACACCGACGAAAACCGCAAAGCGGCGAATGACTTCCGACATGACCTACTCGACTTCGGCTTCGAACGCTGCCAATACTCGGTTTACCTTCGCTTCTGCGAGGGACGTGAGCAGGCCGATACATGGACCCGTCGCGTGAGGGCCGTGTTGCCGCCCGGCGGCAAGGTGTACTGCCTGTACTTCACCGACAAGCAGTACGAAGGCATCGTACGCTTCGAGCGCCGTCAACGCCGAAAACCGTTGAAAAACCCGGATCAATACCAGTTGTTCTAAAGCCAAATGACGCAGAATCGACGCAACCGAGGCCCCCGCAAGACCTTTGAAATCATGGCCTTGCGGAGGATCGGAGCGTAACAGATCAGGAAATGCGCTCTAGCCGGAACTTGACGCTCGCAGGATTGGCGACAGCGCTTGAGCGTAACAGATCAGGAAATGCGCTCTAGCCGGAACAGCGGTGAGCGAACATAATGGATGCCGTAGGAGCGTAACAGATCAGGAAATGCGCTCTAGCCGGAACTCTAATCCTCGCGGTGCGCCCTGACTACGGAGCGTAACAGATCAGGAAATGCGCTCTAGCCGGAACCCTTCTGCGGTGCCGATCAACGCATTGAGTGAGCGTAACAGATCAGGAAATGCGCTCTAGCCGGAACAAACATCGCCAACGGCACGCCGATGGGCGTGAGCGTAACA
>DASSRT010000020.1:0-3028 GCA_035701705.1 Rhodanobacteraceae bacterium
GCGCTGCTCGGCTCGCCCTCGGTGGTCAGCCCGTTCGACCAGAACCAGTGGAACTACGTTGCGACGATGCAACGCCGTGGCGGCACCATCAAGGAGCGCACGCTCACGCTGTATTTCGAGAACGGCGCGCTGGTCCGCACCAACGGCGACTTCATGAAGGAAACGCCGCAGGAACTGCTGGGCGAGAGCCACAAATACGGCCCACTGTACCCGACCAACCTGACCAAGCAGGAACAGAAGGAACTGGAGAAGAAGCAGAAGCAGGGCGGTGGGTGAGAACGTGTGCTTGCGAGTTGCCGGGTGCAACTCGCGCACGTTCGAACGACCGGCCAAGGATGGCCGGGCCGGCGCCACGCACCAGGGATGGTTGCTTGCCTGTCAAACGCACTTCGCGCGCCGTCGCCGCGCTTCCTTCGGATCGATTTTGAGCGGGCGGTAGATCTCCACCCGGTCACCGTCACGCAACACGGTTTCAAGCGTGGCCTTGCGCGCGAAAATGCCAAGACGCGCCTCGTCGATTTCGATGTCGCGCCGTTGCTCACGGATGGCTGACGCGGCGAAGGCATCGGCGACCGTGGCACCAGCATGCAGTTCGAATGCGGAACTGAAAACCCGCCCCGGCTCGGCATGGACCACGGACACCCGGATGCGTGGCGCCTCAGGCATACGCGCGTTTGGCTTCGTCGCAGAAGTCATCGACCATGCGGTCCGCCAGCTTCTGGAAGCCGATGCGGAAGGCGAAGCCGGTCAAGCGATTGCTGACTTCGAAATCGAGGTCGAGCGCGACCTTGGTGCCCGAAGGAGTGCCGGCAACCGCAGGTTGCGCAACCCCAGCTTCCCCCGCCTGCGGCGGAAGCTGACCCGCAGGGCCTGATGGGGGCAGCGCCCCGCCCAAGGGAGTGAATTGCCACACCCCGTGCAACCAATCGAAGGGCCCGTCCACGAATTGCATCTTGATGGTGCTGGGCCGATCGAGCGTGTTGCGGGTCGAAAAATGCTGGGTAATGCCGGCGAAGCGCAAATCCAGGCGCGCAACCAGGTGCTCGCCATCGTGCTCGGAAACCTTGGCACCGAGGCACCAATGGAAGCGCCTCGGGTAAGCTTCCACATCGTTGACGAGGTCGAACATCTGCTCCGGCGTGAATCGGACCAGCGCCTGGCGGTGAATTTTCATGTCGCGGCACCGGGCTCGACCGGATGGTGTCCGGCGCAGGCTCTGCCGCGGTTTGCAAGCAATTCGCCGCAGCCAGGTTGCATCACCTTTGCCGCGGTGTGCGCTTGCCGCACTCCGCGCCGGTACATCCGGTACCGAACGGTCGCACCGCGACTGATCGAATCATTCATTGATTGAAGTGTAACGGACATGGCGAAGAAGAAAGACAAGGACGGCAAGGGCTCGGCGACGATCGCGCTCAACAAGCGCGCGCGCCATGAATACCATATCGACGAACGCTTCGAGGCCGGCGTCATGCTGGAAGGCTGGGAAGTGAAAAGCCTGCGTGCCGGACGCATCAACCTGATCGACGCCTACGCGGTGGTGCTGAAGGGCGAATTGTTCCTGGTCGGATCCTCGATCCCGCCCCTGCTCTCGGCCTCCACCCACGTGGTCGCCAACGAGCGGCGCACCCGCAAGTTGCTGTTGCATCGCAGTGAAATCGACACCTTGATCGGCGCGGTCGAACGCAAGGGCCTGACCCTGGTGCCGCTGGCGATGTACTGGAAAAACAATCACGTCAAGGTCGAACTCGGCCTGGCGCGCGGCAAGCAGGCGCACGACAAGCGCGCGACCGAAAAAGAGCGCGAGTGGAACATCGAAAAGCAGCGGACGCTGCGTGCGCACAACCGCGCGAATTGACGGCCGTCGATTCGCGCCGACACCAACTTCGCATTTTGGCCAGCCGACCACCTGTCCCTGCCGTACTGGGTCAAAATGGTCGCTGTAGCAATTTCCGCCCCGGCCAGTTCGTCGCCGATCGAAACGCGCCGCATGCCCCCTGCCTTGACTCGATGTTGCCGTTGGTCAAGGGTTGCACGGTGTTCCACAGAGCGGCGGCATGGGGTGGACCCCGATGATTGCCGGCCAGTTGCGCGCACTGGCGCGACAGTGGCACGCCTGCGTCCCGCCCTGATCAACGCAATCAATACCCCGCCGGCACGTACTTGAACCGCTGCATCTGCTCACGATGCGCGTCGACGATGCGTTGCACCTGGTCGCGGCTCAGCACCTCACGCCACTGATTGGCGCGGCCCTTGAAGAAAAACCGCGTCTTTTCATCCACGGCTTCCACGAACCCGTGTTTCTGTTCGAGTGCCGACAACGTCTGGAAAGAAGTGTGCTTCACCGCACGCTCGATCCGGGCCTTGTCCTGGCCCAAGCCGATCAGCTTGGCAGCCTTGGCGAAATGTTTGGCGGGTTTCTCCAGCAGATCCTCGTAACGCAGCACGATCACCTGGCCGGGAGCGCGCTCGGCCGTGTCGGCCCAGCCCTTCACATGCATTGACCACGTACCGATGATTTCAGTGACAAACATTTCCTCGTTGGGCGTCGCGACCTGCTCGTTGCCCAGACGCTCGATGGCTTCGTCGAGCCTCAATCCGAAGTGATGGGTCATACTGACTGCAACATCCAGTGGATTGCGCACGACGTAAATGGCACCCGCCGTCACGCTCCAGTTTTGCAGCGGCCACCCCTCAAACGCGCCGGTCATGCTGTGCGACTTGACCAGACGTGTACCGCTGGCCTGCGACGCAATCAGCGCCTGCACCTGCGGACGCAGCGCAGCGATCTCCATCGCGGTGAGTTGCGTACTCGGCCGGCCCGCAAGGATTGAATAGCGTTCCGCGCGGGCCTCACCATCGGCGTAATCGCGCAATTCATCGGGGCGCAAGGGTTGCGGCCGATTAGCCACCAGATTGGCAAGGAACGCGCGCAACCACGTGTTGCCCGACTTGGGATAGGAGGCAAGCCAAACGATGTTTCCCATGCGTTGCGCGGCCCGGTATGTACGTGAACGAAGTCCACATGATG
>DASSRT010000021.1:0-8373 GCA_035701705.1 Rhodanobacteraceae bacterium
AGGAACGGCACCGCCGCCATCCCCAGCGTCACCACCAGCACCAGCAACTGGTGTTGCTGACGCGTCAGCAGGTCGTGCTCGGTGGCGAGCTTGAACACCACGAACGCGAACTCGCCGCCCCCAGCCAGCAGCGCTGCCAACTTCAATGCATCGGCGTTGCCCATGCGCCGGCTCAGGCGCCCGACCGCCGCCAACACCGGCGCCTTGCATGCCAACAACAGCACCACCAGCCCCGCCACGATCCACGGATGCAGGATCAGCAATTTCAGGTTCACGCCCATCCCGACCGCGATGAAGAACAGGCCGAGCAGCAGGCCCTCGAACGGCGCGATGTTGGATTCGAGTTCGTGGCGGTATTCCGAATCGGCCAGCAACACGCCGGCAAGGAACGTACCCAGCGCCATCGAGATGCCAGCCAGCTGCATCAACCACGCGGTGCCGATCACCACCAGCAGCGCGGTCGCCGTCGACACCTCGATCAACTGGGTCTTGGCCACCGCCCGGAACACCGGCCGCAGCGCATAGCGCCCGCCCACCACCACCACCGCGATTACGCCGGCGACGCGCAGCGACGAAAGCCACAGCGGCTGGCCGGGCGCGTGGGTGGCACCGTGCGCCGCGAGCAAGGGGATCGCGGCGATCAGCGGAATCGCGGCGAGGTCCTGGAACAACAGCATCGCGAATGCCTGGCGGCCATGCGGGCTCTGCAGTTCGCGTCGCTCGGCGAGGATCTGCAGGCCGAACGCGGTGGACGAGAACGCCAGCCCCAGTCCGACCACGGCCGCGGCCATCGCATCGAGGTGGAACCCGAGCGCGGCGATCAGCGCGATCACGATCGCGGTCCCGCACACCTGCGCCGCGCCCGCCCCGAACACCTGCCGCCGCATCACCCACAACCGCTGCGGCGACAATTCCAGCCCGATCACGAACAACAGCAGCGCGACGCCGAATTCGGAAATCCCGGAAATCGCCTGCGGATCGCGCACCCAATGCAAGCCGTATGGCCCGATCACGACCCCGGCCGCGAGATAGCCGAGGACCGAGCCGAGCTTCAACCTGCGCGCGAGCGGCACCGCGATCACCACCGCGACCAGGAAGACCAGCACCGACTGCAGCAGCGAATGTCCTTGCACGAATGGGAAAACCGGGGTCAGAGTCGACTTTCGAGAGTGTCTCACCAAACGCGCAGGTCTGTCGCGAAAGTCGAGTCTGACCCCGGTTTTCCCGTCAGGCGCGGGAATAGCGCTCGCGCAGGAAAGCATGGAACGCGCGCAGCGACTGCGCGTCGCCGCCGCGGGGCCGGCCGGGGCGGTCGCCGTCGTTCCAGGCGTACACGTCCACGTGCAGCCACGGCACGCTCGCGGGGACGAAGTTCTGCAGGTACAGCGCCGCGGTGATCGCTCCCGCGTGGCGGGATGCCCCGGTGTTGCTGGTGTCGGCCACGCCCGAAACCAGCATCGCGCGGTACGGTTGCCACAGTGGCAGACGCCACAACGGATCGTGTTGTGCGGCGCTGGCGGCGAGCACCGACTCGGCGAGATCGTCACGGCTTGCGAACAACGCCGGCAGGTCGGGGCCGAGCGCGACCCGCGCCGCGCCGGTCAGGGTCGCGAAATCGATCAGCAGGTCGGGCTTCTCCTCGACCGCCGCGGCCAGCGCGTCGCACAGGATCAGGCGCCCCTCGGCGTCGGTGTTGTCGACCTCGACGGTGATGCCCGCGCGGGTGCGGATCACGTCGCCCGGACGCAAGGCGTTGCCGGAAACCTCGTTGTCGACGGTCGGGATCACCAGCAACAACTGCACCGGGAGCTTGGACGCCATCACCAACTGCGCCAGCGCCAGCGCATGCGCGGCACCGCCCATGTCCTTCTTCATCCAGCGCATGCCGTCGTGGGTTTTCAGATCGAGCCCGCCGGTATCGAAGCACACGCCCTTGCCGACCAGCGCCAACAACGGATGCTTCGGATCACCCCAGCGCAGTTCGATCACGCGTGGCGCACGCACGCTGGCGCGGCCGACCGCATGCACGGTCGGGAAACCCGCCTTCAGCAAGCCATCGCCACTCCACTCGCGGCATTTGGCGCCGAACATGCCGGCCACCTCGCGCACCGCGGCGCACATCTCGGCAGGCCCGAAATCCTGGGCCGGCGTATTGACCATGTCGCGCACGCGCGCGACGGCTTCCAGCGTCGGCGTGAGCTCCTGCAGCACCGCGCGCGGCACCAGCAGGCGCGCCGGCTGGCCGTGCGGCGCGCGGTAGCGCTCGAAGCGATAACTGCCGAGCGCCCAGCCCAGCGCGGCATCATGGATCGACAACGTGTCGCCCACGAGGCGGTAGTCACCCGGCGGCAAGCGGTACGGCAAGGCGCCGAGCGCGAACTGCGGCGCACCCGCGTCGATGCCGCACAACACCTGCGCCAGCTCGCCATCGGCACCCGGCACCACGCAATGCGCGCCGGCTTGTCCGGCGAAGGTGTGCGCCTTGGCCCAGCGCCGCTGGCGCGCGCCGAGGGATTTCTCGAACGCGGGCCAACCCGCGCGGGTCACCGCCACCAATGGCGTCGCGCGGCGCGCGCGACGATCTTCAACGAGACCAGGCATGGGCGTCATCCGAGGGAGTTGGCAACACGATCAAGGTTGCGACACCTGCAATTCCTGGCCGATCCGCAGGATGGTGCCATGCAAATGGTTCCAGGTCTGCAGCTGTTTGACGCTGACCGAGAATTTTTCGGCGATGCGCGAGAGGG
This sequence comes from Rhodanobacteraceae bacterium, assembly GCA_035701705.1. Taxonomy (GTDB): domain Bacteria; phylum Pseudomonadota; class Gammaproteobacteria; order Xanthomonadales; family Rhodanobacteraceae; genus 66-474. Next base: position 2,748 of record DASSRT010000021.1, read on the forward strand.
TATCGCCCTTGGCAACCTTGTAGCGCTTGCCCGTCGCCGCCGCGGGTTTGGGCGTTGCGCTCGCAGCCTGCGCGGCGGAGGCGCGCTGCTGTTCCACCAGCTTGGCGGCGGCCTGTTGCAAGGCCGCCGCGCGCGCGACTTCCTGGGGATTGCCTGCCAGATGCGCAAACACGTTGCCCGGCGCATAGGCCGCGGGCAGGCCCTCGGCGACAAGGTAGGCCCCGACTGCGTTGACGCGATCCAGCGTGGTTTTCGCGTTCAATGTCGTCGCCTGCGCATACGGCAGCAAATCGTGGCTGCGCAGGATCCCGCCCGCCTTGGCACCGCCGAGGAAGGCAAGGAACTGCCTGATCTGGGCGAGTTTCGGGCTGTCGGGCTTGTAGGCGAGGTAGATCGTCATCGGCAGCGGATACTGCCCGCTTGCAAGCGTGGCGAGGCTGGGGCGCACGCCTTCGATCGACAGGATCTTGATGCCCGATTGGCGGCGCGCGTGCGCCAGCGTCGAGAGCGCCAGGCCCTTGGTGTTCAGCGCCACGTCGGATTGCAACGAGTCGATGTTGATCAACTGCCGCGGTGCCGCGGCCTGGAAGTCGCCGTCGCCGAACATCAACTGGCGGAAACTGAACTCCACGCCGTCGAGCTTCTGGAACACGCCTTCGAGATCGATCTTCTCGTCGCGGCCGCCCAGCTTGTCCCAATTCGTGATCTGGTGATAGTAGATGTCGCGAACCTGCTTCAAGCTCAGGTTGTCGACCGGATTGGAGGCGTTGGTGATGAACACCAGCGCATCCCACGCCACCGGCGTGAAGGTGAGTTCCGATTCCTGGTGGCCGTAAGCCGGGCGCGCGCTGGCGGCGATGTCGACCTGCCCGGAAAGTGCACGATCGATGCCATCGATGGTGTTGAAGGGCTGCACATCGAGGCGGCCGTCGCCCGTTTCGGCGTAGGCCTTGGCGACCGCCGCCACCACGCCATCGGTGCTGACCTGATCGCCACGCACCACCAGCACGGACGCGGAATCCGGGTGATGCCGCGATGCATGCCGGGCCGGTGCGGCGCTTGCCGCCGTGGCCACCAACAAGAAAACCGAAGCCGCGATGCCACCGATCGAGCGCAAGTGCATGCAGGAAGTACCGTCTAGTGCCAGCCGAGGAGAGCGGGATTATCGGGCAATCGACTCCGCGGAACATGAACCACGCCCGCGGAATCGACTTCCCGGGCATTCATCGCGCAATCTGGATCTGCAACATCTGGCGGTCGCGCACCAGCGTCAGCACGAGGCTGCGCGGATGCAGCGAAAACACCCGCCGCAACTGGTACAGGCTCGGCGTTGCGACGTGGTTGACGCCGACCAGCACGTCCCCGGTGGCAAGCCCGTTGCGCGCCGCGCGGCTGCCGGGCTGCACCTGTTCCACGCTGACGCCGTCGACACCGCCCACGCCCGCAGGCGCGGCCACGAAAGTGGCTCCGGCAAGGCGCGGATCCAGCGAGGCGCCGCTGGCGCTGCCGCTGGCGGCGGTCAAGGTCGCCGCGATCACGAGGTGCCGGTTGCCGCGCTCGATGCCGAGCTTGAGCGTGCTGCCGAGCGGCGCCAGACCCTGCGCGTTCTGCAGGTCCTGCACGTCGTTGACCGGCTTGCCGTTGACGCTGGTGACGAGGTCGCCGGGTTTCACGCCGGCGTGTTCCGCCGGCGAATCGGGGATCACGTTGGTGACCAGCGCGCCCTGGGTCGCCGCGATGCCGAGCGCCTGCGCGATGCGTGGCGTCAGGTTTTGCGCTTCAACACCAAGGTTGCCGCGCATCACCCGGCCGTGCGCGATCAGCTGATCCATCACCTTCTTCGCCAGATCGGACGGAATCGCAAAACCGAGCCCGGCGCTGGCGCCGGAGGGCGAATAGATCATCGAATTGATGCCGACCAGCTGGCCGTCGAGGTTCACCAGCGCGCCGCCGGAATTGCCGGGATTGATCGAGGCGTCGGTCTGGATGAAGTTCTCGTAGGAGTTCTGGCCCAGGCCTTGCCGGCGCAGCGCCGAGACGATGCCCGAGGTTGCCGATTGGCCCAGCCCGAACGGGTCGCCGATCGCGACCACGAAATCACCCACGCGCAAATTCGATGAGTCGGCCAGCGGCAAGGCGGTGAGGCCCGGTGCGTGGATCTGGATCACCGCGATATCGGTACCGGGGTCGGCGCCGACCACGGTGGCCTTGTAGCTGTGGCCATCGGTCAGGGTGACCTTGATCTGGTCGGCGCCGGCAATCACGTGGTTGTTGGTGAGGATGTAGCCCTTGTTCGCGTCGACGATCACCCCCGAGCCCAGCGATTGCTGGACCAGTTCGCGCGAGGGCACCGCCGGCAGGCCGAAGAACTGGCGCATGATCGGGTCGCTGAAGAACGGGTTGGCCGGCACCTGCCGGTGGCTGGTCGAGGAGATGTTCACCACCGCCGGCGACACCTGCGCCAGCATCGGCGCCAGCGACGGCATCGGCTCGCCGTTGACCCGGGCCGGCAGGGATCCGGCGAAACCCGGCAACGCGAGCAGCCCCAGCAGGACCGCGGCCAGCAAGCACAGGCTCCTGGACAAGGTGTGGCGGGGACGAATGGCAGGCGACATGGCGGCTCCTCGTGGCGACGTGAATCGGGCCATTATCCGACAGGTGCCGTGAGGGCGCGGTTCCGCCGTGTCCGGCTGCCGGGTCCGCGCGGCCACCCACTTGGGCAGGAGAACTTTTTTTGCGCCGCCCCTTTACAGGTACGGTCGGTCAGCGTAGGGTTGGGCTCCGCTCGTGATCACAACATCTTGTGCCGTGGGCTGTCCAATAGCCCAAGGTTTTGGCATCAAGACAGTTCGCATGGGGGATCGGCAAAGATGGTGGTCTGGCGGCCGGGCAAGGCTCAACACGATCGGCAAACGCCGATCCGAGGCGTCCCCGGAAACTGAATCGAACCCCGCACGCGGCGCCCGAGAGGCGCGGCGGCGGGCACTTTCGCCGGCATCCCGTGCCGGCGGGACACGGCACCTGGAGGATGGAGCACGATGGGAACGGCGCGGGTACAGCAATTGACGCGGGCAGTGACGGAGGTGCCGTTGCAACCGGCGTCGCTGGACATCTGGGACAAGAAGTACCGCCTCAAGACCAAGCAGGGCGAACCGGTCGATGCGACCGTGGACGACACCTGGTCGCGGGTCGCGCGCGCGCTGGCCGACGTCGAGACCACGCCGGAACTGCGCCAGCACTGGCACGAACGCTTCCTGTGGGCGCTGCGCCATGGCGCGATCCCGGCCGGACGCATCACCTCCAACGCCGGCGCGCGCGAGCACAAGCCGGCCACCTCCACCATCAACTGCACCGTGTCGGGCACCGTCACCGACTCGATGGACGACATTCTTGAAAAGGTCCATGAAGCCGGGTTGACCCTGAAGGCTGGCTGCGGCATCGGCTACGAATTCTCGACGCTGCGCCCGCGCAACGCGTACGTGTCGGGCGCCGGCGCGTACACGTCCGGCCCGCTGTCGTTCATGGATATCTACGACAAGATGTGCTTCACTGTGTCCTCGGCCGGCGGTCGTCGCGGCGCGCAGATGGGTACGTTCGACGTCAGCCATCCCGACGTGAAGGAATTCATCCGCGCCAAGCGCGAGGACGGCCGGCTGCGCCAGTTCAACCTGTCGCTGCTGATCACCGACGGTTTCATGCAGGCGGTGGAAGCCGACGCCGACTGGCCGCTGGTGTTCCCGGTGCACGTCAAGGAAAAGGACGAAGTCGACCTGACCGATCCGGCGAAAGTCGTCTGGCGCGAATGGCCCAGCCACGAGAACTACCTCGTGCGCGAGGATGGCCTGGTCGCCTGCAAGATCTACGGCCACATCCGCGCGCGGCACCTGTGGGACATGATCATGGTCTCGACGTACGACTACGCCGAGCCGGGCTTCATCCTGATCGACCGCGTCAACGAGATGAACAACAACTGGTGGTGCGAGCACATCCGCGCCACCAACCCCTGCGGCGAACAACCCCTGCCGCCCTACGGCTCCTGCCTGCTGGGCTCGGTGAACCTCACCCGCTTCGTGCGCGATCCGTTCGGGCCGAAGGCACGCTTCGACATGGACGAGTACAAGGAAGTCGTGCGCGTGTTCACCCGCATGCTCGACAACGTGGTCGAGGTGAACGGCCTGCCACTCGCCAAGCAGCGCGACGAGATCACCTCCAAGCGCCGCCACGGCATGGGTTTCCTGGGCCTGGGCTCGACCCTCGCCATGCTGCGGATGCGCTACGGCTCGCCCGAAGCCATCAGGTTCACCGAGGACGTGTCGCGCGAGATGGCGCTGGCCGGCTGGGAAGTCGCGCTGGAACTCGCCCACGAAAAAGGCCCGGCGCCGGTCCTCGCGCAGGAATTCACGGTCACCGGCGACATGCTGCGCAAGCGTCCGGAAATGGTGCGCGACGGCTGGAAGGTGGGCGATGCGATTCCGGGCCGCGTCCTGCACGCGAAGTACTCGCGCTACATGCAGCGCGTCGCCCAGGTCGCGCCCGATCTGGTGGAGAAACTTGCCGAATCCGGCGCGCGCTTCACCCACCACACCTCGATCGCGCCGACCGGCACGATTTCGCTGTCGCTGGCCAACAACGCCAGCAACGGCATCGAGCCCTCGTTCGCGCACAGCTATTCGCGCAACGTGATCCGGCCCGGCAAGAAGACCAAGGAAAAGGTCGAGGTGATGAGCTATGAACTGCTGGCCTATCGCGCGCTGATCAACGCCGACGCCAGGCCCGATTCGGATGACGCCAACGAAAAGCTGCCGGAGTATTTCGTCGCCGCGGACGACATCAGCCCGATGCAACACGTCGACATCCAGGCCGCCGCGCAGAAGTGGGTCGACTCGTCGATCTCCAAGACCGCCAACGTGCCGACCGATTATCCCTACGAAAACTTCAAGGACATCTACTTCCACGCCTACAAGGCCGGCCTGAAGGGTTGCACCACCTTCCGCTTCAACCCGGCCGCCTTCCAGGGCGTGCTGGTGAAGGATGCCGACTTGGCCAACACGCTCTACCGCTTCGAGCTGGAAGACGGCAGCGTCGTCGAGGTCAAGGGCAACGAGGAGGTCGAGTACGACGGCGAAACCCACACCGCCGCCAACCTGTTCGATGCGTTGAAAGAGGGGTATTACGGCAAGTTCTGAGATACCCCTGAACAACCTGCTGCGCTCGGCAGCTCGCGTGCCGGCGGTGCTCGGAATGCTCACGTACTGACGTGTACGCTCCGCTTCCTGCGCTCCGGCGTCACGCAATCTGCCTTCGCTCGCGACGGTTTTCAGGGGCATCTTTCAAGTTGCAGCTGTCCTCGAGAGGGTCTGGTTGCTGTTCACGCTGAATGTCGCGCCCGTGCACATCACCACATGCGGGCGTCGAGGGTGTAAAAATCAAGTCGCGGCATGCACTGACCATGCTGCCGTTGTGTGAGAATGGGTCACGGCGACGCGCGTCGCCGTTTGCACTACAACCAGTGGTCCACTGTCAACGATCCATCCGGAGGAGCTTCCGATGAGCAACGAAACCACGTTCCCGTGGAGTGTCAGCGAAGAACCCGCCGCGGCGCCTGCCGCGCCGGCCCCGGCTGCTG
>DASSRT010000022.1:0-25515 GCA_035701705.1 Rhodanobacteraceae bacterium
CCTGCACGGCCGCTTACGGCAACGTCGCCAGCATCGGCCTCGCCGCCGACAGCAAGCTCGATACCACCGTGATGCCCTTCATCATCCGCGGCGTCAGCCTGCTCGGCATCGCCTCGGCCGGCACCGCGCGCGACATCCGCGGGAAAATCTGGCAGCACCTCGCGTCCGACTGGAAACCCGCGCACCTCGATGCGATCTGCACCAGCGAAGTCACGCTCGACGGCCTGCCCGGCACCTTTGCGGCGATGCTCGCAGGCCGCTCGTTCGGCCGCGCGCTGGTGCGCACCGGTGCCGATGCGTGACGCACTTCGCATGGCGCCGCGCGTGGCACAGAACGTGACTTGCCGGGCGTGGCGCCCGGCGCTGCGGTTCCCTACAATGCCCGCTTCCGCTGTGGGGAGATCTGCATGGCACGCATCCTGATCGTCGACGATTCGCCTTCGCAACTGGAAGGCCTGAAGCGATTGGTCGAAAAACTCGGCCACCAGTCGCTCACCGCCACCGACGGCGCAGCCGGCGTGGAAGTTGCCAAGCGCGAAAAGCCCGACCTGGTACTGATGGATGTGGTGATGCCGAACTTGAACGGCTTCCAGGCGACCCGCGCGATCAGCAAGGATCCGACCACCGCGCACATCCCGGTGATTCTCGTGACCACCAAGGATCAGGACACCGACCGGGTCTGGGGCATGCGCCAAGGCGCCAAGGCCTACGTGACCAAGCCGGTGAATGAGGCCGAGTTGACCAGCGCGTTGAACGAGCATTTGGGCAAATAACACGCGGAAACGGCCATCGCGGCTTCCGCCGTTCGTACGCACCAATCGCGGCTTCCGCCGCTCCTACGGCCGCTCCTACAGCCGTTCGTACGCGCATCAATCGCGGCTGCCGCCGCTCCTACGGCCGCTCATACAGCCGCGCGATCACGCTCGCGGATCGAATGCCGGGAACGCCTGCTTGAGTGCTGCGTAAGCTGCCTTGGCCTTGTCGTCGCCGGCCGGCGGCGTCTGGATCGACAGGACCACGAACTGGTCGCCTGGCGTGCGGCCCGGCATCCCGCGTCCCTTCAGGCGCAATTTGCGACCGCTGCGGGAACCGGCCGGGATCTGCAGTTCCACCGTGCCACCGAGCGTCGGCACCGGCACCTTGGCGCCCAGCGCGGCTTCCCACGGCGATACGGGCACTTCCACTTCAATGTCGCGCTCGTGCAATTTGAAGCGTGGATCGTCGCGCACCTGAATTTCCAGCAGCAGGTCGCCGTTCGGGCCACCGCCGACACCCGGCTCACCCTGCCCGCCGAGACGAATCACCTTGCCGGGCAGGATGCCCGCAGGAATGTTGACCTCGAGCGTGCGTTCGCCCGACGCGTCACGCAATTGCAGACGCTGCTTGCCGCCGGCGTACGCGGTGTGCAAGTCGATTTCGACCGCCGCGCGCACGTCATTGCCGCGCAGCGGCCCGCGGCGGGCGCGTGGCCCGCCCGCACCACCGCGCGCGCCGAACAGTGATTCGAAGAAATCACTGAAGCCGCCGGCGTCGCCGCCCTCGAAATTGCGGAAATCAAAGCCGCCCGGTGCCTGCTGCTGCCAGCCCGGTGGCGGACGAAAGTTGTCGCCACCGCGGTATCCGCCCGCGCGCACGTTGTCGTAGGCTGCGCGCTTCTGCTTGTCGTGCAGGACCTCGTACGCCTCGCTGATGGCCTTGAACTTCTCCTCGGCGCCGGCTTCCTTGTTCTTGTCCGGGTGGTACTTGCGCGCGAGCTTGCGATAGGCCGACTTGATCTCGTCCTCGCTCGCGCCGGCCTGCACGCCCAGTGTCTGGTAGTAATCCTGGAATTCCATCGCCTCTCCCCGGCCTCAACGAACACCTGCGGCTGTGCCTCAGCCCGCAATGGTACGGGCGCGCGGTGTCGGCAGAAATCATTACATGTGTTGCGCGCATTCGAAATGCAACCGCGAACCGGCAAATGGACGCACGCAGCCGCAGTGCGTGCAGTCCGATGCGGTCTCCCGCCAAAGCAAAAGCCCGGCCTTGCGACCGGGCTTTTGTTGTTTCAATGGCCGCAAGGCCAGTGCGTCGACATCGACGTCACTCGGGCTGCTGACCACCATCACCGCCACCGATGGCGGCCGAGGCGGCACCCACGTCAAAGCTGCCGAGGCCGCTGGCGTAATCCCAGCCCAAGCGCGCCGACCAGCCACGATTGCTGCCGCTGCGCACGTCATGGAACACCGACGCCGGCAGGCTGTACAGCACCGGGGCGGCGAAACCTGCGCCCGGATTGGCCTGCAGGATGCGCGCCCATGCGCCCGCGAACAACGGCGCCGACAGGCTGGTACCGCCGACCTGCACTTCACCGCCGCCGTACACGAACACCGAGCCCGACGCCGGATTGGCATCGAACGCCACGTCCGGGCCGCGCATTCCCGCGTAGGCGCCGTAGGTCAACGGCGCCTGCCAATCCTGCGCCGGCTCGAACGAGCTGGGGCTGCCACCGCTGCCGGCCCACAGGTTTTCGCGGCCCCAGGTCGTGGTCGACGCCACCAGCGTGGTGCCCGCCACCGCCACCACCCACGGTGACGAAGCCGGATAGCTGGCCGAGTTCAGGCCACCGTCGCCGCATTCGTCGGCACCGGAGTCACCCGTTGAAACCGAAAACGTGATGCCGCTGGCGGCCGCGGCCTGGAACAATGCATCCATGGCCTGCGCAGAACCGTCGCCGCCCTGGTTCGCATCCTGGTAGCGCTCGCACTCACCGAACGAGGCATTGACGACCTGCGGCGTGGTTTCGCCAGCGGTCGGATTGACGATCTCGTTCAGGGTATCGACCGATGATTGGTTGCTGGCATCGCCTGCGGAGTAGAACGTCAAGCTGGCCACGCCACCGGACATGCCGACGATGTCCTGGCTGTCCATGTTCCATTCGATCGTGCCGCCGAGATCGTTGCTGGCGCAGGTCGGGTCGCTCGTGCTGACCGCACCTTGCGTGCCGTCGTAATCGGCGCACACCACCGAGACGGTCCCGGCGGAAAGGCCGGTATTGCCGGTGAATGTCGCGAGATCCGCGACCGACTGCGACATGTTGCCCCAGCCCCAGACGCCCACGGAAACACCGGAAGCCGGTGCAAGGCTGCTGGCGCCGTAGATGTCGGCGAACTCGGTCGGCGCGTGGCCACCGATGCCGCCGACGCGCGCGGCCGGACGAACGTTGCGGGGATAGGTGTGCATCACGTGTACGTTCTGCAGGCCCAGCACCGCCTGCACGCTGCCAGCCAGCGCCTCCGGGATGTGGATGGGCGAGGTGTTGGCGTGGGCCATGCGGCCATCACGCGTGCGCACGCTCGCGATGTGGGTCTGGAACGCCGCCTGCGCGATCGCTGCGGTGCCATCACCGGAAACGATCATGCGATTGGACGAAATCTTGACGTTGCGGAACCCGGATTGGGTCAGGTAATCCGCAACCGCCTGTGCCTGTGCCTGGGTAGGCAGGTAGTCGGCAGACAATTGCGCGTGGCTCAGCTTGCCGTGCGGCGCCGCGAGGAAACTATGCAGCTGTCCGGCATTGCGCAACTTCAGCGACAGCGACACGTGCAGCGGCTGCGACAGCGCGAGGGGGCCGTGCACGACACCGCCGCGATCCAGCTGCGTGGCGCGGGTCAGCTGGGTGAAGTGTCCGCGCGCGGGAACTGCAGCCAGCGCGGCCCCGCAGAGCGCAACGCCGCAAACGGCGGCAACGGCGAGCGCGAGCGAACGCGGGCGCGAGAAACTATGAACATTCGACATGGGTTGACCCTCTACGATTGGTTGTGGATGTAAGACCATCCGAGCCAGAGATTCGCGTGACCACCTGCAGACCCCAACTTCGCATCCGCCGTCATCGGCAGCAACACGATTCGACAGGAACCTTCACCAGGTTTTCGTCCCCCGGCAACGACAAGCATTGGAACTTGCCTCGCCGTGCGCTATCCCCCTGTTTTGCAGCAAGCCGCAGCCGCGACGTGGTCATGGGCAACCGCTCGATCACGGACGAGTGCCAGACGGCGCACCGCATTCCGTGACCCACATCGCAAACCGCAGGCGAGTCTAACCCTGCACGAGTTCGAATGGCAATGCGCCAGCATCTGCCAACGAGGACGGCGCGCTCGCCGCCGCAGCGGGCGCAGGTTTACCCGGCACCGGCAGCCCCAACTTGCTGCACAGTGCGGCAAAGCGCGGATCATGGACGTAGCGCAGCAACAGCGGATCGCTCAGCAAGCCCTGCACCAGTCCGGAGCCGGGTTGCGCGGCCGCCCGCCCCAGCCACGCGAACATCGTGTCGGGCTGCTGCTTCAACGCGTACAACTGCGCCGTGATGTAAAGCTGGTCGTTGCCGTACTTGCCGACGAACTCCTTCAAGGCAGAATCCGCATGCGCTTGATCGCCGGCCACGATCCAGCCCGCGGTCTGGAACCACAGCCGCGTGGTCGGGTCCTGCACCGTGGCCGCCCACGCCAGCACCGGCGCCGCGTTTCCTTGCAGCAACTGGATGTTGGCCAACTGCGCATGCGCCATCAGGCTGCCGGGCTGCAGGCTCACGGCCTTCTGCGCCACCCTGGCGGCATCGTCGAGGCGACCGAGCGCCGCGAGGTTGTTGGACAGGTTGACGTACACCACGAGCCGCAGCGGGTCGGCCGCGATGGCGCGGCGTTCCATCGCCACCGCCTGATCGAGTTGTCCCACGATCGCAAGGCCCGCGCCGAGGTTGGCTATCGCGCCGGCGTAGTGCGGATTCAATTCCAGGCCACGCCGCAGTTCGGCCAGTGCCCCCATCGCGTCGCCATCGGCGCCACTCAGCACCGCCGCGTGCGCCTGATGCGCCATGCCAAGATCCGGCGCCAGCGCAAGCGCCTTGTCAGCCGCCGCCCGCGCTTTCCCGTAGGCCTCGCTCTGGGCAGCGCCGATCAACTGCGAGCCGAGGCTCACCTGGGCGAAGGCAAGCCCTGCATACGCGTAGGCGTAGTTCGGGTCGATCGCGATGGCTTGATGATAGAAGTCGATTGCCTTGCGCAGGCCATCGGTGGAGAGGCTCGCCGCGTTGGCCTTGCCTTGCAGCAGCGCGGTGTACGCCGCGACATTGCCTCCGGGAGGTCGATCGCTCTGGCTCTCCACGGTATGGCCGTGCAGCAACTTCGATTTCAAGGCTGCGGCCACGGCCGTGGTGATCGCATCCTGCAAGGCAAACAGGTCGGTGCTCGGCCGCTCGTAGTGTCGCGACCAGACCACGCTGCCGTCATTGGCGTCGATCAGGTTGGCATTGATGCGCACCTTGTCACCGGAGTACTGCACGCTGCCTTCCAGCAGATGCGCCACGCCAAGCTGCTGCCCGATCTGTTTGCTGCTGTCCTTGCTGTCGCGAAACTGGAATGACGACGTGCGGCCGATCACCTTGAGACCCGCGAATTGCGACAGTGCGGTGATGAGCCCCTCGGAAATGCCATCGGAAAAATACTTCTGCTCCTTGGTGGCGCCCTCGGACACCAGCGGCAGCACCGCGATCGATTGCTCCGATATCGAGGCCGTGATGTCGCCCGGGGCGGTGCCCAAGTGCCACGCCAACTGATTGGTCAACAGCAGCACGACGGCGACCGAGAGCACCCCGATGATCCAGAAATCCAGCCGCCGCCCGGTGGCACGGTGCAGGTCCGGATCGTGTTCGATGACGTCGGATTCGCGGCGCAAGCCGGCCGGCGTCAGCTTGTAGTACCACGCAAACGCAATCCAGAACGGAAAACCTATTGCGCCCGCGACCACGAACCAGCGGGTGATCGTGGCCGGCAACCCGAACGTCGGCGCGAGCTGCGAGATGCCCTGCGAAATCGCCCACACGGCACCGATGTACACGACCGAAGCCCGCCACACGTGGCGGCGATGCAGTTCGGCTAAGAGGCTGCGCTTCCCTGGCGGCTCGGTGCGATCGGCCACGCTGTGCCCCTGGCTAGGTGCCGGCGACCGGCCGGCCTGCGGACGCGCGCCAGTGTCGGGCTTCACGCGCCGCGTTGCAAGCCAACGGATCAGCCAACCAGGTCAGCGGTCGCGATGGACGATGTAACGCGCCATCCAGCGCAGCGGTTCGGCGGCATCACCGAAGGGTTCCAGCGCCGCCAGCGCCTCGGCGTACAGCGCGTCCGCGTGCCGCCGTGCGCCTTCCAGTCCCAGCAAGGCCGGATAAGTTGCCTTGCCGCGCGCTGCGTCGGCGCCGTGGGTCTTTCCGACCACCACCTCGTCGCCTTCGACATCCAGCACGTCATCCTTGATCTGGAAGGCCAGCCCCATGCGTTCGGCAAAGTGATCGAGCGCCGCGCGCGACGACTCGGCCAGGTCCGGCAGCAGGCACGCGGGCATCATCACGGCCGCACGGATCAGGCGGCCGGTCTTGCCCTGGTGCAGGGCTTCGAGTTCGGCGAGGGAAATCTGCTTGCCTTCGGATTCCAGATCGACCGCCTGCCCGCCGGTCATGCCCTGCGAGCCGCTGGCCTCGGCCAGGATGGTGATCATGCCAAGGCAGGCCGCGGGCGCCTCCGTGCCCTGCGCGGCCAGGATCCCGAAAGCCAGGGTCTGCAGCGCATCCCCCGCGAGGATCGCCGTGGCTTCGCCGAAAGCCTTGTGGGTGGACGGGCGCCCGCGCCGCATGGCGTCGTCATCCATCGCCGGCAGGTCATCGTGGATCAATGAAAAGGCATGGATGCATTCGGCGGCGCAGGCCGCCGCGTCGACCCGCGCCGCCGCGAGACCGAGCGTTTCGGCAGTGGCGTAGGCCAGCAATGGGCGGATACGCTTGCCGCCGCCGAGGGTCGCGTAGCGCATGGCGGCGTGCAGGTTCGCCGGGCGGGTGCCCGCGACCGGCAGGCGGGTGTCCAGGGCCTGCTCGACACGCTCGAGGTAATTGCCAAGCCGGTCGGCGAAAGGCATTGCAGAACTCCGCGATAATGAAGCCGCCAAGAATAACGGGTCCGTCACCACGCAGCCGCAGGGGACGTCAAGGCGGCGCTCGCGCGACATCGACCGCGTCTTCACGCACAATGCGTACGATCAGGGGGCCGGAAGGCTCAAGCAACGAGAGTTCCGAAGGATGATCCAGTCCAACACCATTCGCGCTACAACCGAAAACGCATGGGCGTTCCAGGAGCGCATCCTGCCGGCCGTGTCGCGCACCTTCGCGCTGACGATCCCGCAGCTCGCGCCACGCCTGCGCACGGTGATCGCCAACGCCTACCTGCTGTGCCGCATCGCCGACACCATCGAGGACGAAAAAGCGCTGCCGAGCGACGTGAAACAGGAATTCCACGACCGCTTCACGCGCGTGGTCGCCTCGACGGAAGACCCGCACTCGTTCGCGCGCGACCTTGCGCCGCTGCTGCACGGCAACACGCTGGCAGCGGAACGCGAGCTGGTCGAACAAACCCCCGCGGTGATCGAAGTCACCGATGCCTTCAACCTCGCCCAGCGCGAATCGCTGACGCGCTGCATCCGCACCATGTGCACCGGCATGCCGAGCTTCGAGCGCCGCGCCAGCACCGCGGGACTCGCCAACCTGCGCGAAATGGACCGCTATTGCTACTACGTGGCCGGGGTGGTGGGCCAAACGCTCACCGATCTGTTCTGCGACTACTCGCCGCGCATCGCCAGCCAGCGCGAGGCGATGTCGGCGCTGGACGTGTCGTTCGGCCAGGGCCTGCAGATGACCAACATCCTCAAGGACTTCTGGGAAGACCGCGCGCGCGGCGTGTGCTGGATGCCGCACGACCTGTTCGCGCGCGCCGGCGTCGAGTTGAAGGACCTCCGCAGCAATCAGGTGCCGGCCGCGTTCGGCGCCGCCTATGCGCAACTCATCGGCATTGCCCACAGCCACCTGCGCAACGCGCTGAAGTACACCCTGCTGATCCCGGAAAAGGAAGTCGGCATCCGCCGCTTCTGCCTGATCGCACTGGGTCTCGCGATGCGCACGCTGGCCTCGATCGCCGCGCAGCCGGAATTCACCGATGCCTCGCAGGTGAAGGTGTCGCGCAAGGTGGTCAAGAAGATCGTGATCGCCTCGCGCCTGTTCGCCGGCTACAGCCGCGTGCTGCAACGCTGGTTCACGCGCCTCGCCGACGGCCTGCCGCTGCACGCGCTGGCCGACGACTGGGGCGGCCTGCTCCCCGGCGCCCAATCGTCGTGGCCACGCAACGACAGCTGCGGCCCGGCGCGCGCCATGCCCTCGAAATAGACGATGCCCGACTCCGGCTTCCCGCACAGCCAGGGGGAGTTGCCCGCCAAGGCGCGGGGGAAGCTGGAGACGGCGATCACGACGGCGCGCGAACGGCTGCTCGCGACCCAGCGCGCGGACGGCAGCTGGCAGTTCGAGCTGGAAGCCGACTGCACGATTCCGGCCGAATACATCCTGATGCTGCATTATCTCGGCGAATCGGACCGCCTGCTGGAAGTGCGGCTCGCCGAATACCTGCGCAACCGCCAATGCCGTACCGGCGGCTGGCCGCTGTATCCGGGCGGCGCGCTCGACGTCAGTTGCAGCGTGAAGTGCTACTTCGCCCTGAAACTCGCCGGCGATCGTGCCGATGCACCGCACATGCAGGGCGCGCGCGCCGCGATCCTCGCCCGCGGCGGCGCCGCGCGCAGCAACGTGTTCACGCGCATCGCCCTGGCCCTGTTCGGCGAACTGCCGTGGCACGGCGTGCCGTTCCTGCCGGTCGAGCTGATGCTGCTGCCGCGCTGGTTCCCGTTCCACATCAAGAAGGTTTCGTACTGGTCACGCACGGTGATGGTGCCGCTGTCGGTGCTGACCACGCTGAAGCCACGCGCCGCCAATCCGCGCGGCGTGCACATCGCCGAATTGTTCGCGGTGCCGCCGGCCGGGGAACGCCACTGGTTCCACCCGCGCTCGGCGCTGAACCGCGTGTTGCTGTGGGGCGAGGAGTTCGGCCGCCGCTGCGAATGGATGATCCCGCACTGGCTGCGCCGGCGCGCGCTGCGCCGCGCGGAACAGTGGATCCTCGCGCATCGCAATGGCGAGGGCGGGCTGGGCGCGATCTTCCCGGCGATGGTCAACGCGCTCGAAGCGCTGGCACTGCTGGGCTATCCGCCGCAACACCCCGCCTGCCGCGAAACGCGCAAGGCCATCGACGACCTGCTGGTGGTGCATGATCGCGAAGCGTGGTGCCAGCCGTGCGTATCGCCGGTATGGGACACCGGACTCACTTGCCTGGCGATGCAGGAAGATGGCGACGCGACGCGGCCGGCCGTGCAACGCGCGCTGGATTGGCTGGCCGCGCGGCAACTGTGCGACGCGCCCGGCGACTGGCGCGACGATCGTCCGAACCTGCCCGGCGGTGGCTGGGCGTTCCAGTTCAAGAACGACGCCTACCCCGACCTCGACGACACCGCGGTGGTGGCGCGCGCGCTGCAGCAGTCGCCGCAACGCGCCGGCTACGCGCAGGCGATCGAACGCGCCGCCGACTGGCTGGCCGGCATGCAATCGCGCAACGGCGGGTTCGCCGCCTTCGATGCCGACAACGACCACCGCTGGTTGAACCAGATCCCGTTTGCCGACCATGGCGCCCTGCTCGACCCACCCACCAGCGACGTCAGCGCGCGCGTGCTGCACTTCCTGGCCATGCTCGATCGCCCGCAGGATCACGCCGCGCGCGCCGCCGTCGTTCGTTTCCTGCGCGATGAGC
This sequence comes from Rhodanobacteraceae bacterium, assembly GCA_035701705.1. Taxonomy (GTDB): domain Bacteria; phylum Pseudomonadota; class Gammaproteobacteria; order Xanthomonadales; family Rhodanobacteraceae; genus 66-474. The sequence goes on from DASSRT010000022.1 coordinate 9,708, forward strand.
AGACACCGGAAGGCGCGTGGTTCGGCCGCTGGGGCACCAATTACATTTACGGCACCTGGGCGGCAGTCGGTGCGCTGCTGGCTGCCGGTGCAGCGCCGGACGATCCCGCGATCCGGCGTGCGGTGGCGTGGTTGAAGTCGGTGCAGCAGGCCGATGGCGGCTGGGGCGAAGGCAACGACAGTTACCTCGATCCCGAACTGCGGGGGCGCGGCGCGCGCAGCGGACCGGCGCAAACCGCCTGGGCCTTGCTGGCGCTGTTGCGCGCGGGCGAAGCCGACAGTCCGGCCGTGGCGCGCGGCGTCGACTACCTGCTGCGCACGCAAGTCGACGGCGAGTGGCACGACCCGCGTTTCAACGCGCCCGGATTCCCGCGCGTGTTCTATCTGAAATACCACGGTTACAGCCGCTATTTCCCCTACTGGGCGTTGGTGCGTTATCGCCATGTCCGCGCTCGCCGCCAGCACTGAAGGGTTGGGCGTAGTGGTCGCGCTGTCGGCCGAAGCGCGCAGCCTCGGCGCAGGCGGCCTGCATCCGGGTGACTGCGCCCGCTGGCATCGCGGTTGGCTGGCGGTATCGGGAATCGGCGGCCACAACGCGATGCGCGCGGCGGAACGCCTGCTCGCCTGCGGCGTCGGCGCGCTCGCCAACTGGGGTGTCGCCGGCGCCGTGGACGCCCGCCTCGCGCCGGGCGACCTGTTGATTCCCGACCGTATCCGCTATCGCGACGACGACGCACTCGGCTTCGTTCCCGATGCGGATGCCAGCGCATGGCTCGCGCGGCGCCTCGCCGACGGCCCGCGTGTATTCCGTGGCGGCTTGTGGTCGGCGCCGCAGCCGGTCGCCAGCGCCGCCGCCAAACGCGCGCTCGGCGAACACAGCGGCGCGCTTGCGGTGGACATGGAGGCTGCCGCCGTGGCCGCGGTCGCGACCCGCGCGCAGCTGCCCTTCACCGCCGTCAAGGCCATCTGCGATCCATGCGCGCGCGACATCCCGCCGCGCATCACGCGCGCGCTGGACGCCGGCGGCGGCGTGACCCTGGCGATGGCGTCGGCGATCGTGTTCGGCGGTCCGCCCAGCTGGCGCGTGGCGCGGCTGCTGGCGCGCGATTTTGCCCGCGCGCGGGATGCGCTGGCGACAGCCGCGCGGTTGCTTGCCGTGCGCGCATGAACGCGCGCGTCCTCGTCAGCGGCGCCAACGGTTTCGTCGGCTCGGCGGTGGTGCTGGCCTTGCTGCGGCACGGCTACGCCGTGCGCGCGCTGGTGCGGCCAGCCAGTGACACCACCAACCTCGACGGTGCCGACGTCGAGATCGTGCGCGGCGACCTGCTCGATCCGGACTCGCTGCTGCAGGCGTTGCAAGGCTGCGACGGCCTGTTCCACGTCGCCGCCGACTACCGTCTGTGGGCGCGCGATCCCGGCGAAATCCACCGCACCAACGTGCGCGGCACGCACAACATCCTGTTGGCCGCGGCGCGCTGCGGGGTGCGGCGCAGCGTGCACACCTCCAGCGTCGCGACGCTGGGCTGGCACGCCGATCGCGCGCCGGCCGACGAGGAAACCCCGGCCCGCCTCGCCGACATGATCGGCGCCTACAAGCGTTCGAAGTACCTGTCCGAAGCGCTCGCGCGGCGCCGCGCGCAGGCCGGCCAGGACATCGTGATCGTGAATCCCTCGGCGCCGGTCGGCCCGCGCGACCGCAAGCCGACGCCCACCGGACGCACGATCCTCGATGCCGCACGCGGACGCATGCCCGCGTGGGTCGACACCGGCCTCAACATCGTGCACGTCGACGATGTCGCCGAAGGCCACGTGCTGGCCTACGAACGCGGCCAGCGCGGCCGCCGCTACGTGCTTGGCGGCACCGACATGAGCCTGCGCGCGATCCTCGCCGCGGTGGCCGAATTGACTGGACGGCACGGGCCATGGCTGCGGCTTCCGCACGCGGCGGTGCTGCCGGTGGCGCATCTTGCCGAAGCCCTCGCACGCGTGCGCGACCGCGCGCCCACGATCACCGTCGACGCCGCCAGGCTCGCCCGCCACCCCATGTATTTCGCAAGCCAACGCGCGGCGGCCGAACTCGGCTATCGTGCACGACCGGCCCGGGAGGCGCTGGCCGACGCAATACAATGGTTTCGGGAGCAAGGGAAATTTCGATGACTTCGCCAAGCGGGCAAGCCACCGCCGAAGCGCAACCCAACATCGCGCTGGTCAAGTACTGGGGCAAGCGCGACGATGGGCTGAACCTGCCGGCCGCGGGTTCCTTGTCGATCACGCTGGACGCGCTGCACACGCGCACCACGGTGCGCTTCGACGACGCGCTCGGCGCTGACGAGGTGTTGTTCAACGATCGCCGCGACGATCTGCAGACGCGCAAGATCGGCGCGTTCCTCGACCTGTTCCGTGCGCGCGCGGGCACGCAAGCGCGCGCCCGCGTCGAGACCGCCAACGACTTTCCGACCGGTGCGGGACTGGCATCGTCCGCATCCGGCTTCGCCGCGCTGGCGCTGGCAGCCGACCACGCGCTGCAACTGCAGCTTCCGCCGCGGAAACTGTCGGTGCTGGCCCGGCGCGGATCGGGCTCCGCCGCGCGCTCGATCTTCGGCGGTTTCGTCGAAATGGCCGCAGGCACCCGCGACGATGGCGAGGACGCCTTCGCAACGCCGTTGCTGGACGCTGCGGCGTGGCCACTGAATGTTGTGGTCGCGATCACCAGCCGCGCGGTGAAGGACACCAGTTCGCGCGTGGGCATGGACGATTCGCGGCGCACCTCGCCGTACTACCGCGCCTGGGTCGCGACCGTCGACGCCGACCTCGCCGACGCGCGCGAAGCGGTGCGAACGCGTGACTTCGCGCGCCTCGCGGACGTCGCCGAAGCCAGTTGCCTCGCGATGCATGCGGTGATGCTGGCGACGCGTCCCGGGCTGATCTACTGGAACGCCGCGACCGTCGACTGCATCCACGCCATCCGCGCGCTGCGCAAGCAAGGCACCGCGGTGTTCTTCACCATCGACGCCGGTCCGCAGATCAAGGCCGTGTGCCTGCCCCAGCACGTCGACGCCGTCAGCGCAGCACTGCGCGGCATCAAGGGCGTGGAAGACGTCCTCGTCAGCGGTCTCGGCGAAGGTGCACGCATCATCGGGACCGCTGCTTGAAACGAATCGAAGCCAGTGCCCCCGGCAAGCTGGTGTTGCTCGGCGAATACGCGGTGCTGGACGGCGCGCCCGCCCTGGTACTGGCGGTGGACTGCCGTGCAAGCGCGAAACTTGACTCCAGGGAATCCCCGAACAGCCTCATTGCTCGTCATCCCGGAATCGCGAAGCGATATCCGGGACCCAGTGCCTTTGCATCTCGGGGGGTTGCGCGAAAGTCACTGGTTCCCGGCTTTCGCCAGGATGACGAGCAAAATCAGCGCTTCACTGGCGGCGATGGATCCTGGGAAATCGTCTCGCCCACCTTGCAACTGCAGGCCCGGGTGCGATTGCAGGATGGGCATGCAACCTGGATCGATGCCGCGCCCGCGGAACTCGAATGGGTCGCCACGCTGCTGTCGCGGTTTCCGCAGATCGAGCGCCTGCCCGCATGCCGCATCGAGCTCGACAGCGACACGTTTCATCACGACCATGCCGGTACTCGCATCAAGCTGGGCCTGGGTTCCAGTGCTGCGTTGACGGTCGCGCTGCTCGGCGCGTTGCATGCGCTCGGCGGGCAGCCGGCACCCACGCTTGCCGAGTGCGTGGACGCGCATCGCGCGATCCAGCACGGTCGCGGCAGCGGCATCGACATCGCGGCGTCGCTGCACGGCGGCCTGTCGCGCTTCCAGCTGGATGCCAGCCACACGCCGCAGGTCGAAGCCCTCACATGGCCGGACGGGCTGCACTGGCGCTGCGTCTACAGCGGCAAGCCGGCCTCCACCAGCGCGATGCTGGCCACCGTCGCCGCCTGGCGGGCACGGCAACCGGGCGAATACACGCGGCGGATTCACGAACTCGCTACAATGGCGTCACGCGGCGTCGACGCCGTTGCCCGTGCCGATTCCGCCACCGCCCTTGCGAGCTTCCACGACTATGCGATCGCCCTTGCCGGCCTCGGCGAGGCCAGCGGTGCGGACATCGCCAGCCACGCGCATCGCGCGCTCGGCCGGCTCGCGGACGAGTGCGGGGTCACCTACAAGAGTTGCGGCGCAGGCGGCGGTGACGTCGGCATCACATTTTCCGTGGATGATGTCCGGTTGCAGGTATTCAGCGAGCGTGCGACGCGCGCCGGATTCCCGGTGATCGAAATGCAGGCCGCTGCGCGCGGCCTCGAAGTGCTTGCAGTCGATTGACGTTGCAGAGGAATGAAGATGGACCAGTCGAGAATGCCGGGTTTCTACAAGTTGTCGGTGCCCGAGCGCGTCAACCTCGTGCGCGAGCGCGACATGGTTTCGCGCGAGGATTTCCAGACGCTGCTGTCGGGCGGGCACACGCTCACCGTCGCGCGCGCCGACAAGATGATCGAGAACGTGATCGGGGTGATGGGCCTGCCGCTCGGCCTCGGCCTCAACTTCCTGATCAACGGCAAGGACCACGTGGTGCCGTTGGTGGTCGAGGAACCCTCGATCGTCGCGGCGCTGTCCTCGGCGGCAAAACTGGTGCGCAGTGCGGGCGGCTTCACCACGCGTTCGACCGATCCGATCCTGATCGGACAGGTGCAGATCGTCGATTGCGACAATTCCGCCACGGCGCAAACCGCACTGCTGCAGCGCAAGCAGGAAATCCTCAACCTCGCCAACAGCCTGCACCCGAAGATGGTGGCGCGCGGCGGCGGCGCCAAGGACATCGAGGTGCGCATCCATCCGGCTGCCGACGGCCGCCGCGACATGGTGGTGCTGCACCTGCTGGTGAACACCTGCGACGCGATGGGCGCCAACATGGTCAACACCATGTGCGAAGGCGTGGCCTCGCTGGTCGAAGGCATCACCGGCGGCAAGGTGTTCCTGCGGATCCTGTCGAACCTCACCGACCGCGCGCTGGTGTGGGCGAAGATGGTGGTGCCGACCAAACTGCTGGCCGAGAAGGGTTTCGACGGCGAACAGGTGCGCGACGGCATCATCCTCGCCAACGATCTCGCCGTGGTCGACCCCTACCGCGCCGCCACCCACAACAAGGGCATCATGAACGGCGTCGATGCGGTCGCATTGGCAACCGGCAACGACTGGCGCGCGCTGGAAGCCGCGGCGCATGCCTACGCCGCACGCGGCGAGCACTACACCTCGCTGACGCGCTGGTACAAGGACGACCAGGGCAACCTGGTCGGCCAGATCGAGATGCCGATGAAGGTCGGCACGGTCGGCGGCAACCTGCAAACCAACGCCACCGTGGCGCTGGACCACCGCCTGCTGAAGGTGTCATCCGCGCGCGAACTGGCCGAACTGATGGGCGCGGTCGGCCTCGCGCAGAACTTCTCCGCGCTGCGCGCGCTGGTGACCGATGGCATCCAGCAGGGCCACATGACCCTGCACGCGCGCAGCGTCGCCGCCACCGCGGGCGCCGCCGCCGACATCTTCGACACCGTGGTCGAGCGCCTGCTCGACAGCGGCGAGATCAAGGTGTGGAAGGCCAAGGAAATCATCGCCGAAGTGCAGAGCCAGGTGCAGCCGGAAGCGCGCACCGTCGCGCACGGCTTCGAGCCGCTCGACGAAGCCGAATACGCAACCGGCTATGGCAAGGCCATCCTGCTCGGCGAACACGCGGTGGTGTACGGCCGCCACGCGATCGCGGTGCCGGTGCCGATGGCGATTCGCGCCCGCGCCGAGGAATCGAAGGAAGGCACCCAACTCATCATCCCGCGCTGGGGCGTCGAACAACGCCTGCATCCGGGCAGCAAGCACCCGGGTTCGTTCCTTGAATCGCTGGAACTGATCCTGCAGAAACTCGAACTCTCCGACCGGCCGATGCGCATCCAGGTTTACCCCAGCCTGCCGCGCGCGAACGGCCTCGGCGGTTCGGCGGCGCTCGCGGTGGCGGTGATCCGCGCGCTGGATCGCCACTGCGAACTCGGCCTCACCGACCAGCAGGTGTGCGCGCTGTCGTACGAATGCGAGCGCGTCGCGCACGGCACGCCGTCCGGCATCGACAACACCGTCGCCACCTACGGCCAGCCCCTGCTGTACCAGCGCGGCGAACCGCCGGTGGTGGAGCCGCTGCACTTCATCAAGCCGCTGCCGGTGGTGATCGGCCTGTCCGGCGTGGAAAGCCTGACCGCGCGCACCGTCGGCCGCGTGCGCGAAGCCTGGTTGCGCAACAAGAAACTCTACGAACGCATCTTCGATGAAATCGACGCGCTGGCGATGCAGGGCCTGCGCGCGCTGGATGCGTGGGACCTCGAACAATTCGGCGAGCTGATGAACATCTGCCAGGGCCAGTTGAACGCGCTGCAGGTATCGAGCTGGGAGCTGGAAGAAATGATCCAGGTCGCGCGCGCCAACGGCGCGCTCGGTGCCAAGCTCACCGGTGGCGGTGGCGGCGGCGCCATGATCGCGTTGTGTCCGGAGGATCCGGCGCGCGTGGTGCGCGCGCTGCAACAGGCCGGCTATCAGGCAATGGAGACGCACATTGGCTGAGGGCAATGACCATCCCGTGGTGTCGTTCGATTCCGAACGACTGATCCTGGTCGACGCAGCCGACCGCGAGATCGGCCACGCCAGCAAGGCCGACGCGCACGCCGGCCAGGGCATCCTGCACCGCGCGTTTTCGCTGTTCGTGTTCAACGGCGCGGGTGAACTGCTGTTGCAGCAACGCGCGGCATCCAAACCGCTGTGGCCGGGTTACTGGGCCAACAGTTGCTGCAGCCATCCCCGCGGCGGCGAGGACATGCCGACCGCCACCCAGCGCCGGCTTGCCGAAGAACTCGGCTTCAGCTGCCCGCTCGAATACCTCTACAAGTTCCAGTACCACGCCGAGTTCGGCGCTGCCGGTTCGGAATCCGAACTGTGCTGGGTGTACGTCGGCCAGTCCGATGCACCGGTACGCGTCAACGCCACCGAGATCGCCGCGTGGCGTTACGTGAAGCCGGCAGACCTCGACCGCGAGATCGCCGAATCGCCCGGGCACTTCACGCCGTGGCTGAAGCTGGAGTGGGCGCGGCTGCGCAGCGAGTTCGCGGATCGCCTGCCGGGCAACGGGGCGCCGGCGAGTCGCGAACGCGAGGCCTGAATCGCGGCGAGGCACAGTCGCGCCACGGCCGCATTGCTACACTGCGGCCCTTCCCGGCCGACTCGCACATTTATGCCTTGGCTCCGTCAACTTCCGCGCTGGGCGTGGTTTGGCACCGGCGTGCTGGCCTTCATCGCCGGCCTCGTGAATGCGGTCGGCTATCTCGGCTTCCGGCATGAGTCGATCAGCAACATGACCGGCAATGCCAGCTTGCTCGGCATCGCCGCAGGCCGTGCCGATGTCGGCGAACTGGTGCACTGGCTGTTCGCGATTGCTGCGTTCGTGCTGGGCAACATGCTGAGCGGCATGATCGTCCAGCAGAGCACATTGAAGCTTGGCCGCCGTTACGGCGTATGCCTGGTGCTGGAATCATTGCTGCTGTTTGCAGCCATCCCGTTTCTCGACGCCTCCAACTCGACCGGCCTCTATCTGGCCTCGGTCGGCATGGGGCTGCAGAACGGCATGGTCAGTGCCTACAGTGGCGCCCTGATTCGAACGACCCACGTCACCGGAATCTTCACCGACATGGGCATCTACCTCGGCCACCTGCTGCGCGGATTGCCGGTGGACATGCTGCGCCTGCGCGTGTGCATCGTGGTGGCATCCACGTTCGTGCTCGGCAGCGCCTTCGGCACCCTGGTATTCGCGCACCTGCAACAGCACGCCCTGCTGATCCCCGCCATGCTCACTGGTGCGTGCGGACTTGCCTACGGCGTGTACCGGCAGTACTCCCTGACCGGTTGACGGCAGCGACTCGCACGGCCTTCCGGATCGATCCGCAGGCCCAGCCACCGCAGCGACCCTCGAAGGCCTGCATGCAGTCCGTCGCGGAGATCGTGCCGACGGACGCATCCGGCCTGCACGGCGCCTCAACGCCACGTTGACACCCACGGGTCCACCATCGGGGACAGGCCCACCGGTTGGCAGTCGCCTGCCGGTTACATCCGGCGCGAATGCGCCGTGCGGAGGCAACGATGTCGATTCCGATTCGCCAACAATTCAAGGTCGCCACCTACATCATCGGGCGGCGCCTGCATGGCGTGAAACGCTACCCCCTGACCCTGATGCTGGAACCGCTGTTCCAGTGCAACCTCGCCTGCCCCGGCTGCGGCAAGATCGACTACGACTCGCATATCCTCAAACAACGCCTGTCGGTCGAGGAATGCATGCACGCGGTCGATGAATGCGGCGCGCCGATGGTGTCGCTGGCCGGCGGCGAACCGCTGGTGCACAAGGACGTCAAGGCCATCGTCGAGGGCTTCATCGCGCGCGGCAAGTACGTGTACCTGTGCACCAACGCGATCCTGCTGGAAAAGAAACTCGACCTGTTCACGCCATCCGCCCACCTGACCTTCTCGGTACATCTCGATGGCATGCGCGAGCGCCACGACGAGAGCGTCGGCCGCGAGGGCGTGTTCGACATTGCCACGAGCGCGATCCGCGAAGCCAAGCGGCGCGGTTTCCGGGTCAACATCAACACCACCCTGTTCCAGACCGCCAAGCCAGACGAGGTGGCCGAGTTCTTCAGCTTCGCGACCGATGACCTCAAGGTCGACGGCATCACCTTCTCGCCGGGCTTCGCCTACGAGCACGCGCCGCGCCAGGACGTGTTCATGGGCCGGCGCCAGTCCAAGGAATTGATGCGCAAGATCTTCCGCAACAGGAAGCAGAACCACCGCAAGTGGGCGTTGTCGCAATCGAGCCTGTTCATCGACTTCGTGTGCGGCAACCAGGGCTACCAGTGCAGCGCCTGGAGCATGCCGTGCCGCAACGTGTTCGGCTGGCAGAAGCCGTGCTACCTGCTGGTCGACGAAGGCTATGCGAAGTCCTGGAACGAACTGGTCAACGATACCGACTGGGACCACTACGGCGTCGGCCGCAACCCCAAGTGCGCGAACTGCATGGCGCACTGCGGCTTCGAAGGCACCGCCGCCGCGGATTCCTTCGCGCACCCGTGGAAGGCGCTCTGGGCCAGCCTGCGCGGCCCGAAGTTGACCGGACCGTTCGCCGCCGATCCGCCGATCCTCTACGACACGCCCGCGCCGAACCGGCGCCACGTGCCGCACAGCGATCTTCCCATCGCGCATTTCGGCGGTGCGCACGACTGATCGCCGCATGCCCGCCGATGGCGACCACACATGCTGATCCTCGCCGCCATCGCCCTCGCCCTGTGGCTGGCGGTGCTGGCGTTGCCGTGGCGGCCGTGGAGTTGCCGGGAATACCTTGAAGCCGACGCTGCGGAGCGCAGCGATACCGATGCGCTGACGGTGCTGATTCCCGCGCGCGACGAGGCGGCGCTGATCGGCGAGACTTTGCGCGCCATTGCCGATACCGCACCGGACGCGGCGATCGTCCTGATCGACGATCAATCCAGCGATGGTACCGTCGAGGCTGCGCGCCGCTGCGGCTTGCCGAACCTCACCATCGTCCACGGCACGCCGCCGCCGGAAGGATGGGCCGGCAAGCTGTGGGCCTTGCAACAAGGACTCGCGCGCACGAACACGCCGCAGGTGCTGCTGCTGGATGCCGACATCCGCCTCGCGCCGGGCCTGCTTGCCGCCTTGCAGCGCAAGGCCGACACCGGATACGCGCTGGCATCGGTGTGCGCCGAGCCGTGCTGGCAAGGGTGGGCAGCGCGCTGGCTGCTGCCGGCGTTCGTGTATTTCTTCAAGCTGCTGTATCCATTCGCGCTGGCGAACCGCGCCGATTCGCGCGTCGCGGCCGCCGCGGGCGGCGTGATCCTGGTCGAGCGCGCGGCGCTCACCGCGGCCGGCGGGTTTTCGGCGTGGCGCGACGCCATCATCGACGACTGCACGCTGGCGGCCCACGTCAAGCGCGCCGGCCAGCGCTGCTGGATCGGCCTCAGCCACGGCGCCCGCAGCCTGCGCCATGAAGATATCGGCGACATCGCACGCATGGTCGCACGCAGCGCCTTCGTGCAACTGCGCGAATCGTGGTGGCTCGTTGTAGCCGCCACTGCGCTGTTGGTGCTGGCCTTCTGGATCCCGGTGCTGGCGGTGGTGATCGGCACCCCCGCAGCGAAAACGCTCGGCGCGCTGGCTTGGCTGGCGTTGGCCGGATGCTATCTGCCCACCCTGCTGTTCTACCGACGCAATCCGCTCGCCGCGATTGCCTTGCCACTGGCCGCAACGTTCTTTCTCGTGATGACGTGGTATTCGGCCGCGCGCGCGCTGACCGGCACGCGCTCGGTATGGAAGGACCGCCGCTACCCACGCGGGGCGCATTGAATGCAGCGCGCAGTCTCGCCAGCGACATCCACCCGGCGCACGCACGCGTGGCTGCCCGATGCCGAGCTCGACGCGCACCCGCTCGGCACCTGGCTGCTGGAGATGGGCTTCGATGTGTGGATACGCAGTTTTTACCGCCGCGAGATGGTGTTGCCCGAAGGCTTCCACATCGCGCCGGGCACGCTGATCGCCTGCAACCACCAGCGTGACGTGGATGGTCCCATGCTCGGCACCGTGCTGGTGCAACGGCATGGCCTGCACTTCCGGCATCCGCTGCCGTTCTACGCGACACGCGAAGACCTGTTTCGTCCCGGCATTCTCGCGCGCTTGAGCGTGCATTGGCCACGACCGTTGCCGACCCTGCTCGGTCGCATCCCGTTGGCGTGGTTTTTCCCGCTCGGCCGCGCCGAACCGATGCGGCGCGTGCGCGAATTCACGCTCGGCGAAGCGCTGCACGCGTTGTGCGATGCCGGCTGCGGCGACGATGCCTGCGGCGCGTTGTTGAACGCGCGCGGTTGCCGTGAACTGAAGGTCGATGCGCAAACTCGCTTGCGAGCCGCCTTGGCCGGCGCGCACCCGGCGCTGCTGGAGAACTGGTGGGGCTTGCGGCGCCTCGCGCCAGCCGCGCGGCGCCGGATCGCACCTGCGTTCCGTGCCACGGTGGACACGCAGCTTGCGCATTTCGCGATGCGGCTCGATCGCGGCCGCTGCGTGTACTTCGCGCCCGAAGGCTCGCTATCGGTCGACGGCCACTTCGGGCGCATTCGCGCCGGTTGCTTCCGACTCGCGCATGCCGCCGCCGTGCCGCCATGGATCCAGCCGATGGCGCTCGGTTACGACACGCTCGCGCCCGGCCGCTCGCGCGTGGTGGTGCGGATCGGCGAACGCTTCCGCGCCGACACCACGCTCGACCGCCATGCGTTCGATGCCGGTTTGCGCAACGCCATCCTGAATCTCGCGCCGATCACGCCCAGCCACCTGCTGGCGCGCTGGCTGTTGCACGGTCCCGCAAGCTTCACGCGCGGCGAGCTCGCCGACTGGCTTGCGCGCTGCCTCGCCACACTGCGCGCACGCCATGCATCGCTCGACCCGTTGTGGTCGCGCACGCCTGCCGCAGCGACCCTCGCCGCACGCCGCCTGCGCTGGCTGGTTCGCGCCCGACTGCTCGCGCGCGATCCCGGCGGCTTCCGCAGCAGCTGTCCTTGCGACGCGGAACCCGGCTGGCAGCATCCGGCCAACATCGCGCGTTACCTCGACAACTCGCTCGCCGAACTGGTGCCGGACGTGGAGCATGCGTTGCCATGCTGAGCCTGCCGCGACCGCTGCGCGCGCTGCTGAAGCCGCAAGTGATCCTGCCGGTGCTGCTGGCCGCGGCGCTGCTGGCCTTCGCCATCAACCTCGGCGACGTGCACGAGGTCATGGTGCGCGTGCGCCAATTGCCGGCCATCGTGCTGTGGCTGTCGCTGGCTGCAGCCGCGTGCTACCTCGCCTGCAAGGCTGCGCAACTCAGACTGATGCTGACCCAGATCGGTGTCGCGATTCCGGCGCGGCCGTTCTGGCTGGCCTTCGCCGTCGGCGAACTGACGGTGACCCTGCCGCTCGGGATGTTCTCGCAGAACTGGGTGCTGTCGGCCTCGCGCAAGATCGCGATTGGCCGCAGCGCCGCCGCCACCGTGATGATGGTGCTGGCCGAAATCGCGGTGGTGTTCCTGTTCCTCGCGGTCACCGGCATTCCCGGCTGGCCCGACACGCGCCCGCTGTGCATCGCGGTGCTGGCGATCCTCGCAGCACTGCTGGTCGCGCTGGTCATCTACGAACGGCATGCGCGCGCGGTGAGTTCGCGACTGCACAACCGCACGCTGCGGCGCGGCGTGGAGGCCTTGCTGGAAACGCTGCGCGGCCTGCGCAAATTGTCGACGCCATTGATGCTTGCCATCAGCATCGCGCTGGCAGCGGTCTACCTCGGCGCCCTGACCGTCGCCTTCTGGCAGATCGGCCGCGGCATGGACGTGCAACCGCTCGGCTACCTCACCGCAGCGACGATCTACGCATTCTCGCTGGCGATCATCCTGATCGGCGCCGGCCTGTTCAGCCAGATCGGCACGGTCGAGCTGCTGGGCATGGTCGCCGCGCGCGCGTGGGGCATCGGCTACACCGATGGCCTCGCCATCATGCTCGGGTTTCGCATCGTCTGGACCGCGTCGATCTGGCTGCTGTGCCTGCCGATCGTCGGCCTGATGTGGCGCGAGATCCCCCGCCGCGCCGGGGGCTCAGTCGATCGCGGCAAGGAAGTTCCGCGTTGACGCCGACACATCCATGCGCGGGATGCCGCGCGCCGCGCGCGCGCGTTCGAGGTCGCGCGGAATGTCGAGATGCTTTTGCTCGACCGACCACACGTGCCCGCGCCCGCGATGGAAACGCGCGAGGTATTCCTGTTCGCTCTGTCCCGGCGTCGCGACGAACAGCGCCTTGCGGCCGAGGCCCGCCAGTTCCATCAGCGTGGTGTAACCCGAGCGCGTCACCACCAGCCTGGCGCGATTGAGCATTTCGGCCTGGCGCTGGCGATCGCAGTAGCCGTGCACCGTGGCGCCGGCGATGTCGCGGCAACTGTCGTCACCGGGACGCCCCAGCGTCACCACGATGCGGCCGGAAAGTTGCGGCAGCGATTGCAGCACCAGTCGTTCCAGCAGCCCGCGCTGCGGCTCGATGCCCGACACCGAGAAAAACACGTCAATGTCCTGTTCCACGTCCAGGCGCGGCATGCTCGACAACGGCCCGATGTAGACCAGCCTGCCCGCGCCCCAGTCGAACACGGGATCGTGCCCTAGCCAGCCGGACAGGCCGCCGCGATCTTCGACATCCGGGATCAACACCTTGGTGAAACCTTTCAGAAGATCACGCTGGCCGTGTTCGACGATCCGTTCCGTGAAGCGGCTGCAGAACGGCACCCGCTGGTGGATCGAATGGAAGATGCAATAGCTCGGCACGCTCGCCGACCACACGCCGAGGCGACTGTCGGACACCACGCAATCGAGGTGGCGCTCGGCGACCAGTTTCTCGACGAGCCGATGTTCGCGCCGGTAGCCCGCCAGCACCCACGGCATCGCCGCCGTCATGCGCAGGTAGAAGATCGCGGGATAGCGGCTGAACGGCGCCGGCGTGTCGCGGAACGGATAGAACTCGCAGGAATCGCCGAGTTCCGACTGCAGCAAGCGCAAGCCCGCACCATGCGCCATCAACACCGTCACCCGGTCGCCGCGCTCGATCAGCGCACGGATCAGGCCGAGGCTGCGGGTCGCGTGCCCAAGCCCCCAGTGGTACACCCCGTAAAGGACGCGCTTGCCCATCCCTGCTGCCCATGCCGAATCGGCGCCGTGGCGATGTCGGCATGTTGGCAGCCGGAACGTCTACGTCGCGCGAAAAGGCGCTGGCGACCCCGGCCCGATTCGACGCGGCGCGCAGGAGCGCGCCCGAACGCCGCAGGCGGCCCGAAGGGCGAGCGCCATGGATGGCGCGAGTAGCGGGCGACCGCCCGTTCGAGGCCGCACTTTCGATCCAGAAGCGACGAAGCTTCAAACCGTGGGAACGCTGGCGACCCCGGCCCGATTCGAACGGGCGACCTTCCCCTTAGGAGGGGGATGCTCTATCCAGCTGAGCTACGGGGCCAGAGTATGGAATTGTCGCATGAACCACCGCGCATCCGGCCACCTGATCAGCGCGAAAACTCAGCTGTTGAAGTCCCTCTCCCTGCGGGAGAGGGTGCCCCGTAGGGGCGGGTGAGGGTCCGCATACGCGTATTGCCATTGGCTCGCCAAGGCATCCGTTTTCGCGGAGACCGAACCCTCATCCGGCGCTTCGCACCACCTTCTCCCGGAGGGAGAAGGGAAAAGCTGGCTGAGGATCAGCGCCAATCAGGTCCAGCCACGCTCAATGCGTCACCTTGTGCCTGGCCATGTAGCGCAGGTAATCCAGCACGGCGTCGAGGTCGGCGTCGGACAGCGATGCCTGGGTCGGGAATCCGGCCATGCGTGCCTCGGGCCAGTGCCGCAGCGATTGCGGGTTGCGGATGTACGCGCGCAGCAGGTCAGCGCGCAGGTATTCGGTGGGGTTGTAGGGAATGTTGAGATCCGGCCCGAGTCTGGAATCGCCCTCGCCGTTCATGGTGTGGCACGCGAAGCAGGTGCGCTTGAACACCTCGAAACCATGCCGCACTTCGCTGTCGACGGCGACGGAAGAATCCGGAACGATGGCCGGAAAGCGCGCGTCGACGCCGCTCAGCGCGCGGATCGAGGCGAGCTGGAACGGCCACTGCTCCTGATTGATGTGCGCGGCCTGCGGATCGGTCCACACCAGATAGAACGGGCCCGCGCCATTGGGATTTTCGGCGATCGGGGGCCAGGGATGCGCCGGGTCTTCGATGGCCACCCACGCTTTCGAACCCTTGGTGTTCAACAGCGCAGCGGCGGGAATTTCGGCGGTGAAACCATCGCGCGCCACGAACTGCAGGTGCTGGCCGCGCTGCAAACCCGGCAGCAGTGACAGCAAAGGCACCGCGCGATAGTGCATGGTGCGGTGGAAGGCGACGTCGCCGGGAATCGCGACATCCACCGCGCGCTTCAGCAATTGCGCGGTGCTGAATTCCGTCGCGCCATGGCCGAGGTCGACGCGCAGTTCGGCGGCACGCGACGCCGGCGACAGCACGAAGCACAAGCCCACCAGACAGCAAACCAGGAACGATTTCATGCGACCCCCGCGCCGTGTATGTGGCGCGAGTGTACGGCAACCCTGTCAATGCAGGCGCGCGGCCAGCGTCGGATCGATGCTGGCGAGGAAGGCGTCGACGCTGGCGGTGTACGCCGATGGCTCGCCAAGTTCGGCGTTGATCTCGCCATGGCGCAGGTCTTCGGGCAACACCTGCACGCGCGAACCGAAGCCTTGCGCCCTGGCTGCGAAGGCGCGTGCCTGATTGCACGAGTTCCGGCGTTGCGATGAACAGACTGCGAGGAACGGCGCGATCTTCGCCTGCAGCTGTCGGATCGGTGACGCTGCGTTCCAATCGGCGGGATCGCTGCCGAAGGCCTCGTCGTACAAGCGCGCGTGGCGCGACTGCATGATCGTCGTGACGTCGAAGGCCGCGCTGTCCAGCGCCACCGTGCCCAGCCACGGCTGCGCGCCTTGCGACAGCGCCAGTGATGGCTCCGCGGAAATCAGCGACACCAGGTGCGCGCCCGCGGAATGGCCCATCAGCACGAACTTCGTGGCATCACCGCCCCACTGTGCTGCGTCATGTTGCGCGACAGCCAGCGCCTTGCCGACATACTGGGCCTGCTGCAACGGCTTTGCGTCGGGCAACATCGGGTAGTCGACT
>DASSRT010000023.1:0-3268 GCA_035701705.1 Rhodanobacteraceae bacterium
CTGCCCACCAGCGATTCCCAACGTACAAGGAGCGGCGGAAGCCGCGATCGCATTTGCTCCTCTCGTCAAACGTAGACCGGGCCGGGGTGCGGGCGAACCCGGCACCTACCACGGCGCGCGCCACACCGGTTGCGGCTTCCGCCGCGCATGCACATCGCTCCCTCATGCGGCACCGGTCGCGGCTTCCGCCGCTCATGCACACCACTCCACCACGCCACGCCACACCGGTCGCGGCTTCCGCCGCTCCTACGGCCGCTCCTACGGCCGCTCCTACGACCGCTCCTACAGCCGCTCCTGCGGCCCGCTTGCACCTTCAACAATACTTTACACATGCATGCATGGCTAATTGTCGCATGCCGGCAATACTGGTACCACGGGCGTCGGCTGCAGGCGTCCGAAGGCCATCCGGCAACGACATCACTACAGGGGATCCATCCATGCGACTTCGTGCACCCAACTCCGCCCCGCGACTCATCCTCACAGACGTCAATGACCAACCGATCACGCTCGGCGGCGCGCGCGGCAAGCGCACGCTGTTGTGCTTCTTCCGCGATCCGACCTGCCCGTTCTGCAATTTCCGCATCTACCAACTGACTGCACGCCACGCGCAGCTCGCCAGCCACGGGCTCGAGATCATTGCGCTGTTTTCGGCAACGCAGGCCGATGTGAAACGGTTCGTGTCACGCAATCCGCGGCCGTTCCCGATCATCGCCGACCCGATGTCGGAAGCCTACGATGCGTACCACATCGAACATTCGCGCTGGGCGAAGATCAAGGCCATCGTCACGCGTATCCCGACGCTGTTGCGGGGCCTGCGCATGGTGGGGCTGGCCGGACTCAACACCAACAACGTGGTGCCCGCCGATTTCCTCGTCGACGAGGACGGCAAGATCATCGAGGCGTATTACGGCCGCGACGCGGGCGATCACATTCCGTTCGAACGCGTCGAACTGTTCGCGGCGCGGGCCACGCTCGAACCACGTCGGGCGGCGGCCTGAAATGCGGTCAATCGGGCATGCCATTGCCCGGCGACACAAGGATCGACGGGCATGACGCACCTGTCGATCCCGCGCCACCAGCCGAACCTGGTCGCGGAACGACGCGACCACCCGCAACGGCTCACCGGTGGCGACCGTCCCTCGATGCCTCGATCGCCGCCTTTGTTTTAGCCAAGGCGCGGTAGGAATCCAGTGCCTGGATCACGTTCGTTTTGCGCATGTCCGCGTATAGCCGCGTGGCGCTGCCCAGTTGCTCGGCCGAAAGCTGCGCGGTGATGGATTCGGAGTAGGACCGCGCGGTGCTTTCCTCGCTGTCGTGCTTGGCGAACGCGAGTTGCGACAACGCGAGCGCCACCACGGGATCCTTCCGGCACCCCGTTCCGTTCAAGAAGCAAACCGCCAGGTTGAGCATCGCACTGGAGTTCCCGCGGCTCGCGGCGAATGCAAAAAAGTTGGCGGCCCTCTCGGAGTCCTTGCCCACTCCATACCCGAACGAATAGATCATCCCGAGGCAGTTGTAGCCATTGGGGTTGCCCTGGTCGGCAGCACGGGTACACCAAGCGAATGACTTTTTGTCGTCGCGCGACAATCCGCCATCGGGCAGGTACATCAAGCCGATGTTTGCCTGTGCGTACGCATTCCCATGCTTGGCAGCGGCGAGAAAGTACTGCGCGGCCATCTCCACGGATTTCTTCACGCCCCAGCCGTGCTGGTACATCATGCCGAGGTTGTTTTCGGCCTGGTCATCACCGGTTTTGGCAGCCAGCCGATACCATTTCAGGGCCTCCCGGTAATCCTTCCTGACGCCATCGCCGAACTCGTAGGATTTGCCGAGGTTCACCATGGCGGTGACGTTGCCATCCTTGGCAGCTTGCCTGTAAAGCGCCATCGCCCCATCGGCATCCCTGGAAGTGCCTTCGCCATAGTTGTACATCACGGCGAGATTGTTGGCGGCTTCCTTGCCCCCGTCCGTGCCGGGCTGCGCGGCGGCGAGCCGGTACCATTTCACCGCTTCGACATTGTCGTGGGGCAAGCTGCATGTGTCGCCAGCATAATATTCATCGTATTGCTTGCCCATCGCATATTCGGCTGTCGCGTACCCCTGCGCGGCTGACTCGCGAAACAGCCGGACGGCCGCGTCGCAATCCTGCGGCACACCGTGCCCGTATTCCGTCAATACGCCCAGGTTGTACTGGGCCTTCGCATTGCCTTGTTTGGCCGACCTTTCATAGAGTTGGGCGGCAAGCGAGTAGTTCTGCGGCAGGCCCTCGCCGCGGTCGTAGCCGACACCCAGTCCGTATTCACCATCCGCATTGCCCTGTTCGGCCGACATGCGGTACAGGGCAGTTGAAGTGCCAAGGTCGCTGCGCACACCCTGTCCGTAGAAATACATGCGCGCCAATTGCGCCTGGGCCTCGGCGTTGCCAGCCTTGGCGAGCGGCCTGAAATGCGCCAACGCGGCGGCGTAATCCTTGCGTGCCAGCGCATCCATTCCGGCGCGCAGGGATGCAGAGGAACCGGCCGCGTCGGCCGGCTTGGTCGCGGCGTTCGCGAAGCCCGGAAACAGCAGGCATGCGGCAACGCAGAGCAGAACCCGAACACGAATCATCGTTCCTCCTTTACCCGAAACTTTCCGGCGACCGGAATCCGCGGATTATGTCAACATTTTCCCGGCGATGACCCGATGGATCGCCGGCATGCGCTCGAGGTCGTCCAGCGCGACGCATTCGTCGATCTTGTGGATGCTCGCGTTGACGGGGCCGATTTCGACGACTTCGGCACCCAGCGGCGCGATGAAGCGGCCATCGGACGTGCCGCCACCGGTGCTGGGCCGTGGCTCGATGCCGCAGACCTCGCGGCAAACGTCGATCACCACCTCGCGCAGTCGGCCGCCTTCCGGCGAGTGGAACGGCTCACCCGAGAGATTCCATTCGATCGTGTAGTCGAGCCCATGCTTCTGCAAGACCGCTTCGGTGCAATCGCGCAGCGACCCGGCGCTGCTGGCGGTGCCGAAGCGGAAGTTGCAATGCGCGGTCAATGAACCCGGGATCACGTTGAGCGCCCCGGTGCCGCTGGCGATGTTGGACACCTGGAACGAGGTCGGTGGAAAGTCTGCGTTGCCTTCGTCCCAGCGCATCGCTGCCAACTCCGCCAGCGCAGGCGCGGCGGCGTGGATCGGGTTCAAGGCCTTGTCGGGGTAGGCGACATGGCCCTGCACCCCGTGCACGACAAGCGTTGCCGACAGCGAGCCGCGACGGCCCACGCGAATC
>DASSRT010000024.1:0-4391 GCA_035701705.1 Rhodanobacteraceae bacterium
CAGGCCTTGTAGCCGAGCGTGGTGAGGAAGAAGAATCCGGTGGCGCGCAGTTCGGCGACAAAGCGCGCGCGCAGCGCGGCGTCCTCGATCACGATGTTGCTGGTGGCCATGCCGGCGAGGTTGAAGGTCTTGCTGGGCGCGGTGCAGACGATGCTGCGCCGCGCGATGTCGGCGCCGAGGGTGGAGACGACGGTGTGGCGGTGGCCGGGCAGCACGAGATCGAAGTGGATTTCGTCGCTGACGAGGATCAAATCGTTCGCCAGCACGACGTCGGCGAGTTCGCGCAATTCATCGCGTGTCCACACGCGCCCGGTCGGGTTGTGCGGGCTGCAGAACAGCAGCACCTTGTTCTGCGGCTCGGCGGCAACGCGGCGCAGCTGTCCGAAATCAATCCGCCAGCGGCCATCACGCAACAGCAGCGGATTGCGCACGAGGCGGCGCCCGTTGCCCTCGATCGCGTGATAGAACGGATAGTAGGCCGGCGTCTGCACGATCACGCCGCCGCCGGGTTCGGTGAACGCACGGATCGCAAGGTGGAAGGCGGGCACCACGCCGGGGCTTTGCACGATCCATTCCGCTTGCACCGGCCAACCGTGGCGACGCTGCATCCAGTCGACCACCGCCTGCGTGAACGCCGGCGGCGCCATGGTGTAGCCGAGCACCGCGTCATCGAGGAAGTTCTGCAATCCGTCCCTGATCTCCGGCGCCAGCGGCAGGTCGAGATCCGCCACCGAGAACGGCGGGATGCCCGCCGGCACCGACGAATTGGCCCGATGCATCTCGTCCCATTTCACCGAGGCTTGCGCGGTGCGATCGACCAGCGTGGTGAAGTCATGTTTCGGCATGCGCGACGCGGCTAGTGCACGGAGCTGGACGCTGGCGCCGCGGTTGTCGTCGCTGGCGCGGGCGGGTTGGCAGCCGCGGCAGGCTTCGGCACCACGGTTGCGTCGCTCGCGCGCCAATGCATGCGGCCGCTGGTGAATTCATCGTAGGCCACCTGGTAATACGCGATCGCCTGGTCGAGTTGGGCGGCGTCCACGTGCGCCACCGGCACCGCGGTGCCGTTGACCGGATCGGCCCGCACCTGCGAAGTCTTGTGGCCGGGCATCAGGATGGTCAGGCGATCGTCGTGGTAATAGCCGAGGTTCGCGTAGGTCGACGGGAACGCGCGTTCCATCCCGGCCGGCAGGTCGAGCACGTTGTAGCCGAAGAAACGGCTGCGGTAGTTGAAGTGCAGCAGCGCCAGCAGGGTCGGTGCGATGTCGATCTGGGAAGTCAGCTGGTGCACGACCCGCGGCTGGATGTGCGCGGGTGCGTAGATGAACAACGGAATGTGGTAGCGGTTGATCGGGATCCGTGAAATGCCGGCGCTGTCGGCGTCGTGGTCGGCGGTGATCACGAACACGGTGTTCTTGAAATACGGCTTGGCCTGCATGCGCTTGATGAAATCGCCGATCGACCAGTCGGTGTACTTCACCGCGCCGTCGCGCTTGCCCTGCGGCATGTCCACCCGGCCCTTCGGCCAGGTGTAGGGCCGGTGGTTCGAGGTGGTCATGATGTGCAGGAAGAACGGCTTGCCCTCGGCGTGGATCTTGTCCATCTGGCCCATCGCGAGGGTGTAGAGATCCTCGTCCGCCACGCCCCAGACGTTGGCGCCGTGGATGGTCGCGGTCTTCGGGATGTCGCGGCGGTCGATGTCGATGTAGCCGTTGCTGGCGAAGAACGCGTTCATGTTGTCGAACTCGCCGTAGCCGCCGTAGACGAATTCCGACACGTAACCGTGCTCGTCGAAGATCCGGCCGAGCGAAAACAGGTTGTCGTTGTGCTTCTGGTGGATCAACGAATTGCCGGGCGTCGGCGGCACCGACAGGGTGACCGCTTCGAGGCCGCGCACGGTGCGCGTGCCGTTGGCATACGCGTGGTCGAAGAACAGGCTCTCGCCCGCCAGCTTGTCGAGGAACGGCGTCAGGTTCTTGGTGTTGCCGAAGGTGCCCATGTAGCCGGCCGACAAACTCTCCACCGTGATCAGCACCACGTTGAGGTCCTGCTCCTGCCCCGGGTTGCGGATGATCCGCGTGAGGTCGTGTGGATCGTCGCTGACGAAGGTGGAGGTTGGCGTCTGCATCGCCTTGCGCACGATCGCGTAGGCCTCGGCGTCGGGCAGGGTCTTGTAGAACTGGTGGAAATTCAGGTTTTCGTTGCGGTAAGCCGCGAAGAATTGGTAGATGCCGTTGCCGGCGAGGGAGTTGACGTAGGAATTGCGCGTGACGTCCTTGGTGCTGGCGCTCAGCGTCGCGGCCGTCGCCACCGTCACCACCAGCCAGCCCACCACCACCCATGTGCGCTGGCCGAAGCGGCTGTCGTCATCGCGGGTGACGAGTTTGCGCCGGCCCAGCCACACGATGGCGATGGCGAGGATCGCCAGCAGCGTCATCCACCAGCCCACCGGATACGACTCGGTGATGTTGCCGATGACTTCGCTGGTGTAGACGAGGTAGTCGACCGCGATGAAATTGAAGCGCGTGCTGAACTCGTTCCAGAAGGTCAGGTCGGCGGCGCTGGAAAACACCATCACGAACGCCAGCACCAGGCACAGCAGGCGCAGGATCCACTGGCCGACGCGCGATGAATACGTGAACGCCGCCAGCGGCAACACGAACATCCACGGCAGCAGCAGCGGCCACGCCGTCTTCCAGTTCGCGTCGTAGCGCCAGCGCAGCAGGCCGAAGCAGATGAAGAGCAGCGCGGTCACCGCCAGCGCGTACAGCAGCCAGCGCAGCCATCCCGCCAGCCGCCCGGGCTGCGACGGTACCAGCCACAGGAACAACACCAGCGGCCAGGCGAAGTAGACGAACGTGACGAGGTCGTAGCCGAGTCCCACGCCGAACGCGTACAACCAGTCCAGCGGATTGACCGGAATGCCGCGCCCCGTCATCAGCAGCAGCACCAGCCGCTCGACGAACGAGATGATGATGAAGCATGCGCCCAGCCAGAACAGCGGGCGGAAGCGGCGGTACAGCGGATGTGACGACGCGGTGTCGGTCATGGGCGTGCCGTGGAGTTCGATGCGTGGCCCTGCAACGCCGGCAGGGTGTGGGAAGGCAACCTGCCTTGGATGCTCGATCGGCGGAAGCTTAGCAGGGTGTTGAAAAGCGTCCTGTCGTCGAAACCCGCTCAGGACATGCGTCGGACTCGCCGCATTGCAGCGCGCTGGATACGGGGTGGCGCAGCGGCGCAAGGGTCAGTGCTGCGCACCCGCCGTTTGATGGAAGATGCGCGCGCTGCCTGCGTGGACGGTTGCCGCAGCCCGCAATGCCGCCAATGTGCGCTCTGCCGCATCCTCAGCGGTCAGGTCGCGTGTGTCGATGGCGCCATTCGAATCGCCATACGGCCCCCATTCTTGCGTGTCGGTCCCCTTGAACAGGCCGACGGTAGGCACACCCACGGCCGTGCCCAGGTGCATCACGCCGCAGTCGGCGCTGACGAAGAATGCAAGATTGGCGAGCACCGAGGCCAGTTTGCGTACGTCGCTCGAATAGAAGCTCGGGTAGCGTGGCGCGAGTTGGGAGCGCACTGACGCCGCCGAGAGGATCTCCACCACGGCGTAGTCGCCGATGCCGGGCGTGAACGCCGCGATGAAGCGGTGCCACCAGGCCGCATCGAAACGTTTGTCGCCGGTGGCGTCGGTGAAGATGCCGATGCAGCCCCGGACCACGGGTGGCTGATCCGCGAGGATGCGCGCGAGAGCCTCCTCGCCTGATTGGCGTGCACTCGCGGGCAAGGCCAGTTCCAGTTGCGGATACGGGCGTGCGGACGGCCGTTCGCCGAGCACACTGCGCAGCAGGAAGACGGGTTGCAGCGCCTGATGCCGGGGCGCCGCGGCCGGGTCGACCGAATGGCTCAGCGTGCCGCTTTTGCGCGGATCGCCGAAACCGAGCGAATACCGCGCGTGCGCGAGCTTGGCCAGCAGGCGTCCACTTTGCGATTGCAACTCGGGGTCGATGACCAAGTCGTATTGCGTGCGCCGGAGTTGCCGCAGTGCGCGCAGCGTGGCGAGCGGATGCGCGGCGGGTTTCCTCGGCAACTGGATGACGTGGCCGACGTCAAAATGGCTGCCGTAGATCTGTGCCGCAACCGGGCTTCGGCTGACGACGTCGACTTCGGCACCCGGCCAGGTTTCCGCAAGCTCGTGCAGCAAGGGCGTGAGCAGCAAGGAATTGCCGAGCGTTCGCACGGAGCGGCAGATCAATATGCGATGGATGCCCGCGCGCGGCAGCTTGTCAGCGGGTGCGGCGGGTGCCGCCGGCCGGAACAGCAGCCGCAGCGTTCGTTGCGTCACGCCGCGCCGCAGCACCTGCAGGCGGGAAGTCGGTTGTGTCATCGGGCGATCG
>DASSRT010000025.1:0-14872 GCA_035701705.1 Rhodanobacteraceae bacterium
TCGCCCGCCAGCGCCGCGTCGATGCGCCCAAGGAAGCGCCGGACGCGATGGTCGTTGACGACGTCCACGCTCGGCAATTCCATCGCTTCCAGCGGCTGGCGCGTCGCGCGTTCGATCGAGCGCAGCATGCCGCGTTCACGCGGGCTGACAAACACGATCGCCTCGCCCTTCTGCCCCGCGCGCCCGGTGCGGCCGATGCGGTGGACGTACGCTTCGGTGTCGTAGGGAATGTCGTAGTTGAGGACATGGCTGATGCGCGGCACGTCCAGACCGCGTGCCGCGACGTCGGTGGCGACCAGGATGTCGAGCTTGCCGTCGCGCAATTGCTGCACCAGCCGCTCGCGCTGCGGCTGGGCAATGTCGCCGTGGATGGCCGCCGCGGTGAAGCCGCGCGCCTGCAGTTTTTCCGCCAGGATTTCCGTCGCCTGGCGCGTGCGCGCGAAGATCAGCATCGCGTCAAACGCTTCGGCTTCGAGGATCCGCGTCAGTGCATCAAGCTTGTGCATGCCGCTGACCGTCCAGTAGCGCTGGCGGATGTTCGCCGCCGTGGCGGTCTTGGCCGCAATCGTGATCTCGGCCGGATCGCGCATGTGCGCGCGCGCAATGGCGCGGATGGCGCTGGGCATGGTCGCCGAGAACAGCGCCGTCTGGCGCGCCGCGGGCGTGGCCGCGAGGATGGCGTCGACATCCTCGGCAAAGCCCATGTTGAGCATCTCGTCCGCCTCGTCGAGCACCGCAAAGCGCAGCGCGGAAAGGTCCAGCGAACCCTTCTTGATGTGATCCAGCATGCGCCCCGGCGTACCCACCACCACGTGCACGCCACGGCGCAGGCCGGACAGCTGCGGGCCATAACCCTGGCCACCGTAGATCGGCAACACGCGAAAGCCGGGGATGTGCGCGGCGTAGGTCTGGAACGCCTCGGCGACTTGAATCGCCAGCTCACGGGTCGGCGCCAGCACCAGCGCCTGCGGCAAGCCCACCTTGGCATCCAGCCGCGACAGGATCGGCAATGCGAACGCCCCCGTCTTGCCCGTACCCGTCTGCGCCTGACCCAGCACATCGCGGCCCGCGAGCAGCGACGGAATGGTGGCCGCTTGGATCGGCGATGGCGTTTCATAGCCCACATCCGCCAGCACCTGCTGCACGGCGGGCGCCAGGTTCAACGAGGCAAAATCAGCGGCGTCCGTGTCGGCAGGCGCCGAACGGGAATCGGAAACAGGAAGCGTCATGGGGCAAACCTCGGTCGGCGACCGGGAATCCGGCGCGCGGGGAGCCGCCAGTCTAATGGGCACGCCCTGCTTTCGGCGCCGACTCCGCGCGATGGCAGGCTGCCTGACTCTGCCGGAAGCGGCCGTCACCCACCGGAATCCATGATTTCTGTTTGTCATTCCGGGGCCAGCGTCGGCTCCATCGACGCTGGAACCCGGAATCGATTTCGCACCCGTGAAGCAAGTGATCTCACTGGGATGGCACGACGGCGACGGCGTAGCATCACTTCCAGTTCTCGCATGCGCGCCGAAAGTCGACCCTGACCCCGGCTTTCCCCTTGCAACCGGGCAGGCGCGCACGGAAACTCCACGACGGAGGCCGGCTGGTTGCCGGCGAGAGGGGCGCATCGCGTGGTGACCCGTCCTTCCCTGCTGTCGGAGTTGAAGCGCCGCAACGTGTTGCGCGCGGCGGCTTTGTACGTCGGCACGGTGTGGCTGCTGGCGCAGGTCATCACCCAGCTCGGTCCGGTATTCGACATGCCGGCATGGGTCGCGCGCTGGTTCCTTGCCGGGTCGGCGGTCGGTTTTCCATTCTGGGTCGCACTCGCCTGGTTCTACGAACTGACGCCTGACGGATTGAAGCGCGAGAGCGACGTTGCGCCGGGGGATTCGATCAGGCAGTTGACGGGCCACAGGCTGGACCGCGCGATCATCGCGGTGCTGGCAGTCGCGGTGGTGCTGCTGCTGACGAACACCTTCATGCGGCACCGGGAGGGCGTGGCCTCCAGTCAGAACGCCGCGCCTGCGGTTACGGAGAGGTCCATCGCCGTGTTGCCGCTGGTCAATGCCAGCAACGACAAGGAACAGCAGTTCTTCTCCGATGGTCTTTCCGAAAACCTGATCGACACGCTGTCGCGTTTCAACGGGCTGAAGGTGATCGGCCGCACCTCCGCCTTCCAGTTCCGCGACAGCAAGGACGACAGCGCGACCATCGGCCGCAAGCTCGGCGTCGCCTACCTGCTCAGCGGCAGCGTGCAGCGCGCCGCCGGTGTCGTTCGCATCAGCGCGTCGCTGGTCAAGGCTTCCGACGGCAGCACGTTGTGGGCCCGGCACTACGATCGCCCTTACAAGGATCTGTTCGCGCTGCAGGACGAAATCGCGCGCGCGGTCGCCGATGCATTGCAGGTGAAGCTGCTTTCGACAAGCGGCGCCACGAAGCAAGGCGACCGGCCCCCAAGCGGCAACCTGGACGCGTATGCCGCCTACCTGCACGGGATGCAGTTCTTCTACCAAGGGGACAGTCGCGAGATGATCAAGTACCTGACGCTGGCGACCCGGCTGGATCCCGGTTATGCCGCCGCGTGGGCCTACCTGTCGGTCGCCTGGGCGCGCCAGGGCACCCAGGACGCCGGCGTGCAGGCCCAGGCCGACTACCGGCAGGCGCGCATCGCGACGGACAAGGCACTGGCGCTGGCGCCCGACCTCGGCCTCACCCATGCCGTCCGGGGCAACCTGCTGTTGAGCGCGGATTTCGACTGGCGGGGCGCGCTGGCCGAATTCCGCCGCGCCATCGAACTCGCACCGGAAATCGGCGCGATCCACAGCGGTTACAGCCGCACGCTGGCCGCGAACGGCAAGGTGCGCGAGGCTACCATGCAGAAACAGTTTGCCCTGTCCATCGACCCGAGGATGGTCGGCGAACGCTTCCGCTACGTCGACCTGCTGATCGCCGCAGGCCGCCTGGACGAGGCCGAAAAAGAGGTCGAGGCCGCGGTGGAATTGTCGGGATGGACCCAATCGCAAACGCGCTACCGTTTGCGGTTCGCCTTGTTGCGCGGCGATGCGAAGGCTGCGCTGGAAGCGGCCAGGCAAGCGAGCCCCGACACGCGCGATCTGTCCCTGGCGCTTGCCGCGCAGATTGGCCCGGATCGTGCGGCGGCGGATGCGGCGCTGACGAAGCTGTTCCGGGATCACGATGACCTGGGCGAACACCAGCCCTACGAACTGGCATCGTTGTACGCACTGCGCGGCGATGTCGACGGCACCGTGAAATGGCTGGACCGCACCTGGGCCAATCGCGACGTCAGCATCCTGAAAGTGTTGTACGACCCGGCGATGCTGCAGTTCCGCGACGATCCGAAATTCATCGCCTTCTGCAAGAAGATCGGCCTGCCGCCGCCGAGCGAAAGCGAGGCACTGAGCATCGACCAGATCCGCGCGCTGTCGTCGAACCGTCAGGCGCGCTCGTAATTCAGCCGTTCCTTCGCCATGTCGATTCCGCGTGCGTTCGTTCGTCGCTTCGCAAAGAGGCGGCCATACCGGCTGCCCTTCCTGCCAAGGAGAAAACCATGTCCTACATCGATGGTTTCGTGATCGCCGTACCCAACGCCAACCGCGAGCAGTTCATACAGCATGCTCGCACCTTCGACCCCATTTTCCTGGAGTTCGGTGCCACGCGGGTGCTGGAATGCTGGGGCGACAGTGTGCCTGAAGGCAAGCTCACCGATTTCCGCCGTGCCGTACAGGCGAAGCAGGACGAGTCCGTGGTGTTCGCCTGGGTGGAATGGCCCGACAAGGCCACCCGCGACGCCGGCATGGAGAAATTCATGAAAGACCCGCGCATGGAGGAAGCCAGCAACTGCCCCTTCGACGGCAAGCGCATGATCTTCGGTGGCTTCGTGCCGGTGGTAAGCCTGCCGGCGTAACCGCGAGCCGTGCCGGGGAACCGGGGTCAGAGCCGACTTTCCCCACCACGCCTCAACCGCGTTACAGGATGAACGGAAGCGTCACCAGCGCCAACACGAAGAGTATGCCAAGCAAGGTCAGCAACACGCGCAGCGGGTCAGCGCGAAGCACGGTAAAGAACGTCTCCGCGGTGCCGGCGAGCTTCGCATCGGCGTATTCAGTCAGGACGCGGGCACTGCGCTGCTGTTCGTAATCGTCCAACGCGCGCTGGGCCGCCGCGAAGTCCGCGCCTTCAGTCACCCAGATTCCGCCGAACGAGATCCCCCATGGACTCGGCGTGGTTTCGCAAAGCGCGATCCGCTGCGCGTCGAGCATCGCCCGCACGTCGTCGGCCTCGTCATTGGGCACGTTGCGCAGGTTCAGAAGCAGCTTGGACATGGCGCTGTGTCAATGACCTCCGTCCCTCAGAAACTGCTACAGACGCTTGGCTACGCGAACCAGCAAGTCCATGCGTTCGTGCAGGATCGCCACGATCAAGGCGGGGTCTTGTTCGCGTGGCAGGCAAAACACGTAATGGTGCTCGCAGTGCGCCACCCGCAGGACCGGATGGACCTCGTCCAGTTCCTTGAAAGCACCTTGGCCGGCGGCGAGACGAGCCATGCCCTGCTCCAGCTTGGTGACGTAGCGGCGGACCTAGGCGTCACCCCACTCTTGACGCGTGTGGCGGATGATCCCGCGCAAGTCGGTTTCCGCCGCGCGGGTCAGGACGTAACCGGGCCGGGTCAAGTGCGGTCGCCTGCCGTCAGTTCCTCATCAAGAATGTCGTGGACGCTCTTGGCGGACACCTTCCCCGCCAGTCCCGCATCGATGCGCGTGTGCAGCAAAGTCTTGAGCTTCTGCCAAGCCTGATCTTCTCCGGCATCGCCGGGGAACAGGCGTTCAAGCGTGTACTGCTTGATCGTCTTGCCCTGCAACGCAGCCAACGCCTTCAGGTGCTGGTGTTGTTGATTGGTCATGTCGATGGTGAGGCGACTCATGCGAAAGCTCCGTGGGTACCACAAACCCACATTACCATATATGTGGGCGATAAGAGCCTTGTCTGGGCACTCTTCTGCATTCGCCGCCGAACACGCTCTTTTCAGAGCTTGTCCGGACCACGAACCAGCCATCGACGCAGCAGCGCCTTGTCGTAATACAGCGGCGCCCCACTTGCGGCCTGCACACCCACACTGCTGTGCAGGTAGTCCATGTCGCGCAACGCCCGCTTGCCCTCGCGCAGCACATTGCCGTCCTGGTCGACCAACTTGAAGACCAGATCGATCCGCGGCGGGTAGATGTCGCGCATGATGCGCACGTAATCCCATCGCGGACCGCGCCAGGGCTCGTACGCACCCGCCAGCTGGATGTCAGTGATGTCGACGTGCAAGCTCTGACCCGGCTTGAGGACGGCCTGCCCCTGCTTGACCAGGTAGGCCTTGAGCTGCGCCAGGTAATCGATCCGATTGAACCGGTCCTGCCGGCCGTACATGCGGCTTTCGGTAAATTGCCCCGGATTGACGAACGTCACCGATACGGAGGATTCGGCCGGCGTGGCCGCGGCGGCAAACAGCGGCGCGATGCTGCCCAGCCACAGCGCGAGCGCGGCAAAGATGGCGACGGTGCCCCGATTGGATCCGGCCATGCGTTTCATGTTCCACCTCGCTCGCGACCTGTTGCATGGCAAGTCTGGCACGACCGGCGTTGCGCTTCCGTGTAGCTCGCGCTGAGGGGGTGGGAGCCTCTTCCCAAGGGAGATCGCTGGGCAACGCGGATGACAAGAACGGAGTCAGGTTCACTTATCACGACCTGATTCGCGACGATGCTCGGTTTGCTGTTCCCTTCTCCCTCCGGGAGAAGGTGGCGCGAAGCGCCGGATGAGGGTCCGGATGCGCGTGTAATCACAACTCAACGCGTTGATTGCTGACACTCCGCATGCACGTACCCTCACCCGCCCCTGCGGGGCACCCTCTCCCGGAGGGAGAGGGGTTTGGACTAAGTCGACTCCGACCCCGTTTTCTACCTTGTGCGAGAATTCCCGCTTCAATCCATTGGGCGTTGCACGGCATGAAAACCATCGGGCTGATCGGTGGCATGAGCTGGGAATCCACCCTGCACTACTACCAGCGCATCAACGAACTGGTTGCCGCACGCCTGGGCGGTCTGCACTCGGCCAGGTTGTTGCTGTGGAGTGTCGAGTTCGCCGAGATCGCGCGCCTGCAACACGCCGATGACTGGGATGGGGCCGGCCGCATCCTCGCCGATGCCGCGCGCCGGCTGGAACGCGCCGGGGCCGAAGGCCTGTTGATCTGCGCCAACACGATGCATCGGGTGGCGCCTGCGATCGAGGCGGCCGTCGGCGTTCCGGTGCTGCACCTTGCCGACATCACCGCCCGCACCTTGCTGGCCGACGGCCACCGCAGCGCCGCGTTGCTCGGCACCCGCTTCACCATGGCCCAGCCGTTCTACCGCGAACGGCTGGAACGCCACGGCCTGTCCATCAGCGTGCCAACGCCGGAAGAACAGGACGCGCTGCACCACATCATCTTCGACGATCTGGTGAAGGGGCGCGTGGAAGCGGCGTCGCGCGAACGTTTCATCACGATCATGCGCCGGATGCACACCGCGGGCGCGCAGGCGGTGATCCTCGGCTGCACCGAGTTCGGCATGCTGCTGCGCGCAGAGGACGCGCCGGACATCCCGCGAGTCGACACCACCGAACTGCACTGCCAGGCCGCCGTGGACTGGATGCTCGCGGAAGACTCCAGTCACGTAGACGCGACCTGATCGAAACTGGTCGAAGGTATCCTGCACAGTCTGGATCAACCCGATCCGGCCATCAATGCAGTATGGATCCGATGAAGCTGAACGTCGGCTCGCGGCGTATCGCGCTGGAAAAGCAAAGGCAATACCAATCGAAAACGTAGTTGGAAAGTTGTAATGCGAGTATTGCTCGCGCACGAAGCACGCCTCGAATTTGAAGCCGTCGTGTTGATCCATCACGAGCTGGATCGGCGTTCGCTGACCGATTGTTGAAAAAGCAGCAATCTGGGCGAAGGATCAAGCTGACGTTTTTGCGTCGCCATAACGCCTTGCGTTACATGACGCATTGCGTTACAGTCATCACGTGATCCGAACGTTCGCCGACAAGGAAACCGAGAAGATCTGGCAAGGCACGCCGTCACGGCGACTGCCGACGGACATCCAGCATGCTGCGCGCCGCAAGCTGCGCATGCTCAACAACGCCGCGACGCTTGACGATCTGAGGGTTCCGCCCGCAAACCGGCTCGAAGCCTTGAAAGGCGACCGCAAAGGCCAGCACAGCATACGCATCAACAATCAATGGCGCATTTGTTTCCAATGGAAGGAAGGGGATGCGCTCGACGTGGCGATCGTCGACTACCACTGAACATCGAGGACGACATGAAAACCTTGCCCAACATCCATCCCGGCGAAGTGTTGCTTGAGGAATTCCTCGCACCGCTCGGCATCAGCCAGAACGCCCTCGCCCGTGCCGCCGGCGTGCCGCCACGGCGCATCAACGAAATCGTGCTGGGCAAGCGCGGTGTCAGTGCCGACACCGCCGTGCGTCTTGCCGCCGCGCTCGGTACCAGCGAGCGTTTCTGGCTCGGCCTGCAGGCCGACTACGACCTCGAAGAAGCTCACCGCGCCCTGGGCAAGAAGGTCGCGCGGATCGAGCGGATCGCGGCGTAAAACCGGGGTCAGAGTCGACTTTTCCCGACAGCCGCTTCGGGCCAACGCTCGCGGCCCGTGCTTCTTCGCCGAACTCGCAGCGCAAGATCGCGCGGCGCGAAGGCCGCTGCGCCGCGGTCGATTCTGGCCCGGTTTTCCCTTGTGCGAAAATTCCCGCTTCAATCCATCGGGCGTTGCACGGCATGAAAACCATCGGGCTGATCGGTGGCATGAGCTGGGAATCCACCCTGCACTACTACCAGCGCATCAACGAGCTGATTGCCGCACGCCTGGGCGGCCTGCACTCGGCCAGGTTGTTGCTGTGGAGTGTCGAGTTCGCCGAGATCGCGCGCCTGCAGCACGCCGATGACTGGGACGCGGCCGGCCGCATCCTCGCCGATGCCGCGCGCCGGCTGGAACACGCCGGGGCCGAAGGCCTGTTGATCTGCGCCAACACGATGCATCGGGTGGCGCGCGCGGTCGAGGCGGCCGTCGGCGTTCCGGTGCTGCACCTTGCCGACATCACCGCCCGCGCCTTGCTGGCCGACGGCCACCGCAGCGCCGCGTTGCTCGGCACCCGCTTCACCATGGCCCAGCCGTTCTACCGCGAACGGCTGGAACGCCACGGCCTGTCCGTCAGCGTGCCGACGCCGGAAGAACAGGACGCGCTGCACCACATCATCTTCGACGAACTGGTGAAGGGGCGCGTGTAAGCGGCGTCGCGCGAACGTTTCATCACGATCATGCGCCGGATGCATACCGCGGGCGCGCAGGCGGTGATCCTCGGCTGCACCGAGTTCGGCATGCTGCTGCGCGCAGGGGACGCGCCAGACATCCCGCGCGTCGACACCACCGAACTCCACTGTCAGGCCGCGGTGGATTGGATGCTTGCGAAAGACGCCGGTCACGTAGACGCGACCTGATTCGAAGCGCCCCCCGTCGCCCTGTCAGCAAACCGTCCCCGAAACCTTTTTGCTCTTTTCGGTTTCAGTTACCCTGGGCCAATGGGGGAACGGGCCGACCACACGATCGAGAGAGCCGCGCCACGAGAGCGTTGGGGCTACTGCGCAGCCGTCGCCGATTTCCTGACCGAAGATCCGCAACGAATCATTGGAGCGTTGACGACGTGGTACAGCTTTGCGGTTGATCCGTCCCAGAAAGTCGCGTGGCTGGAACAAATTTCAATTCTCCAAAGCCTTCTCAGGCCTTACGCGACGTCCAATGGAGCGTTGTTTTTCGAGTACGACATTCCGCGCCTCGGCCTGCGTGTCGATACGGTGCTCATCCTCGAACACGTTCTATTCGTGCTCGAATTCAAGGTAGGCGCCCACGACTATTCGCGCGATGCCATCGACCAAGTCTGGGACTACGCTCTCGATCTGAAGAACTTCCACGAAGCCAGCCACCAGATCCCCATCGTCCCGGTACTCGTTGCTACCAAAGCAGGCGCGACGACGATCCAAATTGGGACTGGCCACCACAAGGATAATGTTCTACTGCCATTGCGTTGCAATGCCGCCAGCTTGGCAGACGCGATCCAGCTCGGCCTGAAGCACTTTCGGCCCGAGAGAATTGACCCAAACTTTTGGCAGCGTGGCCGCTATCACCCCACGCCCACCATCGTTGAAGCGGCACGCGCCTTGTATGCCGGCCACACGGTCGAAGAAATCTCCCGCAGTGATGCCGGCGCCGAAAACCTGACGGTGACTGCAAACAGGCTCGCGAAACTGATCGCAGAAGTGCGTCAGCGAGGTGAAAAGGCCATCTTCTTTGTAACCGGCGTGCCGGGGGCCGGCAAGACTCTCGTCGGGTTGGATATAGCCAATCGGCACACCGACAAGAATGACAATCTATACAGCGTGTACCTGTCCGGCAACGGTCCGCTGGTGAGCGTGCTGCATGAGGCGTTGGCGCGGGATCAGGTGACGCGTGCAAAGCAATCAGGCAAGTCGCTGCGTATTGGCGAAGCACGAAGTACGGTCAAGCAATTCATCCAGAACGTCCATCATTTCCGCGATGATTGTCTGGCAAGTTCCGATGCACCGATCGAACACATCGCGCTATTCGACGAAGCCCAGCGCGCGTGGGATCTGCACCAGACCTCCAGCTTCATGAGCCGCAAGAAGGGCGTTGAAGGATTCAACCAGTCCGAACCCGAATTCCTCATCTCCTGTCTGGATCGCCACGACGATTGGGCCGTCGTGGTCTGCCTCGTAGGCAGCGGGCAAGAAATCAATACGGGCGAAGCCGGCATCAGTGAATGGCTCGCAGCCATCCGCAGCCGTTTCGACAACTGGCAGATTTATCTGTCACCGCGCCTGCGCGAAATCGAGTATCACTCTGATGAGGAGCTGAAGGCACTACGCACCAACCGTCGCGCGCACTGGGACGCCGCCCTGCACCTCGCAACGTCGATGCGTTCGTTCCGCTCCGAGCGCGTTTCCGAGTTCGTCAATCTGCTGCTGGCACTGGAAGTGGAACCCGCTCGTGCCGCCCTTTCGGACGTGCTGTCTGGCTTCCCGATTCGACTGACCCGCCATCTCGACCACGCCAAAACATGGCTGCGGAAACAGGCTCGCGGCAGCGAGCGCTACGGAATCGTCGTCTCGTCGCAGGCCCAACGACTCAAGCCACATGCCATCGACGTTCGCGTCAAGGTCGATCCCGTGCGCTGGTTCCTCGAAAGCAAGCAGGACGTACGTTCTTCCTATTACCTCGAAGACGTGGCAACGGAGTTCCAGGTGCAGGGGCTGGAGCTCGACTGGACGTGCGTCGTGTGGGATGGCGACCTGCGCCTCAACGCCGGCCAATGGGATCACTTCAGCTTCAAGGGAAAACGCTGGGAACACGTTCGCAGCGCGGTGTGGCAACGCTACCTTCTGAATGCCTATCGAGTGCTGCTCACGCGTGCGCGGCAAGGTATGGTCATTGTTGTACCCGAAGGGAGCGCCGATGATCCGAGCCGTTCGCCAGCCTATTACGATCCCGCATTCGAGCTACTTGCCGGTTTGGGCATTCCATCGTTGTAGCCAAGGTAAGATGGACGTCGTTTGCCGCATGGGCCTCAAGCATGCCGTCCGATCTAGACCTCATTTCGGAACGCGATTTTGACGAGGTATGGGGTGTCTACCTCAAGCCATCCGGTGATCTTTTCGAGTTCGCGGATGTTCGGGATCAGCCACCGCAGCATGTCTGGACCATCGTAGATTCGGGCGACGACAGCGATGGCAACTGGTACGCGCAGCCCGGTTTTTGCGTCGTCAACAAGCTCGGCTACGTGATGACCCGCAAGCCTTGGTCGGATTCAACACCCGACGCGATCTACTTTCTCGACGACTTCGAGCACGAGCCGGATGCCTAGTTACCGCGTCAAGCAGCGCTACCACCGTAGCATTCCTCAATGGCGGTCATGATCCGGCGCCGCTGCGGCTCGGGTATCGGTGTGCCCTTGGCATGCGCCATGAAGCTGCACATCTTCGGGTTGATGACGTGCACGCCCGGGGATGGCACCGAACATGTCACGTACCAACCCGGCAGCGCCAGCACGGCTTCAACGGGAACACGCTCCCCGGTCTTGCGGTATAGATAGTCGCTTAGCCAGCGGGTTTGCGCACGAGTTTGGTCAAGCATCTTTGTCTCGCGCCAACCCGGAAATTCGAGCGCTTCGCCATCGAACTTGACCGCCGCGCTCGCCTTTCCGGTCGCTTCAGGCTTTCGCCGCGACTTGGTTTCGATCATGAACACGGCAGTCGGCCCCATCACCACATGGTCGAGATTGAACCCGCCGGCAGGAATATCGTGGTAAACAACGGAACCCTTTGACATCAGTGGCACAAGGGCCTGAGCCGTTGCACGCTCCGCGGCAATTCCATCGAGATAGTCCCGGCGCTCGCGCAGCCTCTTTCCAGCTGACCAAGCGGCCCAGCAAACCACGGCCATGACGATCACAAGCAGCGCTATTTCAGCAGGGCCAAACCGCAGCAAACGTTTGTCCATTCTCTGCAGCGCCCAGCCGGCCAGTACGAGTGGCCCAGCCAGCATGGCGATCATCAAACGATCGCCGGCAGATTCCATCAGTCGCTCTGCCTCCCGCCGTGCCTGCTCACCCGGAAGGTTGTGCAACTCGATAGTCAACGGAGAACGACGCAGGTCGGTACGGCGGCGCCACCAGACCCACAGGACAAGCACCCCAAGGGGTAGCAATCCGACTGCAAGAGCGGCTAGGACCAAGAGTTCCGAAACCAGCATTCAAACGACCCTCCCCAGTGGGCTACGACTTAATTACCTCCGTCCCCTTTTCGTCCTGTCAAGTTCTGGGCCGACTTCAATGACGCGTCACCGAAACCGACGGCCTGCAAGAAAGTCGACTCCGATCCCTGTTTTCCCATTCTCCCTCAGATGCTCTCGCTTTCTATCCATCAGGTCTGGTGTAATCGAAGCTGTACCGAGCATAGATCATCTCGCCAAGTTTTTTCTCGTTGACGATCTCCGGACCAGAGAGATCTCCAGCAACGATAGCTTGAGATATTTCACCAACTAGCGATTGCGATTCAGACCCAACTGACTTTTCGTCCACGTCCCGCGTGTATATTGTAATGAACTTCCCTCGTTGCCCCCCCGGCATTCTGCTCAAGTGCATGGCCGATTTAATGTATTTATGCCAGATTTTGCAAGCGCAGAGGATAGGAAGTACCAGGTTTGCAACATCTTGTGCGTTATATGGATACGCTGACACATGGATCTTCCAACCTTTCATAGGATGCCCCGCACGCTTATTCCCTATGTACGCCGCGAGGAAATCTGGATTTCCGGGAGCTGGATAGTACACGGCATGTTCACTCATTTCGGTAAAATTTCCGACCGTGAGTCCAGGAACTTCGATGGCTCGTCCAGTCTGTAACGCGTTGCTACGTGGCCTATTCATATTTTAGCACCTTTTATTTATCTGTAAAACGTGACGGTAAATTTTAATTGAGGTCCAGCAAAGGGGGATGGATATAATTAACGGCGTTCGAGCCCTTGCCAGCTCGCAGGGAAAGGGTCTTGCCGAGAACTGCATAAAACAGCGAAACGTTAATTACCTCCGCCCCCTTTTTCCACTTAATTACCTCCGTCCCCTTTTCGTCGCTGTTTTACAGCTTAATTACCTCCGTCCCCTTTTCGGTCCTTTTCGCTTCGTAGCTACGCTTGAACGGTGGCATTCAAGAGCGCGAACACCGCCGCGAAGTTCTCGACCGTCTTCGGCTCAACTGTCTCAAAAAATTCCTCTCGCCGCTCGGTCAATTTATGCGCTGGCAGGGCATGGTCAAAATCGTCACCACGGTAATCAGCGACCTTCTTCAAGATCGGCTCGTCAGTTGCTGCCAAATCGCCGAGAGCAATGTTCGTTCCGAAGGTCCAGTTGTAGAGCCGCAGGTAGTCGGCCACGGTGAACAAATCTTCAATGTCTGCGTTACTAGGCAGACCGTCAACTTGCGACACCGCGACGATTGCCGATTCCGGCACGCCGTTGTCCTTTGCCGCCGACAAGATTCGGCTGAGTCTTGCGCGTGTCTTAGCGCCATCCACGAGAGCCGACACCTTGAGTCGCCGTCCGAGCAGCGCGACGAACGCTGGCAGGTTGCTCGCCCCGCCCACAGGGATCATCGCCAAGCGTGGATCGAGTCCCAGCTTTCCAACTGTCGCGAGGTACTCGGTAAGACGCTGCAAGTAAATGAAGTCGCTACTGCCTTCCACGGCCAGATGCTGACCTGACCCGATGAACAGGTGTCGGCTAACCGAATATCCCAATGCCGATTCGATCGGGAGGATTGTGGCGGGGTCAGCACTTAGATTCGGGAGCGTAACGACAACCCCAAGGTCGGGATTGTCGCGGGTTGCACGGTCGTGGACGGCTCGCAACTTCTCGTAACGCGCTGGATCAACCATGTGCTGAGAGTGTGTCGTGTAGATCGTCTGCTTAGACGCCCCCAATTCGCTGTAGATGTAGTCTACGAACTCATGCTGGGCATCGCCATGCAGGCTCGTACCCGGCTCGTCTAGCAGCACGATGACGGCCTCATCAGAGTCTTGGTACTCACTGAATGCGGCGAAGAACGAGAAGAACCACTGAAAGCCCGTGGAGCGGGTATCGAAGTTGGTTTCTACGTCCCCGTGCCGTCCGTCGCGGAGTTCAATCTTGAGGAATCGATTCGCGACCTGGTTGCCGTTGGGCGGCTGCGTGACCACGCGGTTGTCGGTGTCAAAGATGACCGCCAAGTCGGGGTTCTGCTTCCAGTATTTGAACACCCGGCGACTCAGGTCGATGCTCGCTGACTGGAGTTCGGCCTTGCGGCTATCGTAGTTATCGTCCAAGAAGTCTTTGGGCGTCTCACCAGCGTGCGCAAGCAGCGACACGACCGTCCGTTCGCGGGCAGAAAGTTCCGTCTCCGCATTGATCTTCTGCGCCAGCTTAGTAAGGTTCGTCTCACCGGGTAGGGTGTCGTAGTTGGAAAAGTAGAAGAAGCTCGGTACGCGGGCCCAGAGTGCGTCGTTCTGCTCCTGAGTCACCGAACTTGTCTTCAGCAGACACTCGTACTTTTCCACCTCTGTCGCGAAGGCTGTGAGAGTCTTGGCGCGAGCGTTTTCGCCTTCTTCACGGTGCTCCTTAGCCAAAGCCTTGGCGCTGACAATCAGTTCGGCCAGCGAAGCGGAGGTGTCGAGCTTTTGGAAATCTTCATCTGCTACCTTTGCCGTCTGAGCGGCTTCAGCGGCAACCGTGCCCAGTGTTGTCGCAAGCGACACAGCGAACTCGTTGGTGTAGCTACGGGTGGCTCGGCAGACCGCCGCGGCGGGGATAGGCACACCGTAGACATTTTCAAGTGCCGCGCGGTCTGCGTCATCTAGGGAGAATTCCGCAGAGATTGGTCGAGTCTGATCCAGATTGCCGCTCTTGCGTCTATCGGCAGCAAGACGCCAGCGTGGATATTCGGTAGTGAGGTCGAACTCCGTATCTTCGCCGTTGGCGGGCTTCAGGCGATGGAGCGCCTTGAGGATGGTGGTCTTGCCTGATTCATTCTTGCCAACCAAGCATGTCACATCGGGCTCAATGATGATGCGCTGCTCGTCGACGAAGTTGCGGTAGAGCTTGACCGTAACGGCTTTGAGTTTCACGGAATCCCCCTTGGTTGCGTGCGCTTGCGCGTCGTTCCTACATATTCCGCCGATACTCCCCACCCACATCGTACAGCGCATGGCTGATCTGCCCCAGC
>DASSRT010000026.1:0-3327 GCA_035701705.1 Rhodanobacteraceae bacterium
CGCGCCCTTGCACGGCGCCGAGCATCGCAGCGCCAAGCGGGAGCAAGGCGCGCATGTTCGAGGCCATGGATGGCCGAGTTCGCGCCGGCCCGCTTGGCGCAAGATGCGCAGGGAAGTTGAGGCAACTGGACGTTGCCGAAGCCGCCGTGCCGGGCGCAATGGTTTTGGCTACTTTTGCCGAAACAAAAGTAGCCCGCTCGCCGCTGAGGCGAGCGGAACAAAGACATGAGCGCCACAGTCTTGCGACGGGTGCGCGGAAAACGATGAGCACTTCGTTCCAGACGACAATGCGAAGATGGATCCCGGCCTGCGCCGGAATGACGGCGGAGTTTTCTGCGCAAGCCAGCGCAACCGCTCTTGTGCGGGAAGGGCGCGGGAAGTCTCGACGAGGCGTGTGAAAAAGGCCGACCGTCGACCGTGATCGAATCGCCTCGTAGGCACCGGCTATGATGATCGCCTGCAAACGGCAAGACAGCGCAGCGCGATGAAACTGTATTCGATCGAAGGCAACACCCAGAAACTCGATGGCGGGGCGATGTTCGGAAATGCCCCGAAAGCCATGTGGCAAAAGTGGATCACGCCGGATGCCCAGAACTGCATTCCGCTCGCCTGCCGCTGCCTGCTGGCCACCGGTCTCGATGGCCGCAACGTGTTGTTCGAAACCGGCATCGGTGCCTTCTTCGAACCGAAGCTGCGCGAACGCTATGGCGTGGTCGAGGAGCGCCATGTGCTGCTTGATTCGCTTGCAGAAGTCGGCTTGAAGCATGACGACATCGACGTCGTCGTGCTTTCGCACCTGCATTTCGACCACGTCGGCGGCTTGCTGGCGGCGTGGCAGGAAGGCGCGCCGCCGGCCCTGCTGTTCCCGAACGCGCAGTACCTCGTGAGCGCCGGGCACTGGGCGCGCGCCGTGCATCCGCATCCGCGCGACCGCGCTTCGTTCATTCCCGAAGTGCCGGCGTTGCTGGAAGCCAGCGGGCGGTTGGAGAAGGTCGATGGCGACTTTTCCCGCACGCTCGGCAAGGCCGTGCGCTTCCACTATTCACAGGGCCACACGCCGGGACTGATGCTCTCGGAAATCGTCGGCCCGCACGGCAGGGACGGCGTGGTGTATTGCGCCGACCTCATTCCCGGGACGCCATGGGTGCACTTGCCGGTGACGATGGGTTACGACCGCGCGCCGGAAATGTTGATCGACGAGAAGCGCGATTTCCTCGACGACAAACTCGCGCGCGGCGTGCGCCTGTTTTTCACCCACGACCATGCGACCGCCATGGCGGCGCCGCGGCGCGACGAGCGTGGGCGTTACGGCGTCGCCGACGGGCAGGCGCATTTTGCCGGGACTTCGTTGTAAGCTCGGCCCGTGAATCCTCGTCTCGAAGCACTCTTCAACAACTCTTCGCGCAACCGCTTCCTGCTTGGCATCGTGTTGGTGCTGCTCGGGCTCGGGCTGCTGTGGACCACCGAACATACCGACCGGCTGCGGGCGATGGGCGAGGATGCGCTGGGCGGTTTCGTGCTGACCGGCAGTGCCGCCAAACCGGGCCCCGCCGCCGACGGGCAACTGGTGTTGGCGGTTGGCGCCCCAGTGTTCAGCGCGCCGGCCAGCGACGTCCAGTTCGGCGTGAGCGCGGTGGCACCGGCGCTGGTGCGCAAGGTCGAGATGTTCCAGTGGAAGGAAGTCCACGTCGGCGGTGGCCACAATTACGAATTGAATTGGTACGACCATCCGATCGATTCCTCGCAGTTCATCGACCCGACTGGGCACGGCAACCCCGGTGCATTTCCGATCAACGCAGCGCGCTTCGACTC
Organism: Rhodanobacteraceae bacterium; assembly: GCA_035701705.1. GTDB lineage: Bacteria > Pseudomonadota > Gammaproteobacteria > Xanthomonadales > Rhodanobacteraceae > 66-474. Next base: position 1,813 of record DASSRT010000026.1, read on the forward strand.
TGCGGGCGTGAGCGTGGACGGCTTCAAGCTTGATACCACCCTGGTGCACATGATCCCCGGCGCCGAGCCGTTCGACCCGCCGCTCGATCACGTACCCGCCAACATGGCGGCGACGTTCCAGGTGCACGACGGCGCGCTGGTCAGCAGCGACAACGCCACACGTCCGCAAGTCGGCGACCTGCGGATCAGTTGGCTGAAGGTCGACCCGGCTCATTTGTCGGTGTTTGCGCGCGACGACCACGGCACCCTCGTCCCCACCAACGATCCGGCGGGTGACCCGATTGCGAAGGTGTTGATCGGCCGCCAGACGATCACCGACGTGTTGACCGATGCGCCGCAGCCACCGCACCTGAAATGGGTGCGCCGGATCCTGTCCATCCTGCTCGCATGGGCCGGCGTGGCGATGTTGCTCGCATGCCGGGGTCGCAACGATCGTTATCTGGCGCTGGCGGCTGCAGCGGTGCCGTTGGCAATCGTGGCGCTGGTGAACTGGTGGGGCGTGCGCATGCCGGCTGCGATCGCGCTTGTGTTCATCGCGGTCGCGGGGGCGGCGTTCGCCGTCTGGCGTTGGCAGTTGCCTGCCGGGAAGGAGTGAACCATGCAACTTGCGGGTTTCTACATCGCGTTGAACGCGCTGCTGATGCTGGCGCTGGCGATGCGGGTGATGTGGCTGCGCAACACGCGGCGCGTCGGCCTCGGCACGGGTGGCGACGAGACGCTCGCGCGCGCGATCCGCGCGCACGGCAATGCGACGGAATACGTGCCGCTGGCGCTGCTGATGCTGGCGCTGCTGGCCTTCGAACAGTTCCAGCCGGTCTGGCTGCACGTGTTCGGGATTACCCTGCTGGTGGCACGCGTGCTGCACGCGTTGGGGTTGTCGTCCAACCCCGGCCTCTCATTCGGACGCGTTGCCGGAATCACGTTGACGCTGCTGGTGATGATCGCGATGGCGGTGGCGCTGATCGTTTGCTTCGTCACACGTTAGGGAAGCCCTGATTTTGCTCGTCATCCCGGAATACTCGCGCCATCCCTGGCGCTCGCGCTACGCGCCGCCTTCGGCGTTCGCGTTTGCAATCCTGCAAACGCAGTCGCGAAGCGATATCCGGGACCCAGTGCCTTTGCTTTTCGACGCGTTGGGAAAACGTCACTGGATCCCGGCTTTACTCGCGCCATCCATGGCGCTCGCCCTTCGGGCCAGCTGCGCTGTTCGGGCGCGCTCCTGCGCGCCACGTCGCCGGAATGACGAGCAAAATCAGAGGTTCCCTAACGGTCACTGCGTGCAATCCGGACGGCTCGCAGAATCGTCTTGACCGCGATGGCCGGGTTCTGCCCATCAGCCTCCGCTTGATGTACCTCGACGGCGTTCGTAATCTCCGCAACCAGATCCGTGCATCATGTGCATGGGTGGAACGAACCTTGCCACCCTGCACCCAATCCCTGCCCCCATGACCGTCCGACGTGGACGATTGTCGCCCGCGCAAAATGTCCATTGGCTCAGCCCCCCGGCCTCCCGCC
>DASSRT010000027.1:0-4336 GCA_035701705.1 Rhodanobacteraceae bacterium
GCCGCGTTGCGAGAGCACTTCAGCCTTCGCCATGTGTGGGATCTGGGTGACACCCGGCTGTTCGATGCAGCGGTTCTCCCTGCGGTGATCGCTGCACGCGGACGTGCGACAGGGCAATCCGATTCACCGCGCTTCACTTCAATTTATGAAGTGAAGGAGCCCGGCACAGCGCATGCCCCCGATCCACTCGCTGCGCTGGAGCGCGAGGGGATTGTCGAAGTCGGGGACGGGCGGCGCTTCAAGGTGCAGCACGGAACCCTCGACAATTCCGGCGCGAACGACGAGGTCTGGCGGATACGTTCCGCCTCGGGAGATCGCTGGCTGGACACTGTTGCCCGCCGCACATGGAGGCGGTTCGGGGATATCGGAAAAATCCGGGTTGGCGTGAAAACCTGTGCGGACAAGGTGTTCATTCGTCACGACTGGGACGCTGCATTTGCCGAACAGAAGCCGGAACTGTTGCGGCCGCTGACGACGCATCATGTCGCCGGGCGCTTCCGCTCCGTGGCCGCAAGACATACACGCGAGATCCTGTATCCGCACGCAGTCGTGCATGGGCAGCGACAGGCGATTCCGCTGGCGGATTTTCCAAAGAGTCAGGCTTATCTGGAATCCCATCGCGCCACGCTCGAACGCCGCAGCTACGTGCATGCGGCCGGGCGGGAGTGGTACGAGCTGTGGGTTCCCCAGGATCCCCAGGCTTGGGCACTGCCGAAACTGGTGTTCCGGGACATCTCGGAGCGGCCAACGTTCTGGATGGATCTTGAGGGCTCGGTTGTCAACGGTGACTGCTACTGGATGGTGGCCAGCCGTGCGGACGCTGTCGACTTGTTGTGGCTCGCGGCCGCGGTGGCCAATTCAACTTTCGCAGAGGCGTTTTACGATCGCCGTTTCAACAACAAACTCTATGCCGGGCGGCGGCGCTTCATCACGCAGTACGTCGAACAGTTCCCGTTACCCGATCCCAGCTTGCCGCTTTCGCAGGAAATTGTGGGTTGCGCGAAGGCCCTGCATGCTGCCAACCATGCGGCCGGGGCACCGGCCATGGAGGACGAACTGAACGCGCAGGTGTGGCGCGCATTCGGACATCCTGGTGTTGGCTGACACCTTGATAGGCACCAAGAAATGGCATTCATGCGAAGCCATGTGCGAGTCGCCCTTGTGCCGGAATCCGACAGCGTCGATCCGTTCACATCACCACAAGCTTCCCTTCCATTAATTCTCACGTTTGGAGTAGGGTCTTTTCGAGTGCCAGCGTGCTTCCTGTCGATGGTGTTGTACGGCTTGGTTCGGGCGAACCACTGGCGCTATCGTTTCTTGCGTCACACGCAGCGCTGCAATTTGCCGTTCCTGGTGCGCCGTTCAAGTTCGTGTTTCCGCCAAAGTGCAATGGCACTGGCGTTGTCTTGGAGGTGCTTGGTGCCTGACAACTCGGTCAAGCGGACGCTTACCCCGCTATGCGGCGCTCGTGCAGCTTACCCGCGGGCGTTGGACGGATGTGGTTATGCGTAACCCGACGGTTCATGACATGCACGACTCGCCACCGTCTGGCGCGAAGCCTCATGCCGTCTTCGCAAAGGGCACAGTGCTTGCATTTGTCGCCGTGATCATGGCGCTACCTAAGCCCGCGTTCGCCGCTCCGCAAGCAAAGATCGAGAACTGCGGGTGGCTCGTGGCAAGGAAGGGCATGCTGGTGCCTCAACCCGATCCCACACTTAAGCCAAGCGACCGGGCGCCGTTGTCCAAGCCGCCGCCGCAAGCCAAGGCTGCGTACTGCGAGCGTGACACCATGATGACCTACGTGGGTGACCAGCGCGTGCTTGAGCTCGGACTTCCATTAGTCATTAGGTCAGGCGGACGTGAGGGCGTGCTGGAAGTAAATCCATCCGTGCTTTTCAATTTTCACCGCGTTGGCAACCACTACCTGCCTGGCAGGGCTACCAAGTGACGGGTTGCCTGCGTGACGTACGGATCGGCCGTCCAGCAAACTTGATCCGGTGAACGCGCTACGCGCGCCGCTGACATCGGGTGGCAGCACCGATCGCGGCTGGACAGAGCCAGACAGGCCACGGGCCGGGCCACGGCATGGCGCGATGGCCGCGGTTTCCCTAAACTCTCACCCTTTCAGCTGACGGTATTACCCATGGGTCGAGGTCCTTCCATCGCCGGCCGCAAGAACGCGCAAGACGCCAAGCGCGGCCAGATGTTCACCAAGCTGGTCCGCGAGATCATGGTCGCGGCGCGTGCCGGCGGGGGTGACGTCAACGGCAATGCGCGGTTGCGCACCGCGGTCGACAAGGCCATCGTGGCGTCGATGCCGAAGGACAACATCGACCGCGCGATCAAGAAGGCGACCGGCGAACTCGAAGGCGTCACCTACGAGGAATTGCATTTCGAAGGCTACGCGCCCGGCGGCATCGCGGTGCTGGTCGAGTGCGTCACCGACAATCGCCAGCGCGCGGTTTCCGACGTGCGCCACGCCTTCGCCAAGTTCGGCGGCAATCTCGGCACCGATGGCTCGGTGGCGTATCTGTTCCACAAGGTGGGCGTGTTGTCCTACGAGGCCGGCGCCGGCGAAGACAGGATCACCGATGCCGCGATCGAGGCCGGCGCCGACGACGTGAAGGTGTGGCCGGAAGATGGCCAGATCGACGTCATCACCTCGCCGGAGTCCTTCGAGTCGGTGCGCGCGGCGATGGAAGCGGCCGGGCTGAAGCCGGGCCACGCCGAAGTGACGCGGCGCGCCGAACTCGACGTGCCGGTGGCCGCCGACATTGCCGATGCCGTGAAGAGCCTGCTCGCGCGTCTGGAAGAGCTGGACGACGTGCAGAACGTTTACTCCAACGCCGACCTGCCCGCGGAATGACCTTGGTTGTGGCCGCGCCCCTGCGCATCCTCGGGATCGACCCGGGCAGCCAGCGCACCGGTGTCGGTATCATCGAGGCCGATGCCACGGGGAAACTGCGTTGCGTGTTCCGCGCAACGCTGAAGGTGGCCGGTGAAGAGACGTTTCCATTGCGCCTGAAACGCATCTACGACGAGCTCATCGACATCATCGGCGCGCAGGCGCCGGCCGAGGCCGCGATCGAACGCGTGTTCATGGCCAAGAACGCCGACTCCGCGCTGAAGCTGGGGCAGGCTCGGGGCGCCGCGATTTGCGCGGCGGTCGGCTGCGGCTTGCCCGTCAGTGAATACGCGCCGAACGCGATCAAGCAGGCGGTTGTAGGCAAGGGCCACGCGGGCAAGGAACAGGTGCAGCACATGGTGGGGATCCTGTTGAATCTGCATGAACCGTTGCAGGCCGATGCGGCTGACGCGCTGGCGATCGCGATCACGCACGCGCACCTGCGCGCCAGCGAAGCGCGCACCGGCATTTCCGCAGCGGCATGGGGGCGGCGGCGATGAAACACGCCGTCAAGTCTGTCATGCGCAAAGTGGGCGCTCCCCGGTTCAACTTCCCCCTTCGCTTGCGAAGGGGGATTGAGGGGGATGGCCTTTCGCCTCCTGTGCATCCCTCCACCGCCGCACGGCGACCCCCTTCCTTTGGAAGGGGGTGCGCGACACTTCATCCAGGCCCCGGTCTGCGCTTGCCCAATCGGAAGGTGCCCGCATGATCGGACGACTGCACGGAACACTCATCGGCAAGCGGCCGCCGTGGATCGTGCTGGATGTGCACGGCGTCGGTTACGAACTCGAAGTGCCGATGTCCACGCTCTACGACCTGCCGGATGTCGGCAAGGACGTGACCCTGCTGACGCACTACGCGCACAAGGAAGATACGGTCGCGCTGTACGGGTTCCTGCACGAAGACGAACGCGCGCTGTTCCGCAACCTGCAGAAGGTGTCCGGCATCGGCGCGCGCATCGCGCTGGCGGTGTTGTCGGGCGTGTCGACCAACGAATTTGCGCGGCTGGTACAGGCGGGCGACGTGGCCGCGCTGACGCGGATCCCCGGCATCGGCAAGAAGACCGCCGAGCGCATCGTGGTGGAACTGCGCGACCGGGTAGTCGCAACCGGTGGCGCCGAAGCCGGTACGCCCGCACCGCTGGCGCGCGATCCGCGCAGCGAAGCCGAAGCGGCGTTGCAGCAGCTGGGCTACAAACCCACCGAAGCCGCGCGTCTCGCGGCGGCGGCGGCGGAAGATGGCGATGATGCCGAAGCGATCATCCGCAAGGCCTTGCGGGCGGCATTGGGGCGATGATGCAGACGAAGGCCGATGAGACCACGGAAACCGGCGGGGACAAGAAAGCCCTGCGCTTGATGGTGATTGGCGCGATCGGCGTGGTGTTCGGGGATCTCGGCACCAGCCCGCTCTACACCTTCAGCGAGGCGTTCG
>DASSRT010000028.1:0-11452 GCA_035701705.1 Rhodanobacteraceae bacterium
GATCCGACCGTCCTGCACCTCCCCACCAACCTCACCGGCATTTGCGGCCCCAACGGCTGCGGCAAGTCCAACATCATCGACGCGATCCGCTGGGTGATGGGCGAGAGCGCCGCCAGTCGCCTGCGCGGGGAGGCGATCACCGACGTGATCTTCTCGGGTTCGTCCGGGCGCAAGCCGGTGGGGCAGGCGACGGTCGAGCTGATCTTCGACAATTCCGACGGCACGCTCGGCGGCGAGTACGCCAGCTTCAATGAAATCTCGGTGAAGCGCAGTGTCGGCCGCGATTCGCAATCGGACTATTACTTGAACGGTGTGCGCTGCCGCCGCCGCGACATCACCGATCTGTTCCTCGGCACTGGCCTTGGTGCACGCAGCTATTCGATCATCGAGCAGGGCGTGATCTCGGAAATCGTGGAATCGCGCCCCGAGCAGCTGCGCATCCATCTCGAAGAAGCCGCCGGCGTGTCGCGCTACAAGGAGCGCCGCAAGGAAACCGAAAGCCGCATCAAGGCGACGCGCGAGAACCTCGATCGCGTCAAGGACGTGCGCGAGGAAGTCGAGAAACAACTCGATCACCTGAACCGCCAGGCTCGCGCCGCCGAGCGCTGGAAGAAGCTGAAGGAAGAACACGCGTTGCGCGGCGCCGAGCTGCGTGGGCTCGAATATCGTGCGGTCAGCGCGCAGCTGGACACGCACCGGCAGGCGCTCGGCGAGGCCCAGACCGCGCTGGAAGGCAAGCTTGCGGGACAGCGCCATCTCGAGGCCGAAATCGAGAAGGGCCGCGAGGCGCACCAGCAATACAGCGAAGCCATGAACGCGGTGCAGGCCGAGGTTTATCAGGTCGGTGCGGAAGTCGCGCGGATCGAACAACAGATCAAGCACCATCGCGAAATGATGGAACGCCTGCAGCGCGACCACGAGGAATCCGGGCGCGCGCTGGCGGAACTCGATGACCACTTGCGCACCGATACGGCCCAGCACGACGAGTTGCAGGCGGCGGTAGCAGAAGCCACGCCGAGGGCCGATGAATTGCGCGACGCCGAATCCGGCGCGACGCAGGCGCTGGCCGAGGCCGAGGCTGCGCACGCGGCCTGGCAGCAGCGCTGGGAAGCGCACAGCGGGCAGGCCGCGACGACCTCGCGCGAGGCCGAAGTGGAACGTACCCACATCGACCATCTGGATCGCCAGGCGCTGGATCTTTCGCGTCGCCGCGAGGCCTTGCGCAACGAGCGCACGAAGTACGACCTCGATGCCCTGGCCACGGCAGCGCAGGGACTCGCCGAAGAACACGCGACCTGCAAGGCCGCGGTCGATACCCACGCCGCGAATCTTGAACGGCACAAGGCCGATGCCGAACGCCTGCAGGGTGAAGAGCGCCAGTTGCAATCCGCGTTGGCCGAGGCCAACACCCAGAAGCAGGCCCTGCGCGGCAAGCTGGCTTCGCTGGAAGCACTGCAGCGGGCCGCGCTCGGGCGCGATCGCGATGCCGCGCGGGACTGGTTGCAGCAAGTCGGACTCGCCGACGGCGAACGCCTCGGTGCCAAGCTGACCGTCAACGCCGGTTGGGAACGCGCGGTGGAAACCGTACTGGCCGGCTTGCTGGAAGGCGTGCTGGTGGACGATCCGGCCGTTCTGTCCAGCGAGCTTGCCGGGGTGTCCAATTTCGACATTACGCTCGTTGGAACGGGGAACGCGTTGGATGTGGACGTCGCCGGCACGCTGGCGGCGGAAGTCCAGGGCCCCGCCGCGGCGCGTGCATTGCTGGCGAACGTGCGCACGGCTGATTCGCTGGAGCAGGCGCGTTCACTGGCCGCCGGGTTGGCGCCCGCGCACACCGTGATCACCCGTGACGGCGTGTGGCTGGGTCCCGGCTTTGCGCGGGTACGGCGTGCCGAGGGCGGCCAGGTCGGCGTGCTTGGGCGTGAACGCGATCTGCACGAGGCCAGTGCGGAACTGGCGGCAGTGGAACAAAGGATCACCGAAGCGCAGGCGCATCAGGCCGAACTGCGTGACCAGCGGCGTGCGGCCGAACAGGCGCGCGACGACGCCCAGCGCGATTCGTACTCCTCGAACCGGCGCCTGTCGGAACTGGCGGGCGAGATGCAGAGCCGACAGGGGCGCATCGACAGTGCCCGCGCACGCCTCGCGGCGATCGACGAAGAACACACGGAAATTGAGGGCGCACTCGCGGAGAACGAAGGCCTGCTGCAGGCTGCGCGAGCACGCATGGAAGCCGCGGTCGGCCACATGGGCGAGCACGAACAGGCGCGCGTGGCGCTGGATTCGGAACGCCGGCAATTGCTGGAACGCCGCGAAGCGGCACGCTCGGATGCGCAGGAGGCCTCCGATGCCGCACATCGCCATGCGATCGCGCTGGAGTCCAAGCGCGTCACGCTGGCTGCGCTCGAACAGTCCTTGACGCGGATGCGCGCGCAGCGCGAACAGATCGAGCGTCACCGCGCGGAAGTCGACGCGCAACTCGCCGCCGGCAGCGACCCGGTTGCAACGTTGGAGAAGGAACGCCAGACCTGCCTCGACCAGCGCCTCAGCGTCGATCGCAAACTGGTCGAAGCGCGTCGCGTGGTCGAGGAAGCGACCGCCGCCCTGCGCGAACACGAGCAGGCACGGCAAGCCGCCGAGCAGGCGATGGCCGATGAACGCGATGCGCTCGAAGCGTTGCGTTTGCAGGAGCAGTCACAGCGCCTGCACGCCGAGCAACTGGCGGCCGCGATCCACGAGGCCGGCATGGAACTCGAACCCTTGCTGGCAAGTCTGTCCGACGAAGTGCAACCGGATGCCTGGCGCGAAAAGATCAGCGATCTCGAAGCGCGCATCACGCGCCTGGAACCGGTCAACCTCGCCGCGATTTCCGAGCACGCCGAGGCAGCGCAACGCAAGCAATACCTCGACGCGCAGATGGCCGACCTCGGCAGCGCGCTGGAAACGCTGGAAAATGCGATCCGCAAGATCGACCGCGAAACCCGCCAGCGCTTCAAGGACACTTTCGATCGCGTCAACGCCGGTTTCCAGGACCTGTTCCCGAAACTGTTCGGCGGCGGCCACGCCTACCTCGAATTGACCGGCGAAGATCTGCTCGACGCCGGTGTCACCATGATGGCGCGCCCACCGGGCAAGCGGAACACGCATATCTCGCTGCTTTCCGGTGGCGAGAAGGCGATGACCGCGGTGGCGCTGGTGATGGCGATCTTCAATTTGAATCCGGCGCCGTTCTGCCTGCTGGACGAAGTGGACGCGCCGCTGGACGAAGGCAACATCGGCCGTTTCAGCCAGCTGGTGCGCGACATGTCGGAAAAGGTGCAGTTCATGGTCGTCACCCACAACAAGGCCACCATGGAAATGGCCTACCAGTTGTGCGGCGTGACGATGCGCGAACCCGGCGTATCGCGGCTGGTGCAGGTGGACCTGGCGGAGGCGACCAAGCTGGCGGGTGTGGCGGCGTAGTTTCACCGGCACCGTCTTCGCTGCTAGATTCAGCGCCATGGACGCGGTCTCCGCCAGCAGCTTGCGCATCATCCTCGTTGTCATCGGGGTGTTGATCCTCGCCGGCATCTATTTCTTCGCGCGTCCGCGTGAGCAGGGCCGCCGGTTGCCGTTCCACAAGCGCGGGGACGCGCGCGTCGAACCGGTGCTGGGCGACACCAGCGGCACCGAAGATGCCGACGACGATGACGTGCCGCCCGAGCAGGGCGAACTGGACGTGGCATTGGAACGCGAGCTGCACCGGCTCGGCGCCGCAGTCACCGAAGGCCGCCGCAGCGCGCCCACGGGTGGCGAGCGTCCGCCGGGATTCCCGGTCGACAAGATCGTGACCCTGTACGTGACGGCGCGCGGGGAATCGCTGCGCGGCAGCGACATCGTCGTTGCCGCCGAGAAGGCCGGGCTGCGCTTCGGCGCCATGCGGATCTTCCACCGGCTGGTCGATGGCAAGCCCGATGCTGGTCCGGTCTTCAGCATGGCCAACATGATGAAGCCCGGCTACTTCGACATGGACCGGATCGCCGATCTGGCCACGCCGGGCCTGAGTTTCTTCATCACGCTGCCCGGTCCGTTGCCGGCGCTGGATGCGTGGGACACGATGTTGCCGGCAGCGCAGCGCATCGCCGAGTTGCTGGATGGCGACTTGCTGGACGAAGACCACAACGCGCTCGGACGCCAGCGCATCGCCGGCTTGCGTGAAGAACTGCGCGACTGGGACCGTCGCCACGAAGGCCCGGAAATCAAGCCCGTTACCCGACGCTGACGCGCCTGGATCATCCCGCCATGGCCTACCCAAGTCCCGCCTTTCGCGAAGACCGCGCCGAAGTGCTGCACGCCGCGCTGCAGCAGATGGCATTCGGCATGTTGGTGACGCAGCCAGAGTCCGGCTTCGCGACCTCGTACCTGCCGTGGGAGCTGGACGCCGAACGCGGCCCGCATGGCACGCTGGTCGGGCATCTCGCGCGCTACAACCCGCAGTGGCAAGTGCCCGCAGGCGGCGCCCCGGCGCTGGTGGTCTTCCAGGGCCCGCACGCCTACGTGTCACCCTCGTGGTATCCGGGCAAACGCGAGGATCCGCGCCAGGTGCCGACCTGGGATTACCTTGCGATCGAGGCGCGCGGGACGCTTTCGTGTTTCGAGGATGACGCGCGCCTTTACCAGCTGCTGCTGCGCCTGGTCGATCGCCATGAGGCTGGCCGCGAGCCGCAATGGCGCGTCAGCGATGCGCCGGATGACTACGTGCGCGCAGAAATGCGCCACATCATCGGCATCGAACTGCAAATCGACAGCCTGGTCGGGCGCTACAAGCTCAGCCAGAACCGCAACGCCGCCGATCGCGAAGGTGCGCGTGCCGGACTGGCAGCTGCAGCGAGCGAGCGCGAACGCGACCTGGCCACGGCCATCGCGGCAGCCCGGTCACGGCGGGGCGACTGATCCGCGACTGCGCGCCCTGGCGACGTTTCATTCGCCTGCCTGGAGTTGCCGCACCAGTTCGATGTACTGGCGTTGGGCATCCTGCGGCGGCATGCCTTGCAACTTCGTCCACGCCTCGTGCTTGGCGGTGCCGACGAAGTCGAAGAATCCCGGCTTGTCGCCATGCACGTCGCCGTCCGAACCCTGTTTGTACAGGGCGTAGAGTTTCAGCAGGGTGTCGTTGTCGGGGCGTGCCGACAGCCGCTTCACGTCCTCGGTGGCGCGGGCGAATTCGGCGGTCAAGTCATCGGGCATGGCATGGGCGTCCGGTCGGGCAGTGGGCGGCTGGGCGTGGCTGCTGTGGCAGCCACGCGCGCCGGGTAGTCGCGTCAAGCCTTGCCGGTGGGTTTGCTGGCTGCGGGCTTGCGTGGCGCAGACTTTCGCGGAGCCGGATTGCCACGCGCGGCGCGGGCCGATTGCAGCTCGCGTGTCAGGGCGTCGATGCGGGAAGACAGCGCTTCGATGTCGGCGTGCGTGGGAACCTGCATCCGCTTCACCGCACGCGCAATGCGCGCGTCGAATGCCTGCTCCAGCTTGCCCACCGCCTCACTGGTACGCTTGCGCGCGCCTTCCAGCCACGGCCCGGATTGCTCGCGCACCGTGCGCACCTGTTCCTGGGTGTAGGCGTGGGTCTTCTCCTGGATGCGCACGCCTTCCTCGACCAACGCGTCGAAGAACTTGCCGCCTTCCTGTTGGGTTCGCGACAGCGCGCCCAGTCCGGCGAGCCAGATTTGCTGGGCGGAATCCATCACCCCGCGGCTGAAGCGCTGGCCTGAGGTGGCGGCATCCTTGGCGGCCTTGAAGGGATCCGATGGCTCGGTCATGGCGTGCTCCTCGTGGGTGTCCGGAAGGCCAATGTACGCCATTCGGCGCGGGAATTCAGGCCAGCGTGCGCACCGCTGCAAGGCGCCGCGGCCAGTCGCGCGGGGCGGGCGCTGCGACCAGCGCCGCGAGGGTCGCGAGGTATTCACTGCGAGGAATCGTGCGTGCACCCATCCGCAGCAGGTGCGGGTTCGGAACCTGCGCGTCGATCATCGGAAACCCGCGTTGCCGCAGGATCTGCGCCAGCGCCACCAGCGCGGCCTTGGAAGCGTTGGGGCGCAGCGAAAACATCGATTCCGCGCTGAACGCGCGGCCCACGGTGACGCCGTAAATCCCGCCGACGAGGCTGTCGCCGTCCCATATTTCCAGCGAGTGTGCGTGGCCAAGCAGGTGCAGGTTGGTGTACGCGACGAGCATGTCCGGCGTGATCCAGGTGCCGTCCTGATGCGATCGTGGTGCCGCGCAGGCGCGCATCACCGCTTCGAAGGCGCGATCCATGCTCCACTGCCAGTTCGAGTTGCGCAGCGCCCTGCGCAGGCTGTGCGAGACGTGGATGCCATCGCTGGCAAAAACGCAACGCGGATCGGGCGACCACCACAGCAGCGGGTCACCCTCGGAATACCACGGAAAGATGCCGTGGCGATACGCCGCCAGCAACCGCTGCGGCGACAGGTCGCCGCCGAATGCCAGCAGGCCGTTGGGATCGGCCAGCGCGTTGACTGGATCCGGAAAACCCTCCGGGGCGAGATCATCCAGTCGCGCGATCCGGATCACGGTTCGTCGCCGCGTTGCGCGAACGGCGAGTGTTCCAGCAGTTCGCGTCCGCGCATTTCGAGCTGGACGGCTTCGCGCTCCAGCGCCGCGCGCACGACCGCGCGAAATTGCGGGTTGGCGAGGTAATGCCGCGAATGCGTGCGCACCGGCAGGAAGCCTCGCGCGAGTTTGTGCAAGCCTTGCGCGCCCGGTTCGAAACGGCGCAAGCCGAGCCGCAGGCAGTATTCGATGCCCTGGTAGTAGCAGAGCTCGAAATGCAGGCCCGGGATCGCGTCGAACGCGCCCCAGTAGCGCCCGTACAGGGTGTCGTGGCTGGACAGGAACAAGGCGCCGGCGATGATCGCGCCGTCGCGACGCGCGAAGGCGACGTGCGAGTGTCCGGGAAAGGCCGCGCCGAGATAGCGAAAGAAATCGAGCGTGAGCGTCGGCGTGTTGCCCTTCTCGTCGAAGGTGTGGCTGTAGAGATGATGCATGGCGCGCCAATCCGCGTCGGCGAGCGTGCCACCGTCACGGAACTCGCATTCGAGCCCGGCCCGCTCGACTTGCGAGCGCTCGTGCCGCACGGCGTTGCGGCGCTTGTGGGTCAGTGCATCGAGGTAGTCGCCGAAATCGCGCCAGCCACCCGGATTGTCCCATTGGAATTGCCAATCGCTGCGCGCCAGCCAGGCATCGTCGAAGGCGTCCGCTTCCTGCTCGCGGAGGAAGTCCACGTGCACCGAGGACAATCCGGCCTGATCGGTCAGTTCGCGCAAACCCGCGGCAAGGGCGCGACGCCGGCTGGCGGCATCCGGGCCAGATCCGGCCAGCAGTCGCGGTCCGCTGACGGGCGAGTAGGGCGACGCACACAGCAACTTCGGGTAGTACTCGCCACCGGCGCGTTCCCACGCGTCGGCCCAGGCCCAGTCGAACACATACTCGCCGTGCGAATTGCCCTTGAGGTACAGCGGCAATGCGCCGACCATGGCATTGCCATCGTGCAGGCTCAGGTGCTGGACCCGCCAGCCGAACCCGGTGCGGATGCAACCGCTGCGTTCCAGCCCGGCGAGGAAGGCATGGCTCACGAACGGATTGTCGTCCGGGACCAGGGCATCCCAGTCCGCGGCAGCGATCTCGCCGATCGACTCGTGCGTGCGCAGCGTCAGCATGCTGCCATTCTAGGCAGCTGTTCCCATTTCGGTAAGTGACTCCGCGCATGGACCCGGCATGCAGCGCGCACGTAGAATGCCCGCCGGAGAGTTCCCCGGCTGCAAGCGGCAACAGATACATGGAAGCACCCGTCACACGGTATGCCAGCACCGCGCTGGGCGACATCGCCTATCAGGTGGTCGGCGACGGTCCCATCGACCTGCTGCTGGTGAATCCGATGAGCCGCTGCATCGACATGCTCTGGGATTACGATCCCAGCGCCGAGATACTGCAGCGGTTGGCGGGCAATTGTCGCCTGATCCTGTTCGACCGCCGCGGCTGCGGCATTTCGGACCCCTTGCCTGCGGACCTGCCGCCCACCTGGGAAGACTGGCTCGACGACATGCTGGCGGTGCTCGATGACGTCGGCGCGCGCGATGTCGTGCTGCTGGCCGAACGCGACGCCGCGTCCGCCGCGATGCTGTTTGCCAGCAGCCGTCCCGAGCGCGTGCGTGCGCTGATCCTGTGCAACACCAGCGCGCGCTTTCGCGTCGCGCCGGGTTACCCCGCCGGCGAATCCTACGAACGCGCGGCCGAACTTGCGGCCGTGTGGGAGCAGTACTGGGGCACCGAAAAAATGATTGCCCGCACGCGGCCGGCATTGGCGGGCGACCCTGCGTACGTGCGCTGGATGACGCGCATGCAGCGCGCGGCCTATTCGCCGCGGCGGGCGGGCGCGGAGTTCCAGTACATCATCAATTTCGACGCGCGTGCAGTGCTGAATGCCATCTCCGCGCCGACGCTGATCATCCACCGCGAGGGCTTCGACGTGGTGCCGGTCGCGCACGGGCGCTATCTCGCCGAACACATCCGCGGGGCGCGCTTCGAACTGCTGCCCGGCAGCGACATGGACGTACTGTTGCCCGGTGACCACGAGCCGCTCGCGCTGATCGAGGCGTTTCTCGCCGCGGCGCGCGGGGGCCATTCGGACGGCACGCTGCTGACGACCGTCCTGTTGGCGGATGTCCCCGACGAAGACAACCTGGTCGCCAAGCTCGGCAGCGTGCGCTGGAACGAGTGGCGAGCCCGCCGGCGCACGATCCTGCATGAGGCATTGCGCAAGTTCCATGGGCGCGCCGTGGTGCAGGAAAGCAACGACCTGATGGTGAGTTTCGACGGCCCTGCGCGCGCGCTGCGCTTCGCGCAATCCTTGCGCAAGGAAATGCGCGACAAGATGCAGATCGAAATCCGGATCGGCTTGCACACCGGCGAAGGCGTGCGTGCCGGCGGCCGACTCGACGGCAAGGCCGTGAAAATCGGGAAGGGCATATTGCAAGCCGCGCAGTCCGGCGAAGTGCTGGCGTCGGCCGAAGTGCGCGACCTGTGCGCCGGTTCCGGCATCGAGTTCCACAGCGTCGGCTTGCACCAGATAAGCGGCGATGCCGGCGAGCGGGAGTTGTTCGCGCTGGAGGGTTGAACAGGTCGCTGGATGGCGCCCTGTTGGGTGCCGCGACGTCAGCCGGTCAAGCCGATCGAATCGAGGAATTTCTCCGCGTCGAGTGCGGCCATGCAGCCGAAACCGGCTGAAGTGACGGCCTGCCTGTAGACGTGGTCGGCGACATCGCCGGCGGCGAACACGCCGCGCACGCTGGTCGCGGTGGCGTTGCCGTCCAGACCACTTTTGATCTGGATATAGCCGTTGCGCATGTCCAGTTGGCCTTCGAACACGCCAGTGTTGGGGGTGTGGCCGATCGCCACGAACATGCCGGTGACCGCGATGTCGCGCTTGCTGCCGTCGCTGGTGCTGACGAGCCGCAAGCCGGTGACGCCGGTGTTGTCGCCCAGCACCTCGTCGACCGTATGGTTCCACACCAGCTCGACCTTGCCGGCGTTGGCCTTCTCGAACAATTTGTCCTGCAGGATTTTCTCGGCCCGCAATTTGTCGCGACGATGCACCAGGGTGACCTTGCGGCAGATGTTGGCGAGATACAGGGCCTCTTCGACTGCGGTGTTGCCGCCGCCGATCACGGCGACGTCCTGGTTGCGGAAAAAGAAGCCGTCGCAGGTTGCGCAGGCCGACACACCCTTGCCCTTGAAGGCGTTTTCGGATTCGATGCCGAGGTACTTGGCATCGGCGCCGGTGGCGATGATCAGCGCGTCGCAGCTGTATTCGCCGCTGTCGCCCTTCAAGCGGAACGGACGCTGCCGCAGGTCGGCGGTGTGGATGTGGTCGAATATGGTGTCGGTGTTGAAGCGCGCGGCGTGCGCGGCCATGCGTTGCATCAACTCCGGACCCTGCACGCCCTTGTCATCGCCCGGCCAGTTGTCGACGTCGGTGGTGGTGGTCAACTGGCCGCCCTGTGTGAGTCCCGAAATCAAGGTCGGTTGCAGGTTCGCCCTGGCCGCATAAACGGCCGCGGTGTAGCCCGCCGGACCGGATCCAAGGATCAGAAGGCGACTGTGCTTCGGGGTGCTCATGTATAATCCTCGTGTTGTTTCGTGGCCCGCAGGAACTCTTGCATCCACCGCGGCGACAAACTTGCGCCGCAATCCCTGCCGACTGGTTTGACCGTGACTCCGGCGCGTCGCGCGACCGGGTTCGCGTGCAATCAGCGGCAGTCGAACGGTGCAGGGTGGAGAGTTCGCCGCGGCGTTTCCAGCATGTTGTCCCGCCATTCTCTCATGAGGAAGCTTTCCATGCGTATCGGCGTTCCTTCCGAAACCAAGACCCTGGAGGGCCGTGTCGCCCTCGTTCCCGCCGCTTGCGCGGATCTGATCCGTCACGGCCATGATGTCTACCTGCAGTCCGGCGCCGGCGAAAAGAGCGGCTTCGCCAACGACCGTTACCGCAAGGTCGGCGTCAACATCGTGCCCGACGCGGCGACGCTGTACGACACCGCGGAAATGATCGTCAAGGTGAAGGAGCCGATCGAAGGCGACCTGAAGTTGCTGAAGAAGCGCCACCTGTTGTTCTGCTATCTGCACCTCGCGCCGGACCCGAAGCTGACCAAGGCCCTGCTGAAGATCGGCTTGACCGGCGTGGCTTTCGAGAGCGTGCAGGAAGCCGACGGTTCGCTGCCGCTGCTGACGCCGATGTCGGTGGTCGCCGGCAAGCTGGCGACCCAGGTCGGCACCACGCTGCTGCACCAGCCGCAGGGTGGCAAGGGCAAGCTGCTGGGCGGCCTCGCAGCCACCGAGCGCGGCAAGGTCGTGGTGTTGGGCGCCGGCGTCGCCGGCGGCAATGCAGCCAAGCTGGCGGCGCGCGGCGGCAGCAACGTCGTGGTGTTCGACAAGCGCCCGGATCGCCTCGCGCAGGCGCGCACCTGGGGCGACAACGTCACGGCGTTGTACGCGTATGAATCCGCCGTGGCCGAAGAAGTCGCGACCGCCGACCTCGTGGTAGGCGCGGTACTGGTGCCGAGTGCCAAGGCGCCGCACGTCGTCACCCGCAAGATGGTGAAGTCGATGGAAAAGGGCAGCGTGATGGTCGACATCTCGATCGACCAGGGCGGCTGCTTCGAAACCTCCAAGCCGACCAGCTGGAAGGATCCGACCTACGTCGTCGACGGCGTCACGCATTTCTGCGTCACCAACATGCCCGGCGCAGTGCCGCAGACTTCCACGCAGGCGATTTCGGCGGCGATCCTGCCATACGTGCAGCGTCTCGCGCAGAAGAACTGGCGCAAGGATGCGATCCTTGCCAGTGGCCTGAACGTCGATGCCGGCAAATTGGTGCATCCGGCGCTGAAGGGCATGAAGC
>DASSRT010000029.1:0-7347 GCA_035701705.1 Rhodanobacteraceae bacterium
AGCAGCAACAGCGCCGGGATCAGCAGGCGGGCAAGGAATCGTCGGGGAAACATCTGGGCAACCATCGAGCCGGGTGGAACCGAACACACCGGTCCGCACGTACGGTCATTTTGGCAGGCACGCGGCAGCTTGGGTAGGGCGGGTAGCGGCATGGTGGCGTTGGTCGCGGCTTCCGCCGCTCCTACGGTAGGGCGGGTGGCAACCCGCCGCTTTAAGCCGGGCCGTGATCCGATGTTTCGCGTGCCAGCCAGTCGAGATACGCCGGCAGTCCGTCGGCAATGTCGAGCGCGACCAACTCGGGCACCCCGCAAGGATGCAGCTCGACCAGTCGCGCGCGCACGGATTCGAAGCGCGCACGGGTGGTCTTGATCAGCAACAGCACTTCGGCGTCGTCGTGGATCTTGCCGTGCCAGCGATAGGTCGAGCGGATTCCCGGAACCTGATTCACGCACGCGGCCAGGCGTTCCTCAACCAGCGCGCGGGAGATGCGCGCGGCGGTGTCGGCATCGGGGCAGGTTGAAAAGCACAGCAGGGCGGTCATGGGTGGGTATCGAGATCGGGCCGGTCCGTGAGTGTAGGAGGGGCGGAAGGCCCGACCGCGTGGCCGGCAATCAAACATCGGTCGCGGCTTCCGCCGCTCCTACGGGATGCCGTCCATGGGTGCGTTGGTTTTGGGTTTCCGGAGAATGCGCCATCGACTGCGTCGGCAAGTCATGAGCTTGCAGGCCGGTCGCGCACAGGTACGCCGCTGCGTGGCACCCCAAAGGCGCTGTTTTCGCCAAGCGGAATTACATGGCTGTCCCGGAGACCCAGGCTTACCTGGTATTGATCTGCTGCCAGCGTTGGTAGACCTTGATGGCAGCATCGCGTTTCTGCTGGATCATGGGCAGACGGCGTTCACTGATGGGCTTGGCATACTCGGCGTAAAAAGTCTCCAGCTCGAAGTACTTGCGGTCGTCGCGATAGAACGGGGCGTAGTCCTCGCGGGTCGTGATGTAGATGACTTGCCTCGGACTGCAGTAATACAGCGAGCCCAGGCACATGGGGCACGGGCTGGCCAGGATGTAGATGTCGCAATCCCCCAGGTTTTCCGTGCCGAGCTTCTGGCAGGCCTCGCGCACGGCAAGGATCTCGGCGTGGGCCGTTGGATCATGGGTCTGGGCCACCCTGTTCGGGCTCTCGGCGACGATCTCGCCGTTGCGGGCAATGACGGTGGCAAAGGGGCGCCCGCCCTCTTCCACGTTCTGCATGGCCAGGTCGATGGTGCGTTGGATGAAATCCATGGGCAGTAACCTCTTGTGATGGTCCGCCGGCGCTGGCTTCTCCTGCCGGCCCGAGCAACGCGTCGCACGGCTCCAGGACCCACACGGTACAAGCCGCCGACACAGGGTAAAAGGGTTTCGAGGCGTGCAAGCGTCAGGGCGGTGTGAGTATTCGCATATCAAATGAATGCCATCCATTCATTTCATTTGAGCATGCATGGAACGCGCGCTAAGGTGCGTGCCACCCGGCCTGCCGGCCATGCCCGCTGACGCGCCATCCGCGCGACTCGCCGCGGGTGGCCAGGCGGCACCAGGAGTGCGCCATGTTCGACCGTTTGTTCGACAACGCCGTGGATATCCACGGCAACCGACTGTGCCTTGCCGTCCAGGATGGGCGCTTTGCCGAAATCGCACGCCAGTGCGATGCGGCCCGCGCGGTCGAGGTGATTGATCTCCAGGCCCACCTGGTGTTGCCGGGCTTCGTCGATGGACACATCCATCTCGACAAGAGCTTCGTGGGCGACCGCTGGCAGCCTCATGTCCCCACGGAAAGCTTGCGCGAACGGCTGGCCGCGGAGAAGCGGCTGCTTGCTGGTGCACGTCCCGTCGCGGAACGTGCTGACGCGCTGATCGCGCAGGCGGCGGCGTTTGGCACCATCGCGATGCGCTGCCACGTCGACGTGGACGCCACCACCGGACTGTCCCATCTGCACGCCGTGATGGAAGCACGCGAGAAGTGGCGCGGCATCGTCGATATCGAGTTGGTCGCCTTTCCGCAGGCGGGCGTGGTGTCGTGCCCCGGCACCGCCGACATCCTGGATTCGGCCATGCAGGAAGGCGCCACTGTCATCGGCGGCATCGACCCGACGACTTTCGACGGGGATGCCGACGCTCAACTCGACGTGGTGTTCGGCATTGCCGAGCGGCGCGGTGCGAAGATCGACATCCACCTGCACGAACCGGGCATGCAGGGCATCGAGCAGTTGCTGCGGATCGCACAACGCACCAAGGCGCTTGGCATGGTCGGACGTGTCGCCGTCAGCCACGCCTATGCGCTCGGCGAGGTACCGCTCGAGGTCGTCGATCGGACCGCACGCGCACTGGCCGATGCCGGCATCGCCATCATGACCAACGCGCCGGGCGATCGCCCCTTCCCGCCCGTGCTGCGCATGCGCGAGGCGGGCGTGCGCATGTTCGCCGGCAACGACAACATCCGCGACGCGTGGTGGCCCTATGGCAACGGCGACATGCTCCAGCGCGCCATGCTGATTGGCTATCGATCGGGTTTCTACACCGATGACGACTTGCTGGTCGCACTGGATATGGCGACGAATGCCGCCGCGGCTGCCATCGGCCAATCCGATTACGGATTGAGCGTCGGCAATGAGGCGACCTTCATCGTGATGGATGCGCCAAACGGAGCCGCGGCGGTGGCTGGCGTGCCCGGCGAGCGCCTGCTCGTCAGGCGCGGCGAGATCCAGCAGCCACCACCTGCATGGTCGGCGGCTGTCCGGTAATCCGCCATCAATCCCGGTGCCGTTCCAGCATTCCTGCCAGTTCGCGCCCAAGCTCGCTGACCACGGGATCCGCGGTAGACCGGTGCAGCACAGCGATCTCCATCGAGCCGATCGCGGGCAAGCCGCTTTTGCGCGTCAGAACCGCGTGGCCGCTCGTGACCGCGCGCGCCGGCAGCAGGCTGATGCCGAACCCGGCCGCCACGGCCGATTGCACGCCGAACAGGCTGGAACTGGTGAAGCTGATCCGCCATGTGCGCCCGCGGCTTTCCACGGCCTGGATCATCTCGTCGCGGTACAAACCGCGCGGCGGAAACGCCACCAGCGGCAGCGGCTCCAGATGGATCGAGGGATGCCGGGCACTGTCGATCCACACCAGCTTCTCCGGCCAACGCGCCACGGATTCACGGCTGTTGCGGCGCTGCTTGACAATGATCAAGTCCAGTTCGCCGCGGTCGTAGGCATCGGCGAGATCGCGGCTGAGACCGGTGGTCACCTCCAGCTTGACCCGTGGATGCCTGCGATTGAACGCGGCCAGCAGCTGCGTGGCGCGGCCCACCACGAAGTCCTCCGGCACGCCCAGGCGCACGGCAATCGCCACGGCCACGCCGGCAAGCGCGTCGCACATCTCGTCGTTGAGCGACAACATGCGACGCGCATAAGCCAGCAACTTCTCGCCGTGATCCGTCGGCCGGACATCGTGATGGCCCCGCACCAGCAGCCGCTGACCCGCCATGTCCTCCAGGCGGCGCACCTTCTGGCTCACGGTCGATTGCGTGGAGTGCAGCCGCACCGAGGCGGTGGTGAAACTGCCGCAATCGGCGACCGTGACGAGGGCCCGCAGCAGGTCGGGATCGAACAGCGGTCTATTCGGTTTGGCACTGGCCGTCATTTGAATATTTCGTTTCTCAATGTCTCGCGCCACTTCTAGCATGTCCCCGACACCCCGGACAACTTTCCCGCCCGCCACGCGCGTGGCGCACGAGGAATCCCCATGCTGACGAAACGAGTTTCCATCGCCTGCATCATGCTCATCGGGATGGTCGCGTCCGCGGCAGCGTTCCCGGGCAGCCGTCCGCTGGACGAGCGCCTGCTGAAAGCCGCGGCGAATGGCGACGTCGAAGCGCTCCGCGCCAGCTTGCGGGATGGCGCGCACGTCGACGCGCGCAACCGCACGGGTCAAACGGCGCTGCTGATCGCCACCCACGGCAACCACGTCGAAGCTGCCCACGCGCTGATCGCTGCCGGCGCCAACGTGAATGCGAAGGATGCGATCCAGGACAGCCCCTACCTCTACGCGGGTGCACGCGGGCATCTCGACATCCTGCGCATGACACTCGCACACGGCGCCGATCTCGCAAGCACCAATCGCTACGGCGGCACGGCGCTGATTCCGGCAGCCGAGCGCGGCCACGTTGAAACGGTGCGCACGCTGATCGATGCCGGCGTCGACGTGAATCATGTCAACAACCTGCAATGGACCGCGCTGCTGGAAGCGATCATCCTTGGCCAGGGCGGCCCGGCTCACGTGGCGGTCGTGAAACTGCTGGTCGCCGGCGGCGCCGACGTGAACCTCGCCGACGGCAAGGGCGTCACGCCGCTGCAGCACGCCCGCCAGCGCGGATACCGGGAGATCGAACGCATCCTGGTCGATGCCGGCGCACAATGAGTGCACTGCCCTTGTTTTCCACCCGTTGCCCGGCCCCACCCGTCAACCCCAGGGAAGGTCCGAACAATCCATCTTTTCGTCATTCCGGCGCAAGCCGGAACCCAGTGACTCTTGTATAACTTCGTGCAGCGAAAAGACACTGGGTCCCGGATATCGCTTCGCGATTCCGGGATGACGAGCAAAGTCAGAGCAACCCGAGAGCCAAGCCCATGAAAAAGCTCATCCCGTTCGCCGCGATCGCCCTGTTCGCGCTGGCATCGCCGGCGTTCGCCGCACTGTCCCAGGGCGATGTGATCATCCGCCACACGAACGTCGTGGACGTCGGGCATGCAACAACGGTCCCGGATCAGGCAGTGGTCGTGCGTGGTGAAGACATCGTGGCGGTCGGATCCGACGCCGAGATTGCCAAAACGTGGCAGGCGGGCCAGACCGTCGACGGCAAGGGCCGCTACGTCATGCCGGGCCTGTGGGACATGCATGTCCATTTTGGCGGCGGCAAGGACCTCATTCCGGAAAACCAGGCCGTGCTGCCTTTGTATTTGGCCAACGGCGTCACCACCGTTCGTGATTGCGCCGGCGACATCGCGGATGCGGTGCTGTCATGGCGGCCCGAGATCCGTGACGGGAAGCTGTTGGGGCCGCAACTCTTTACGTCGGGTGCGAAGCTGGAAGGCATCAACCCCATCTGGACGGGGACGCTCGAGGTTGGCAGCCGCGAGCAAGTCGATGCCGCGTTGGCAAAGCTCAAATCGCAGCACGCAGACTTCGTCAAACTGACCGCAAGCACCCTCAAGCCGGACTTGTTCCTGTACGCGGTGTCGCGGGCCAAGGCGCTGGGTTTCAAGACCTCGGCGCACATCCCGCTGGGCGTCACCGTCGAGCAAGCCGTGGATGCCGGCCTGACTTCGATCGAGCACATCACCTACGCCATCAAGCTGGGCGCCCGGGACGAAGCGGCAATCGTGGCCGATTATCGTGCGGGGAAGATCAACGCGGCGACGGCCCGGGCACGGTTCGTGCGCGACTTCGATCCGAAGGTTGCCCGCGAGAGGTACCGCTGGCTGGCTTCACGCGGCGTGTTCGTGACCCCGACGCTGTTCGAAATGGCCCCCTTCGACGCCGCTGCGCATCAACACGATAGCGAGCTGAAATATATCGGTCCCGGGTTGCGCGAGACGTGGGTTTGGCGCGTCGAGAGAGCGAAGCACCAGACGGCACAACAACGTGCGGCCGAAAAACAACAGTTCGCCCTGAAGCAACGGATCCTGGCGATGCTGCAGGATGCCGGGGTGCGGATCCTTGCCGGTACCGACGCGGGTTTCCTGAACTCGTACATTTACCCGGGCTTTGCGTTGCACGACGAGATGGAAACGTATCAGGCGGCTGGCCTGACGCCGCAGCAGGTGCTGGTTGCCGCGACCGAGAACGGCCCGGCTTTCTTCGGCCTGCAGGATCGCTACGGGAGTGTTGCCAAAGGCAAGGCCGCGGATCTGCTGCTGCTGGCCAGCAACCCCCTCAAGGACGTGCGCGCCACGCGGAACCCGGTCGCGCTCGTGCTGCGGGGCCATGTGTATTCACAGGCTTCGTTGCAACAGATGCTCAGCGACGCCGCACGCAAGGTCGATCAGTGGAATCAGGATGTGCAGCATGAATCCGCCGACATCGCGCTGTGGAAGGTGGAAGGCAGCGCGGCGGCCATCGGCAAGGGAGAACGCTACGCGCGGGATGCCCGCGAGGCGCACGCGGCCACTCAGGACAAGCCGTAATCCGGCGCCAGCCTTGGAAACCTCTGATCAATCTCATTGTTCGTCATCCCGGAATTACTCGCGCCATCCATGGCGCTCGCGCTAGGCGTCGCCTTCGGCGTTCGCGTTTGCAATCCTGCAAACGCAGTCGCGAAGCGATATCCGGGACCCAGCGCCTTTGCGTTTCAGTGCGTTGCGCGATAGTCACTGGGTCCCGGCTTGCGCCGGGATGGCGAGCAAAATCAGAGCTTCCCTGGGCGTCGAGCTTGCGCCAGCGCCAATACTGTTCAGATACGTGACCGACCCAGACACAGACGCCGCCCGGCGAGCCGCGCCAGACTGCCACTGGCGGCTTCCGGGTGCCCGAGCAGCCTTTCTGCGTTACCCCCACACTGCGCTTCTTCCGCCCTGCGGAGGCTTGAAACCCCAGGTTTAAGCCATACAATTAGCACTCGTCGTTGTTGAGTGCTAACAACGCCAACCATTCCCATTCCCAACGTAGCTGGAGTCGATATGAAGCTTCGTCCGTTGCACGACCGCGTCATCGTCAAGCGCCTTGAGGCGGAAACCAAGTCCGCCGGCGGCATCGTCATCCCCGACACCGCGACCGAAAAGCCGATCAAGGGCGAAGTGGTCGCCGTGGGCACCGGCAAGATCCAGGAAGACGGCAAGGTCCGCCCGATGGCGGTCAAGGCCGGTGACAAGGTGCTGTTCGGCAAGTATTCCGGCACCGAGGTCAAGGTCGATGGCGAGGAACTGCTCGTCATGCGCGAAGATGATCTGGTCGCCGTGCTGGAAGGATAAGCGTCGCGGAGCTCGCTCATGCGTTGTTGCTGCGCCGGATTCGCGAATCCTCATTGACGAGAGTCAACTCCGGTTCACTCACCGGCGCGCGCCTAGCCTGAGCTTCGCCCGCTCGCTTCTCCCCGTCGCTCAATCGAGCACTCAGAATTCCATTTGAAGAGATAAATCCCATGGCAGCCAAAGAAATCCGTTTCTCCGAAGACGCTCGTTCGCGCATGGTGCGCGGCGTCAACGCCCTGGCCAACGCGGTCAAGGCCACCCTCGGCCCCAAGGGCCGCAACGTCGTGCTCGAGAAGAGCTTCGGCGCCCCCACCATCACCAAGGACGGCGTGTCCGTGGCGAAGGAAGTGGAG
>DASSRT010000030.1:0-3982 GCA_035701705.1 Rhodanobacteraceae bacterium
CGCGCAGCGCCATCGCATCCTGCCGGTTGCGGTCAACCACGGCACCGTCACCTTCGCCAGCGCCGAACCCTTCGACACGCATTGGGCCGCCGATCTTTCACAGATGCTGCGGCGCGAAGTGAAGCGCGTGGTGGCGAATCCGCTGGATGTCCATCGCTATCTCATGGAGTTCTACGGCGTGCAGCGCTCGATCGCCAAGGCGCGCGAGGCCAAGCAGGACTCGATGGATGGCTCGGCCATCCTGAACTTCGAGCAGTTGCTCGAGCTTGGCAAGTCCGGGGAAATCGGCGCCGACGATCGCCACGTGGTGCACATTGTCGACTGGCTGCTGCAGTACGCGTTCGAGCAACGCGCCTCCGACATCCACCTGGAACCGCGCCGCGAAGCCGGGCAGATCCGCTTCCGCATCGACGGTGTGATGCACAAGGTGTTCGAACTGCCGCCCGCGGTGATGACGGCGGTGACCGCGCGCATCAAGATCCTTGCGCGCCTCGACGTCGCCGAAAAACGCCGTCCCCAGGATGGCCGCATCAAGACCCGTTCTACCGGCGGGCGCGAAGTGGAACTGCGCATCTCGTCGATGCCGACCGCATTCGGCGAAAAGATCGTGATGCGCATTTTCGATCCCGACATCGTGGTCAAGCAGTTCTCGCAACTCGGCTTTTCCGACGAAGAAGAAAAAGCCTGGCGCGACATGGTCGAACGCCCGCACGGCATCGTGCTGGTCACCGGTCCGACTGGCTCCGGCAAGACCACCACGCTGTATTCCACGCTGAAGCATCTGGCGCGCCCCGAACTCAACGTATGTACGGTCGAAGACCCGATTGAAATGGTGGCGCCGGAGTTCAACCAGTCGCAGGTGCAACCGGCCATCGACTTCGACTTCGCGGCCGGCGTGCGCACGTTGCTTCGGCAAGACCCCGACATCATCATGGTCGGCGAGGTGCGCGATCTCGAAACCGCGCAGATGGCGGTGCAGGCCTCGCTCACCGGGCACCTGGTGCTGTCGACGTTGCACACCAACGATGCGCCGTCGGCGATCACCCGCCTGCTCGACCTTGGCGTGCCGCACTACCTGATCCAGTCGACCCTGGCCGGCGTGGTCGCACAACGCCTGGTGCGCACGCTGTGCCCGCACTGCAAGGTCAAGGCCCGGCAAGACCCGGATACGTGGTCGGTGCTGACCCGCGGTTGGGTGATTCCGCCGCCGGCCGAAGTGTTCGCGCCGGTTGGCTGCCTCGAATGCCGCAATACCGGCTACCTCGGTCGCACCGGCGTGTACGAGATGATGACGATCTCGCCGCGCACCCGCGGCATGATCACGGCGCAACTCGACCTTGCCGCGTTCACCGGCTTCGCGCTGGAAGAAGGCATGCAACCGCTGCGCATTTCGGCGGCAACCCAGGTACGGCGCGGGCTCACCACCGTCGAAGAAGTGTTGTCGGTGTTGCCGGCCAGCGGCTGACAGACGCAACGCAGGTCGTTGATCCGTGCGAAACAGTGATTTCGTAGCGCTCCAATTCGAGCGGCCCTTGCCGGCAAGCACGGAACGCCCGCATCGGGTTTGCGAGGGAAGCAATGTGGATCCCGGCTTTCGCCGGATGGGGAACATCACGAAAGGCGAGCGGTGCGCGGCACAAAACGCAGCGCCGGTGAGTTCATGCAGTAGCGCAAGCCCGTCGGCCGCGGACCGTCGTCGAAAACGTGGCCCAGGTGTCCCTCGCAACGCGCGCAGCGGATTTCCGTGCGCAGCATGCCGAAGCTGGTGTCATTCAGCTCAATCACGTTGTGCGGCGAAATCGGCTGCCAGAAGCTGGGCCAACCGGTGCCGGAGTCGAACTGGGTGGTGTCGTCGTACAGCGCCGTTGCGCAACCCGCGCAACAATAGATGCCGCGGCTGGCGGGCCGTTCGTGTGCACCGCTGAAGGCACGCTCGGTACCGCCACGGCGCAGGATTGCAAACGCCGCCGGCGACAGGCGACCATGCCACTGGGCATCGCTCAGGACCAGACGCGGCAGGTGTTGCGCACCAAGATCACGACCATCATCGGCAAAGATTTCCAGCAGTACCTCACCCGGCGTGGTCCGGATCAACCCGGGTGCGTCGGCGCCGGTGTTGGCGCCTGCGGCAACCAGACCGCGCAGCATGCCGCCGGTGACCAGCAGCGCACCACCGGCCGCCGCAAGATGCAGAAAGCGACGGCGATCGCCGGAAGGTTCACGCTCGTGATTCATGGTCGACTCCTCGGTTTTTTTGCATCGGCGGATCAACCGAAAGTGAAGGCGTCCCAAGGTCCGCCCGCGAAGGGAAGTTCGCCTGGTATTCGCTGGTACCGGCGTTCCGGTTACGCGACGCGCGGTGTAACCCCGGCCTCGTGCACGGCGAATCAGGTTGCATGGACTTCGATGCGCCATTTCCCGGGAGCGCAGGCATCGGCGTGGTGTTTTATGATGCGTTGTCCCCGCCGGATTGTCGCGCCCGCGTGCCAGCCGAACCCGCCAACGCCAGCGAGCCGGCCGACCAGCAACGCCGGGCGTGGATGGCTGCCGCACAAGCAGGCGATCGTCAAGCCTATGAACGGGTGCTGGCCGATTCGGTGGCGCTGATCCGGCATGTGGCGCGGCGGCGCGGCGTGCCGGTCGATGCGCGCGATGACGTGGTCCAGGAAACCTTGCTCACCGTGCACCGGGTCCGCCATACCTACGATCCGTCGCGCTCCTTCGATGCCTGGCTTGTGGCCATCGCCAACCGCCGCGCCATCGACAGCTTGCGCAGCCACGGGCGTCGCGGCAGTCGTGAAGTCCATGACGACATCGCGTTCGAGCAGTACGCAGGACACGACGACGCGAGTGCCGAGAGCGAACGGGCGCAACGCGCGCAACGCCTGCAGGCGGCCATCGCGGACCTGCCGGAGCGCCAGCGCGAAGCCGTGCAGAGGCTGGGCCTGAGGGAACAATCGCTGGCGCAAGCCGCCGCCGACACCGGCCGCAATACCGGTGCCCTGAAGGTGAATCTGCACCGTGCGCTGAAGGCGCTGCGCGAACGTTTGCGTGGAGAACCCTGAAGTGTCAGTCGATCCCCGCCAACAGCAATTGATTGCGGCCCTCGGCGCCGAGCTGTCACCAGTGCGGCGTTTGCCGCCGCCCTGGCTGCGCGCGCTGGGCTGGCTGCTGGTGGTAGCCGTCATTGCCACGACGCTGCTGCTTCACCACGGCGCTGCGCCGATGCTGCAACGCTGGGCCACCGCATCGGACGTGGCCTGGTCCAACGCCGGCGCAGGACTGACGGCCATCTGCGCCGCGTGGGCAGCCTGCGCGCTGGCGGTACCCGGACGCTCGCGCGCATGGATGCTGCTGCCGCTGCCTCCGGCCCTGCTGTGGATCGGCGCCAGCGGCTGGGGCTGCCTGAGCGGCTGGCTGGACCCGGCCGCCAGCGCAGCCGGCGGGCCACCGCCCCAGGATTGCCTGGTCTTCATCGTCGGCTTCTCGATTCCGTTGTCGGCGCTGATGCTGTGGTTGTTGCGCCGTGCCTGCCCGCTGCGGCCGGTGCGCGCCGCCATTCTTGCCGGATTGGCCAGCGCGGCGGCGGCGGCCAGCCTGATGGCAATTTTCCACCCCATCGACGTGGCTGCCACCGACCTGCTGATGCATGCGCTGGCGGTAGGCATCGTGATTGCCGCGAACGCGGCGATGGGCAATCGCCTGCTGTCGCCGCGTTGACGTAACCGGTGCGGTGCCCGCAACGAACAGCTGACGGGAGCCGGCGTCGCCGCCTCCCACCCCATCACCTTGCGAGGATTTCTCCCATGCACACGCGCACGCTCGTCGCCCTTGCCGCCGTCGCCGTCATCGGCGCTTGCATCGGCACTCCGGCTTTCGCCCAAAGCACGGCCGATTCCGGCCAGACGATGTCGCACGACTCGATGAAACATGACTCGATGAAACATGACTCGATGAAACATGACTCGATGAAACATGACTC
>DASSRT010000031.1:0-2073 GCA_035701705.1 Rhodanobacteraceae bacterium
AACCACCCGCTGGTGTTCGGCAGCCTGTGCGGCGGGCGGCAGCAACGGCGCGCGCCGCGCCAGTGCGCGCGCGGCATCCACGCGGTTGCCCAACGCGAGTTGCGCGCGTGCCCGCACGTCCAGCGCCCGCTGTTGCACGTCGGGCGGCAAGGATGGTGGCAGTGTATCGAGCTGTTTCAGCGCGGCATCGGCGTGGCCACGTTGCAGTGCGACGTTCGCCGCGTGGATGCGTTCGCCGGCTTGTTGCGCCTGGGCCTGCGGATTGGTCGGCGAAGCCGGCCCGAGCGTCGCGCAGGCCGCCAGCATCGCCAGCGCCAGGGAAACCAGAACGACGTGCGCGGATTGCCTGATCCTGACCATATGTTCTCCCTGCGCGGTCATCGCGCTGCGTTTTGGGCGATGATAGCGGATTGAACCGCCCCGGCTTTCTCGGAGGCTCCAACCTTTGAGAGGATTGGGGCATGAACACAGAGAAGCGGTACTCACCTGAGGTACGGGAGCGGGCGGTGCAGATGGTGCTGGAGCACCGAGACGAGCACGGTTCGCAATGGGCAGCGATCGGGTCGATCGCAACGAAGTTCGGTTGCACGCGGGAGACGTTGCGACGCTGGGTACGGCAGGCCGAGCGGGATCGTGGGTTGCGTGCAGGACCGACGACCGAGGAACGCGACCGGATCAAGGCGCTGGAACGCGAGGTGCGGGAACTGCGCCAGGCCAACGAGATCCTACGCAAGGCATCCGCGTATTTTGCCCAGGCGGAGCTCGACCGCCGGTTCAAGCCATGAAGGTGTTCATCGACGAGAACAAGGGAATCTACGGGGTCGAGCCGATCTGCAAGGTACTGCCGATCGCCCCGTCGACGTATTACCTGCACGCCGCACGCCAAACCGATCCTAAGCTGGCGCCGCCGCGGGTGCAGCGCGACGCGGTGCTGAGCGAGGCGATCCGGCGCGTCTGGGAGGAGAACTTCCGGGTCTACGGGGTGCGCAAGGTCTGGCGACAGCTCGGACGCGAAGGCGAGCACGTGGCGCGCTGCACGGTGGAGCGTCTGATGGCCAAGCTCGGCATCCAGGGCGTCGTTCGCGGCAAGTCCGTCCGCACCACGGTCAGCGACAAGGCCGCGCCGTGCCCTGAGGACAAGGTCAATCGGCAGTTCCACGCGATGCGTCCGAACGCGCTGTGGGTCTCCGACTTCACGTACGTCTCGACGTGGCAGGGCTGGGTGTACGTGGCCTTCATCATCGACGTGTTCGCGCGCCGGATCGTTGGCTGGAAGGTGTCCTCCTCCCCGCGCACCGACTTCGTGCTGGATGCCTTGGAGCAAGCGCTGTACGCCCGGCGGCGCGAAGCCAAGGAAGCGCTCGTCCATCACTCCGACCGCGGCGTGCAGTACGTGTCGATCCGCTATACCGAGCGTCTGGCCGAGGCTGGGATCGAGCCGTCGGTCGGCAGCGTCGGCGATTCCTACGACAACGCGTTGGCCGAATCGATCAACGGTCTGTACAAGGCCGAGGTGATCCATCGGCAATCCTGGAAAAACCGCGAAGCCGTCGAACTGGCCACGCTCACTTGGGTGGACTGGTTCAACCATAAGCGACTGCTGGAACCGATCGGGAACATCCCGCCAGCGGAAGCCGAAGCCAACTACCATCGGCAACAGGCTGCGTTGCCCATGGCAACGTGACTCACACCAACGAGCCTCCGGCAAACCCGGGGCGGTTCAGATCGATTCAAGCGGGCAGGTTCACGATGAACGGCGGCAATGCAGGAAAGTTGTGGGTGGTTGCCACGCCGATCGGCAACCTCGGCGATCTGTCGCCGCGCGCCCGGGAGGCGCTGCGCGATGCGGACGTGATCGCCGCCGAGGACACGCGGCACAGTCGTCCGTTGCTGCAGCACTTCGGTATTGCAACGCCCCTGACCGCCCTCCATGAACACAACGAACGCGTGGCGGTTGCGGCGCTGGTCGCCCGGCTGCAAGCCGGCGAAAACGTGGCACTGGTCTCGGACGCCGGCACGCCGCTGATCAGCGATCCGGGTTTCCGGCTGGTGCGCGCGGCGCGCGAAGCAGGC
>DASSRT010000032.1:0-10850 GCA_035701705.1 Rhodanobacteraceae bacterium
GTTCGCCGCAGGACCATGGATGGTCCGTCGGCGAACCCCGGCGACCGCTCGCGAACCCGGAGCACATGGATGTGCGGAGGGCGTGTCCGCGGGGTGGCCTTTCTCTTGGTGACTTCTCTTTGGCCACGCAAAGAGAAGTCACACGCGCCCCCGGGAGGGGCGCGGAAAAAGACAGGGACGTCGCTCGATCGCCACCGACTAAACCGGCAGGACTGCAGGTTTGAACGCCGAAGACGGCCCGAAGGGCGAGCCACAGCAATGTGGCGAGTAGGCGAGCGGAATCCTTGCGAAAACGTCGCACGCTCGCGCAGCGGGCGAACTCGTTTTCCAAAGTGTCTCGTCATCCCCCCGATGCTGCGCATCGACCCCCTTCGTGCCGAAGGGGTAACGGTCCCTATATGCACCGTGAGACGACGCGGAAAATGACAGGGATGTCGTTCCATGCGACACAGTGACGACGGGGTGAAACCCTCACCCGGCGCTGCGCGCCGCCCTCTCCCGAAGAGAGAGGGACAAAGCAGGATCCCGGCTTGCGCCGGGATGACGACGGTGCGTTCTGCCGCGCAGGGAGCAGGACCGCATTTGTCGATCGAACGACATCGGCCCCTGCGGCCTCGTGGCCAAGAAAACAAAAGGCCCGCCTTGCGGCGGGCCTTTCCCAATCAAGGCAATACTCGAGGCCGACTACTTCGCCGCCGGACTGATCGTGACGAAGGTGTTCTGGCCCTGGCGCGACACCAGCACCAGCACCGTGTCGCCGGGCTTCACGCTGGCCGTCTCGCGCCGGAACTCGGCCACGCTGTTCACGGCCCGGTTGCCGACGCGCAGGATGATGTCACCGGGCGACAGGCCTGCCCTTGCCGCGGCGCCTTCGACGTCCGTGACCACGACGCCGCCCTTGCCCTGGTATCCAAGTTGCTGGCGGATCTGCGGGGTGATGTCCTGCACGCTCAAACCAAGCAGGCTGCTGCCACTCGTCGCCGGCGCGCCGGCAAGGAATTCCGTGCTGAGCCCGTTGCGAGGCATCTCGCCAATCTTCACCTTCACGGTCATCGGCTTGCCGTTGCGGGTGATGTCCACCGTGGCTTCCGTGCCGGGCGCGGTCATCGCCACCATCGGCGGCACCTGCGACGAATCGTAAATCTTGTGTCCGTCGAAACCGGTGATCACATCGCCGATCTGCAGGCCCGCCTTGGCAGCGGGGCCACCGGACTGCACTTGTGTAATCAATGCACCTTGCGCCTGTTTCAGGCCTTTCGATTTGGCGATGTCCTCGTTGATGTTCTGGATGCCGACGCCCAGCATGCCGCGGCTGACATAGCCCTTGGTCTGCAACTGGTGCGCGGCATTCATCGCGAGGTCGATCGGGATCGAAAACGACAGGCCCATGGCACCGCCGTCGGTCGAAAAGATCTGCGAGTTGATGCCGATGACCTGACCCGCGAGGTTGAACAGCGGCCCGCCGGAATTGCCGCGGTTGATCGGCACGTCGGTCTGGATGAAGGGCACGTCCGACTGGTCCTGGCCGAGGCTGCGGCCGACGTAGCTGATGATGCCGGCGCTCACCGAATGGTCGAGCCCGTAGGGCGAGCCGATCGCCACCACCCACTGGCCGGGCTTGAGGTCGTTGGAGTTGCCGATCGATACGGTGGGCAGGCCGGTCGCATCGATCTTCAACAAGGCGATATCGTAGATCTTGTCCTCGCCGACGACCTTCGCGGTGAAGGTTCGATGATCCGGCAGGTGCACCTTTACCGAATCGGCGTTGGCGACCACGTGGCGATTGGTGAGGATGTAACCATCCGCTGAAATGATGAAGCCCGAGCCGAGCGATTCACCACCGCGGTCGGGGCGCTGGAACTGCGGGCCGAAGGGCGTCCCGAAAAAGTGCCGGAACAGTTCCTGGACCTGCGGTGGTGGCTGTTGCGCCTGCTGCGGACCGGGGCGATCGTCGCCCATCTCGCTGGCATGGTCGTAATGCGCCACCACGTTCACCACTGCCGGTCCGTATTTCTGCACGATGCTGGTGAAATCCGGCAAGGCCACCGTCGGTGCGGCCGCGAACGCGGCCCCGGAAAACAACAACAGCATGCAGACGACGCTGAATTGTCTAGCCCGATTCAACATGGATGTCTCCTTATCGAAGTACGCAAGAATGCTTGTCCACGACGCGCACCCGACACTGCCCACCCGAGCGGGCGAGTCTGGAAGCGCGGCAGGAAGATTTCGCGACGGCCCACCCGAATACGCGAGGGCGTACATCAGGACGTACCGCGGCCGCTACCGCAGGATCAGTGCCGGGTCGCCGCCGTGCTGGAAGCTGGCGCGGGCACGATCACGATCGAGAACGGCTGGTTGGAGTCATCGCCCTGGAGAGCGGGCGCCGTGACGGCGTTCGATACGCCCTGCGCATACGCGGCGCGACGCAGGTAATCGGGTTGCATCAGGCCGGTACCGTAAATCACGTTGGCAGCCGCGGGCTGCGCGGCCAGCACGGTGGGTTGGCGCGCCAACAGCCACGGCGACGTGACCGCGCTCGCCGCGGGCGCGGTCACCGCCAGCGTCTGCGCGCCCTGCGCGGCAGGTCGGCTTTGCGCCACCGATGCGGGCTGGCCAACCGGAGTATTCGGGACATTCAGCATCAAGGCGGCCACGGCGACGCCCGCGGCGAGCGCGCCGCCGCCGACGTATTGCACCCAATGCCGGCGCTGCTGCCGCGGCGCGTGGTCCGCGGCTACGGATGCCGCAACCCTCGAGGCGAAGTCAGTATCCGCCTTGGGTTCCGACATCCGTACCGGGTCTGAGACGAGACAGGCACGAATCAAATGCCAGCGCGACCAGGTCGCGGACAAGTCGGGATCGTGCTCAAGCCGGCGCAACAGGAAGCGCGTCGGCTCGGCGGCCAGCTCGCCATCCATCAGGGCAGAAAGGTCTTCGCGGCTGGTCGGATCCATCAACGGTTTCCTCTTGCTTCTGGTTGCACTGCTGCAGGTTTCATTGCTGCGGGTTTCATCGATGCATCAAGCGGCATCATCGGACAACAGCGGGCGCAGCTTTTCGTCGATCGCCTCGCGTGCCCGGAAGATGCGCGAACGCACCGTGCCGATCGGGCAGCCCATGCGTTCGGCGATTTCCTCGTACGACAGTCCATCGACTTCGCGCAGCGTGATCGCGTCACGCAATTCCTCGGGCAACTTTTCGACCGTGGCAAACACGGTTTGTTCAATCTCGTGGCGCGCAAGTTCGTGTTCGGGGGTGGCATCGTCGCGCAGGCGCGTTCCGGATTCGAACTGCACCGCGGTATCGGCGTCGATGTCTTCGGCGGGCGGGCGGCGGCGCTGCGCGACGAGATGATTCTTGGCGGTATTCACGGCAATCTTGTACAGCCAGGTGTAGAACGCACTGTCTCCGCGAAAACTGCCGATCGCGCGGTAGGCGCGGATGAAGGCTTCCTGCGCGACATCCTCGCACTCGGCCCAGTCGTGCACGTAGCGCGAGATCAGGCCGATGATCTTGTGCTGGTACTTGCGCACCAGCAGGTCGAAGGCCCGGCTGTCGCCATTGCGCACTCGCGCGACCAATGCGCGATCGGTTTCGACATCGCCCATCCGGGCGTCACTCCCTGCTAGTCCGGATGCGCTTTGCACTCCGGTATGACCGCGCTCGCCGCGCGAAAGTTCACCCGACTCCGCCATTTCGCGATTCCACTACGTATTGCTCCAATCTTTGGGCCGGATGCCGCCGGATTCAAGCGTAACCCGTCGCCCGTTTGGAAATCGTTGACCGCGCCTGCCGGCCGGCCGATGATGCCGGTTCGATCGTAACGGGAGCGGCACGTGTTCGACGGATTGCGGTTCAGGCACTGGCGGGTTTCGCTGACTGACGACCGGGTGCTGGTGCTGACCCTCGACCGCGCCGGCAGCGGCGTCAACGCATTTTCGCGTGAGGTGCTGGACGAGCTCGACGCGATGCTCGAACGTATCGCCATCGAGCGCCCGCGCGCGGTGGTGATCCACTCCGGCAAGGCCTCCGGTTTCGCGGTGGGCGCCGACCTCAAGGAGTTCGAAGGCTACGAGCGCGCCGGCACGGTACGCGAAGAAATCGAACACGGCCAGCAGGTCTTCCAGAACCTGGCGCGGCTGCCGATGCCGACCGTCGCCGCGATCCACGGACCCTGCATGGGCGGCGGCACCGAACTCGCCCTGGCGTGCCGGATGCGGGTGGCTGCCAGCGCCCCCGAGACGCGCATCGCACTTCCCGAAGTGCAACTCGGCATCCATCCGGGTTGGGGCGGCAGCGCGCGCCTGCCGCGCCTCATCGGCGCGCCGAAAGCACTGGCGATGATGCTGACCGGGCGCGCCTTGTCCGCAGAACGCGCGCGCAATGACGGCCTGGTCGATCGCCTCGCCGCACCCGACAAGCTGCTCGACGTCGCACGCGAACTGGCCCTGCATCCGGTGGCTCGCCCGTTTGGCCAACGCGCGCTGGCGTGGCTCAGCAACACCTGGCTCGCGCGGCAGATCCTCGCGCCGATCATGCGCAAGCAGACCGCCGCGAAGGCCTCGCCGAAGCACTACCCTGCCCCCTTCGCGCTGATCGAGGTTTGGCGGCGCGGCGGCGGCAACATCCGCCAGCGCCTGCGGCTGGAAGCGGCTTCGGTGGCGAAGCTCGCCAAGACCGACACCGCGCGCAACCTCATCCGCATCTTTTTCCTGCGCGAACGCATGCGTTCGCTTGCCGGCGACACGCAGCACGACATCCGGCACGTGCACGTCGTCGGTGCCGGCGTGATGGGCGGCGACATCGCGGCATGGAGTGCGCTGCGAGGTTTCGAGGTCACGCTGCAGGATCGCGAGCAAAAATTCGTCGAACCGGCGCTGGCGCGCGCGCAGAAACTGTTCGAGAAGAAACTGAAAACCCCCGAGCGCATCGAGCCGGTCGCCAAACGCCTCGCCGCCGACGTCGCAGGTACCGGTGCGGCGACCGCGCAATTGGCAATCGAAGCCATCTACGAGAACCCGGAAGCCAAGGAAGCGGTCTACCGCGCGCTGGAACCGGCGCTGCCCGCCGACGCGCTGATGGCGACCAACACCTCGTCGATTCCACTGGACGAATTGCGCACCGCGGTCACGCGACCGCAACGCTTCCTCGGCCTGCTCTTCTTCAACCCGGTCGCGCAAATGCCGCTGGTCGAAGTGGTGTGTCACGACCAGCTTGAGGAAGCCAGCGTCAAGCGCGCGCTGGCCTGGGTGAAGGCGATCGGCAAATTGCCGCTACCCGTCAAGGGCACGCCGGGCTTCCTGGTCAACCGCATCCTCGTCCCCTACATGCTGGAAGCGATCCGCTGCCACGCCGAAGGCGTCCCCGGCCCGGTGATCGACCGCGCCGCGAAACGCTTCGGCATGCCGATGGGACCGATCGAACTTGCCGACACCGTGGGGCTCGACGTTGCCCTGTCGGTCGGCAAGGAACTCGGGCCGTTCCTGAAACTGGAACTGCCCGAAGGCATCGCCGACAAGGTTGAAGGCGGCAAGCGCGGCAAGAAGGACGGCCAGGGTTTTTACAGGTGGGTGGAAGGCAAGCCGCAAAAACCCAAGGTCGATTCGAACTACCGCGCACCGGCAGACCTGGAGGATCGCCTGATCCTGCCGATGCTCAATGAAGCCGTCGCCTGCCTGCATGACGGCGTGGTCACGGATGCCGACCTGCTCGACGCCGGCGTGATCTTCGGTACCGGTTTCGCGCCCTTCCGCGGCGGCCCGATCCAGTACATCCGTGCGATCGGCGCCGGAACCCTGCACGAAAAGCTCGAAACACTTGCACAAACCCACGGCCCGCGCTTCGTGCCCAAGCAGGGTTGGTTCAATACGGCGCTGGCGACCGGCGCGCGCTGATCTCGCGCTTTCGCGGCGCGCACGCGGCGTCGCGCCGAAGGGGGTGATCCTTCCCCCTTCCGCAGGAAGGAGGATTGAGGGCCGATGGTTCGTCTTCCCCCTTCCGCAGGAAGGGGGACTGAGGGGGATGGCTTTTTTGCGCGCGTAGCTGCATCCCCCCGCCGCTTTGCGGCGACCCCCTTCGTGCCGAAGGGGGTGATCACGACGCGGGCGCGGCGGTGCTGCCGGATGCCGGCGCCGCAGGAATCACGGCGGGTTTGTACTTCGCGTATTTTTTCAGCAGCGCCTGGAAGCCCGGGTCGTGGCGGATCGGGTCCCAGGCGGGGTCAATCCACAGCATCACGGGCGAGTAGATGTAGCCGATGCCGGGACTGGCGAGGGCTTTTGCCAGCAGCGGCACCGCGAGGTCGGGGCGCTTGGCCTCTGCGTACAGATCCGCGTCGATTTCCGTCAGCCGAGGACCGTACGTGTGATCGTGGCTGCCGTCGGCGATGGCCTGGGCTTTGGCGAGCGCGTCCATTCCTTGCGTAATATGGCCGAGGCCCAGTTCGGCATCGGCGAGGTTCTGCCATATGAACGCTTGGTTGATGCCCTGCTGCTGCGCAAGTTGCGCGCGAATCTGCGGTAGCGCTTGTGCATACAACGGCTGCGCATGGGCCGTGTCACCCATATCCAAGTACAGGTTGGCTTGTTCCAGTGCCTTGCCACCGCCGGAAGCTGGAAAGTTGGCGGGCGTATCGGGGATGCTGTTCTGCAATGCCAACGCTTCCTTGTACTTGCGTTGGTATGTCAACAGGCTCAAGCGTTGCGCTTTCAGGAATGGGTCGTCGCCCTGCGCTGCAGCCAGCGCGCGCGGAATGTCGCCGGTGGCATACAGGATGGCGCCGGAAAGATAGGTCTTCGCGTTAAGGTTGCGCGGGTCTAGCGCCAGCGCGCGCCGGAATGCACGTTCGGCGTCGGGGTAACGACCGACTTGCGTCCAGGTCGAACCCAGTTCAAAGGCCAGCGATGAATTGCGTGGATCCAGTGCGATGGCTTTCTGGAACGAAGCAATCGCTGCATCGAAGCGGCCTTGGCGACGCTGCACGAAACCTTGCGCCGCCAGTGCATCGGCATCGTTGGGGCGCAGCGCCAAGGCCACCGCAAAGGCTTGCAGCGCGGCAGCGTAATCACCGCGACCGTAGTAATCGCAATAACCAAGCGCGAGGTGTGCGGCAGGCAGGTTGGGCGCCAGCTTCAATGCCTGTTCCGCATTGCTGCGCGCGCCGGCAACGAGTTGCTTGACGTCCATGTCGGCGCCGCCAAACCACGCCAGTTCGCTTTGCGCGTAGGACAACCGCGCGTAGGCCAGCGCGAAATTGGGTGCTTGCGCGATGGCTTGCTGGTAAAGCGGGATCGCGGCCTTCCAGCTTGCGGTGTCGTAATTGGTGGTGCCTTGATTGGCCTGTTGGTCGGCTTGCAGGAACAGGTTGTTGGCCTGCCAACTGGCACTCATGTCGCTGGCGAGGCGCGCGGTTTCGGCGGGTGAAAGTTTGGCCTTCAACGCCGTCGCGACCTTTTCCGCCACGTCGCCCTCGACGCCGAACACGTTGTCCAGCGTGCGGGTGTAATCCTGCGCCCAGATGTGCGCACCGCTGCCGGCGTCGATCAACTGCACGTTCACCAGCACCTGATTACCTGCCTTCTGCACGCTGCCTTCCAGCAGCGTTGCCACGCCCAATTGCTGGCCGATGGTCTTGACGTCTTCCGGGCGGCTGGCGTATTTCGCCGTCGAAGTGCGCGCGATTACTTTCAGACCGCCGACGTCGGCCAGCTTGGTCAGGATCAAATCCTGCATGCCGGCCACGAAGTATTCGTTCTTCTTGTCGTCGGAGAGGTTCTGGAACGGCAACACCGCGATCGACTTGGCGGGGATGGTGGCCACCGGTGCAGTGGCCGCATTGCCGGACGAAACAGCAACGGCGGTCGGATGCTCCCGCGCCGACGACGGCGTTCCGGTGAAATGCCACAGCAACCCGCCGCCCACCGCCAGCACCAGCGCGATCAACAGCAGCTCGACGCCCGTCACGCGCTGCGCGCCGCGTTCGCCGTGATACCACGCCAGCACCAGCGCCACCACGAAGCCCAACGCCAGCACGCCGAAGGCAACGTGCATCACCGCATCCGGCCAGTGGTAGCTGCCCGATGCCAGATCGAGCACCTGCAACAGTACCCACGCCGCGGCCAGATACGCCAGTGCCCATTGCACCAGCTTGCGCTGCTTCAGGCGTTGCAGGAAATCACCCACGGCACTCCCCCTCGGCACAGATGTGACGGTCGAGCAACCCGCAGCGACACCAACCATGCCGGAAGCCGCAAGCGAAGCCCGGACGAATTCTAACCACGCCGCGCGAGGCCACGCCCGGCCGTCACCACACCAAGTCGTCGGGTACGCCGTCATCGGCCGCCGGCGCGTTCGGATCAACCAGCAAAGCCACGGCTTCCGGCGAGATCGCTTGTGCCTGTTGCGCGATGTCGCGGCTGACGAGCAGCGCGCGCCCGGCGTGCATGAGGATGCCAAGATCACCGGAGTTGAGTTGTCGCAATTGATCCGCCGTCACATAGAGCCGGCGAATCTTGCCCGCGAATTCGAAGTTGCGAGGTTGGTCGGCGTCCTCACGATTGAGCGCCTTGCCACCAAGCAACTCCTGCAACTTGCGCTTGATTTCCTTCTTCCTGGCGGCCTTCTCGCGCGCCTCGCGTTCGGCGGCGTCGTGCTCGGCCCGCTCGAGCTTGGCGCGCATGGCAAAGGCCTGCGCAAGATCGGGTTCGCCGACCTCGCGTGCCGGCTTGTGCGCCTGCGGCTTGCGTGGCGCCGGCTTGTGTGGATGCGGTCTGGCCTGTGGCTTCGGCGAAGCCTTGAACCCGGCCTTCAGCAATTGGTCTCGGAGTGAATCGCTCACGACGGGTCTCGACTCTTGCGCTTTGCATGCCGCGTGCGAAGCGGCTGTTGTGAAAAGTCAGGCCATGGATGGCCGAGGTGGTGTTGCAGATCGCCGGGAGTCGCAACGACCGCGGAAATCCCGTCGCGCAGCGATCATGGATGATC
Organism: Rhodanobacteraceae bacterium; assembly: GCA_035701705.1. GTDB lineage: Bacteria > Pseudomonadota > Gammaproteobacteria > Xanthomonadales > Rhodanobacteraceae > 66-474. The sequence goes on from DASSRT010000032.1 coordinate 8,983, forward strand.
GCATAAACACTAAAAGTCAGGCCATGGATGGCCGAGGTGGTGGCTGTCGCGCAAGCACCTGCCATTACACGTTACCGCCTGTCGCAATGCTCCGTTCGAAGTGGCTGTTGTGAAAAGTCAGGCCATGGATGGCCGAGGTGGTGCCACGCCGAGTTTCGAATCCAGCCGCGCACAATTGTCGGGCAACACTGCGATCAGGGACGATCGCATCAATAATGCGGCGGTGGGGGCTCGTCATGCACATCATCGGCCAGGCTCGTCCGCAATGCCGACAGGTCCATGCGCAATTCGGACAGCGCGTTCTCCAGCCTCAGCAAACGCTGCGATTGCTGGACTTCGCTGTCGTTCAACGACGCCACCGCGTCGTCGAGGAACGTGAGCTTCAATTCCAGCTCGTTGATGCGCTCGTTGTCGGGCGGGGTCGGCATCTCAGGCCTCCGGGTTGGTCACGCTGCGACCGCGGCCAATGCCATAGTACGCCAGGCCTGCGGCCTCGACCGTGGCGGGATCGTACAGGTTGCGCCCGTCGAAAACCGCGGGCGTCTTCAACGCCGCCTTGATGCGCGGAAGGTCGGGGCTGCGGAACACTTTCCATTCGGTGACCACCGCCAGCACGTCGGCGCCGTCGAGTGCATCCCACGGGTCTTCGCACAGCACCAGTTCCCCGCGACTGCCGTACAGGCGCGCGGTTTCCCCAAGCGCCTGCGGGTCGAACGCACGCACCTTGGCGCCGGCCTGCCACAGCGCTTCCATCAGCACGCGGCTGGAAGCCTCGCGCATGTCGTCGGTGTTGGGCTTGAAGGCCAGCCCCCACAACGCAACTGTCTTGCCGCCCACATCGCCGTCGAAGTGGCGCGAAATCAAATCGAACAGCTTGCGCTTCTGGTCGTGGTTGACGGCTTCCACCGCGCCCAGCAGGCGCGCGTCGTAGCGATGCTGGTGGGCGGTGCGCTCCAGCGCCTGCACGTCCTTCGGGAAGCAAGAACCACCGTAACCGGTGCCGGGATAGATGAAGTGGTAACCGATGCGCGGATCGGCACCGATACCGTGACGCACCATCTCGACGTCGGCACCCACGCGCTCGGCGATGTTGGCGATCTCGTTCATGAAGCTGATCTTGGTCGCCAGCATCGCGTTGGCTGCGTACTTGGTGAGCTCGGCGGAACGCTCGTCCATCACCACGATGCGCTCGTGGTTGCGGTTGAACGGCGCATACAGGTTCTTGATGACGTCGATGGCGCGCGCCGACGATGCGCCCACCACGATGCGGTCGGGCTTCATGCAGTCGTTGACCGCGTCACCCTCCTTCAGGAATTCCGGGTTGGACACGACGTCGAAGGCAACGTCCGCGCCACGCGCCTGCATGGCCTCTGCGATCTCGCGGCGAACGCGGTCGGCGGTGCCGACCGGCACGGTGGACTTGTCGACCACCACCGCGTAGCGGGCGAGGTTTTCGCCGATGCTGCGCGCCACTGCCAGTACGTACTTCAGATCGGCACTGCCGTCTTCGTCGGGCGGCGTGCCGACAGCGATGAAAATGACATCGCCGTGCGCCACGGCCTTGGCGGCGTCGGTCGTGAAGGTGAGCCGGCCCGCGGCGTGGTTGCGCTTGACCAGCGGTTCGAGGCCCGGCTCGTAGATCGGAATCTCGCCCTGTTCAAGCCGCGCGATCTTGTCCGCGTCGACGTCCATGCACAGCACGTGGTTGCCCATTTCGGCCAGACAGGTACCGGTCACGAGGCCAACATAGCCGGTGCCGAAGATGGTGAGCTTCATGCGCTGTTCCGTGATTTGCGAAAGCGTGAAATTCTAGCAGCGACATGACCTCCCCCTTCGCCAAGCGAAGGGGGTCGCGCGCAACGCGCGCG
>DASSRT010000033.1:0-4313 GCA_035701705.1 Rhodanobacteraceae bacterium
GAACTGGTTTTATCGTTACACCAATCGCTAACACAGGACAAGGCCCGCGTTACAAACTGAAGTACGGGTTGGGCACCACAATCAAGGAAAAGGGTGCGCTATTACCTAGAAAGTTAAGCCTGAATGAACAACAGCAGCTGCAGGTCAGTCTGCAGCAAGAGGCGATGCAGTTCAGACAAATCCTGTCCTCAGCTTCTATGGATAAGAAAGAGGTAAATGAAATCGTAATCGCTTTGCGTAAGCACGCCGGCCCATTCCCCGTATATGCAGTACTGCAGAGCAAACTAGGCTATTGCGAATGTTTCGATATCGTCGGCAGCCAGAAGGTGCCCAACAGCCACAGAATTTCCATTGCAGATGGCACGATGACCTGAGTCAGGGAACCTCTGATCAATCCCACCCCTCGTCATCCCGGCGACGTGGCGCGCAGGAGCGCGCCCGAACAGCGCAGCTGGCCCGAAGGGCGAGCGCCATGGATGGCGCGAGTAAAGCCGGGACCCAGTGACTTTTCCGCAAGACATTGAAACGCAAAGCCACTGGGTCCCGGATATCGCTTCGCGATTCCGGGATGACGAGCAAAATCAGAGCTTCCCAAGAGGAACGGTACCAGATGCGGCGGTTGCGGCAATGAGGCTGGGCGGATGAAGCAATCGGAATTGAGTTGCATCGCGCGCCTTGGCCGCGGACGACACACTGGAGGCACTGGCGAACAACCGCTTGGTCTTCATGCATGAAGGGACTGCGCTCGACGAAAGCGTTGCCTTCACGGATGGGGCGGCACGCGACGACGCACTGGCACGTACGCGCACGGCGCTGGCATCGCTGCGGGAAGCCGAGATACGCGGCACCGGCGCATGACTTCTGCCAGTCGCCGCGGCTGATTCGTGACGCTACCTTGCACGCTGCCTCACGCAACCCCGCGACCGCCCCGCCCCGTACACGAGCCCACCTCGCGTGCCCGATTCCATGCGCATCCATCGACTCGCCTTGCTGGCCGGGCTTGCCGGTTTCACTGCCCCGGCCATGGCCGTCACCATCGACGGGCACATCCAGCCCGGCGAATGGCGTGGCGCGCGCCACATCACGGATTTCCGGCAAACCCAGCCGTTCACCGGCAAGCCCGCGCAGTATCCGGTCGAAGCCTGGATCCTGCCGACTCCGAAGGGTCTGGCGGTGGCGGTCCGGGTGAGCCAGCCACCTGGTGTCACCCGCAGCACCCAGCGCGTGCAACGCGATTTCTTCGACAACGTCGACCGCGTCAACGTGGACATCGATTTCATGGGCGATGGTCGCACTGGCTACAACTTCGCGGTAGCGTCCACTGGCGCCGTGTACGACGCCACCCTCACCAATGAGACCCAGTTCAATCCGGACTGGGATGGCCTCTGGCAGCACGCGGTGTCGAGCGATGCGCGAGGCTGGTCGGCCGAGCTGCTGATCCCGTGGTACACAGCACCGATGCACGCGCCGGTGGACGGCAAGCGCAGCATCGGCATTTACATCGACCGCGTGATCGCTTCGATCAACGAGCGCGCGGCCTGGCCGGTCACCGCATACACCCAGCCGCGCTTCGTCTCCGCATTCCAGCGGATCGAGGTGCCCGCCTACCGGCAGTCGCTGCTGGCGGTGACGCCTTATGTGTCCGGGATCTACGACAACGTCCACGGTCGCGCCGGCTTCACCGAGGGGGTCGACGTCTTCTGGAAACCGAGCAGCCAGTTCCAGTTGACCGCGACGATCAACCCAGATTTCGGCGAGGTCGAAAGCGATGACCTGGTGGTGAACTTCGGCGCCACCGAAACCTTCTTCAGCGACAAGCGGCCGTTCTTCACAGAGAACCAGGGCATCTTCGATTTCAGCCTGCTGGACGACAACAGCCAGCTGGTCTACACGCGCCGCGTGGGTGGCCCCGCCGACGACGGGCGCGGCGCCGGCGACATCGACGCGGCGGTGAAACTCAACGGCAGCCTCGGCACCACCAGTTTCGGCGTTCTTGCTGCCGACGAACGCGGCGACGCCGGTCGCAGCTTCGGCGCGCTGCGACTGCTGCACGCCTTCGGCGACCAGAGTCTCGGCATGCTGTTGACGCGCGTCGATCATCCCTTCCTCGATCGCACCGCGACCGTGCTGGGCGTAGACGACCATTGGCACCCGAACACGAACCTGACCATCGCCGCCAATGTCGTCGGCAGCAGCATCGAACAATCCGGACGGAGCAGCCGCGGGCTGGGCGCGACTTTCATCGCCGACCTCCTGATGACGCACGGTTGGCGCCAGCAATGGCTGGCAATGCATTTCGACGACCGCTTGCAGGTCAACGACTTCGGTTACCTCGATCGCAACAACTTCGACTATGTACATTGGGAAGTGCGCAAGCGGGTCACGGACCTGCCCGCTGGCTCGCGCTACAGCGACCACGACTGGCACTTCCGCATCGACGCGCTCGACAACGACGACCGCCACCTCCCGCTGCGCCGCGAATTCCGCGTGAGCCGCTCCAGCGACCTGCGCGATGGCGGCAGTGAGTTTGCGCAACTCAACATCGACAGCGCCGGCTGGGACGACCTGTTGACGCGCGGCCACTACGCCTTGCATCGCCCACCCACGATCTACACACATTGGGATCACACCAGTCCAAGGCACGGCCACTGGGCCTACAACACCCAAGTCGAGTTGTACACGGGCGGTTTGTCCGGCAACCACGAAGTCAGTTACGACCTGAAGTTCATCCCCACCTACTTCGTGAGCGACGCCTTCAGCGTCTATGCCGGCCCGTACTTCGAGCACAACGGCGACTGGCTGATCTGGCAGCACGACAACCTGATCGGCCGCTACAACGGCCGCAACCTGCAACTGGATGCCGGCTTCGACTGGTACGCGAGTCCGCGTTCCGAGTTGCGCCTGAAGCTGCAGGCGATCGGACTGGAGGCCCGCAGTCGCGGCGGCTACGAGGTCACCGCCACCGGCGCCGCTCTGCCGAGCAGCGAACCGGTCCACGATTTCCGCCTGCGCCAGCTGGGCGTGCAGCTGCGCTACCGTTACCAGCTGGCGCCATTGTCCTATCTGTATGTGGTGTACGGCCGCGGCGGCTTCGCAACGCAGGAAGTGCCCGGCGAAGCCGCCGGTGCGACCACGCAACTCGGCCAGGCGTTCCTGCTGCACGACAGCGAGCAGTTGCTGGTGAAGCTCAACTACCGCTTCGGGCTGTGAGCACCGTCGCGATGATGGTCGACGGCAAGGCTCCACCCCGTGTCGGTGTCGGCGCGGCCGTGATGGGCCGGCAGTGCGGCCGACTGTGACTTCCGTACAAGGAAAACGCAACGGGCGCCTCGCGACGCCCGTTGCGTTTCGCCGTTCGCGCGAGCGTGATGCACGCGCCGTTTTGCCCGCTTACTGCGGCAGCGCCAGATCGTCGAGCACGGCTTTCAGGAACCGCGCGGCTTCGCCGCCGGTGCAGGCGCGATGGTCGAAGGTGAGCGAAATCGGCAGGCGCCGATGCACTTCGATACCGCCGATCACGGCGACCACGTCGTGGCTCAACTTGCCGACGCCGACGATAGCGACGCACGGCGGCACCACCACGACCGTGCCGTAGCGGCCCGCGAACATGCCGAAGTTGGAGAGACTGATCGTGTAGCCGGTGAGTTCGGACGCCGGAATGGAACGGTCTTGCACCTGCGCGCGCAGGCGGTTGATGCCTTCGCGCAACCCGCGCGCATCCAGCATGTCGGCGTTGCGCAGGGCCGGCACGAACAGGCCGTCCGGGGTGTCGACCGCGATGCCGAGATCGACGTGCGGATGTTTGGTGACGCTCAAGGCCTGGTCGTCGAACCACGCATTCAGGGCCGGCTCGGACTTGCAGGCGGCAACGATCGCGCGCACGGTGCGCGCGGTGATGTCCTGCTTGCCCAGCCACTGGTGCAGGTCGGCGTCATCGACGATGGTGGTCTGCACCACGCGGTCGCGCGCGTCGGCCATCACCCGTGCCATGTTGCGGCGCACGCCCTTCAACTGCTCGGGCTGGCCGCTCGCGGCCACGCCCGGCGGCGTGGTGCGCATGGGTTTGCCGGATTGCGAGAGCGTGCTCCTTCGCTCTTCCCTTCTCCCTTCGGGAGAAGGTGGCCCAGCTTTGAATAAAGATGGGCCGGATGAGGGTACGGACACGCGCGAACCCTCACCCCCTGCCCCTCTCCCGACAGGAGACGGTTGTGAACCAAGCGTCGCGGTACCCACCGCCGCCGCGTTCTTCACATCCTGCATCGTGACCACGCCACCGGCGCCGGTTGCGGCGACGCGCGTGAGGTCCACCTTCA
>DASSRT010000034.1:0-23492 GCA_035701705.1 Rhodanobacteraceae bacterium
GCGGGGTTGCCCGATCCGTTCGAAGCCACGCGCTACCACTCGCTGGTGGTCGAACGGGCGTCGTTGCCGGAGTGCCTGGAAGTGACGGCGTGGACGGAAAACCCGGACGGTTCGGTCGAGGAAATCATGGGCCTGCGGCACAGGTCGCTGGCGGTGGAAGGCGTGCAGTTCCATCCCGAATCGATCGAGACCCGCCACGGTCACGACCTGCTGCGGAATTTCCTCCGGCACGGCCTGCCGAAGGCGGCATGACGATGGGCATTTCCGCGCACGAGGCCTTGCAGCGCACGATCGAGCACCGCGAGATCTTCCACGACGAGATGGTCGACCTGATGCGCCAGATCATGCGCGGCGAGGTGTCCGCGGCGATGATCGCGGCGATCCTGACCGGCTTGCGCGTGAAGAAGGAAACGGTGGGCGAGATCGCTGGTGCCGCCACGGTGATGCGCGAGCTGGCCGAACACGTCACGGTGCCGCCGCATCCGCACATGCTGGACATCGTCGGTACCGGCGGCGACGGGGCGCACAGCTTCAACATCTCGACCGCGTCGATGTTCGTCGCGGCGGCGGCCGGCGCGCGGGTGGCCAAGCACGGCAATCGCGGCGTCTCATCGTCGTCCGGCAGCGCCGACGTGCTGGAATCGCTGGGTGCGGCCATCGACCTCGGCCCCGACGCGGTGGCGCGTTGCATCGAGCAATGCGGCATCGGCTTCATGTTCGCGCCGCGCTTCCATCCGGCGATGAAGGCGGTGGCGCCGGTGCGCCGCGAAATGGGCGTGCGCACCCTGTTCAACATCCTCGGGCCACTGACCAACCCGGCCGGTGCGCCCAACATCCTGATGGGCGTGTTCCATCCCGACCTCGTCGGGATCCAGGTGCGCGTGCTCGAACGCCTCGGCGTGTCGCGCGCGTTGGTGGTGCATGGCAAGGATGGCCTCGACGAAATTTCCCTGGGCGGCGCGACCCTGGTCGGTGAATTGCGCGGCGGCCGGGTGCGCGAGTACGAGATCGAACCCGAGCAGTTCGGGATCGCGATGGCCTCCAGCCGCAACCTGCGCGTGGCCGATGCGGCGGAATCGAAAGCGGTGCTGCTGCAGGTGCTGGAGGGCGCGACGGGCGTCGCGCGTGACATCGTGGTGCTCAACGCCGGGGCCGCGTTGTATGCGGCGGGTCTGTCGGCCTCGATCGACGCTGGCATCGAGCGTGCGCGTGGCGTGATCGACGATGGTTCCGCGCGCGCGAAGCTGGATCAATTCGTTGCTGCGACTACGGGTTTCGCGGGCCGGGATTGATCCGGCCCGGCATCCCCCCGGCGCTGACGCGCCGACCCCCTTCCTTCGGAAGAGGGTGAGCGCATTTATGCTCTTGTCGGTTCCCCAGTCCCGCCACGCATGAACGATATCCTGCAACGCATCCTGCAACGCAAGCGCGAGGAAGTTGCCGAACGCAAGGCGCGCGTACCGCTCGCGGCATTGCGGGCGCGCTGCGCGGACGCCTCTCCGGCGCGCGGTTTCGCGCAGGCCTTGCGCGCACACGTGGATGCGGGGCAAGCGGCGGTGATCGCCGAGCTGAAGAAGGCCAGTCCGTCGAAAGGCCTGATCCGCGCCGAGTTCGATCCGCCCGCGATCGCGCGCAGTTACGCCGCGGCCGGCGCAACCTGCCTGTCGGTGCTCACCGACGTCGATTTCTTCCAGGGCAGTGACGCGTATCTGCAACAGGCGCGCGCCGCCTGCGCATTGCCGGTGCTGCGCAAGGACTTCATCGTCGACCGCTTCCAGTTGCATGAAGCGCGCGCGCTCGGCGCCGATGCGGTCCTGCTGATCGCCGCGGCGCTGGACAACGCGGCGCTGGTCAACCTGCATGCGCAGGCGATGGACTGCAGGCTCGACGTGCTGGTGGAAGTCCACGACAGCGTCGACCTGCAACGCGCGTTGGCCTTGCCGGTCGAAGCCCGCACTCTCATCGGCATCAACAACCGCGACCTGCGCACGTTCGAAACCCGCATCGACACGACCCTGCGCTTGCGCACGCAAGTGCCGGCGGATCGCCTGTTGGTGACCGAGAGCGGTATCGCCGATCGCGACGATGTCGCGTGCTTGCGCGCGGCCGGCGTGCACGCATTCCTGATCGGCGAGGCGTTCATGCGTGCGCAGGATCCGGGTGCGGAACTTGCGCGACTGTTTGCCGGGGACTGAACGTGGCGCACGCTGACGTGGGGCACGCTGGCGCGGAACATGCCGATGCAGCCAGCGGACAGCGCGTGGTGCTGTTCGATTTCGACGGCGTGTTGATCCACGGCGACACCTTTGGCATGTTCCTGCGTGATCGCTACGCGCACGCGTGGTGGCGCAAGGGGATGGTGTTGCTGCTCGCGCCGTGCTTGCTGCTGGTGTTGCCGTTGTCGTGGCGCCGGGTGGTGCGCGTGCTGGTACGCATCGGCTTGCTCGGCGTCGGCGCGGTGCGTTACCGGGAGCTGGCGGAAACATTTGCTATGCGGCTGGTGCATCGTCCCCGCCAGTTCCTGCGCGACGGCCTTGGCGCATTGCGCATGCATGCGGCGACCGGTGATCGCGTGGTGGTCGTGACCGGTTGCGAGGATGCGCTGGTGCGCGGCGTGCTCGCGGGATTGGGCGTCGACGGCGTGGAAGTGCTGGCCTCGCGTCTGTGCTCCGGGCGTCTCGGCATGCGCAGCGAATGGCACAACGTCGGGCGCCGCAAGGTGGAAGCGTTGGCGGCGCACGGCATCAGCGTCTGGCAGATTGCCTACAGCGATTCGAGCCAGGACCTGCCGATGCTGGCGAAGGCTGTCGAGCCGGTGCTGGTCAACGCGGATCCCAAGCTCTGCAGGCGCGTCGAAAAGGCGCTGGGGCGCAGCGTGGCGCGGGTCGAGTGGGACTGAAGCAGCGAGGCGGGAAAGTGTGTTGCTTCGAGAGCTCGGGTTCGAAGCGGATGTTGTGAAAAGTCAGGCCATGGATGGCCGTTCTGGTGGTCGTTGACTCTGCCGCCGGCACACGAACGCGAAGCCGGTCGAATCGGCGATCAGGGACGATCGCACCATCAACGCGTGCCCTTCACCACGATGGTCTTGCCCGCCACCGAGATGCCGCCGTCGTCCTCGAGCTGCTTCAGCACGCGCCCGGCCATCTCGCGCGAACAGCCGACGATGCGCGAAAGCTCCTGCCGCGAAATGCGGATCTGGGTGCCATCCGGGTGGGTCATCGCGTCCGGCTCCTGGCACAGATCCAGCAGCGTGCGTGCGATGCGGTTGGTGACGTCCATGAAGGCCATGCGGCTGACCTGGCGCGAGGTGCGCAGCAACCGGTGGGTCAACTGCAGGCCGATCGCGAACAGGATGCGCGGGCAATCCTCGCGCAGAGGTCCGGTCAGCAACTGGAACAACTTGTCGTAGCCGATTTCGGCCAGCTCGCACGGCGTGCGCGTGCGCACGACCACTTCGCGTTGGGCCTGTTCGACGAACAAGCCCATCTCGCCGATGAAGTCGCCACGGTTGATGTAGGCCAGGATCAACTCGCGACCCTGCTCGTCCTCGCTGCAGACGGTGACCGAGCCGTCGATCACGTAGAACAGCGTGTTGGCGGGATCGCCCGGTCGCAGGATCGCCGTCTTGCCGGGATAACGGCGCCGGTGGCACTGCTCGAGCAGGCGCTGCATCGCGGCCGGATCGGGTGCCAGCAGCGCCGGCGCCTTCGACCGCTCAAACACCTGCTGGAGGAGGTAGCGTAATTCGGACATCGCTTCCCTGACCTGACTCACAGACGACGCGTACGAGTGTACCGCCTTTGTGAGGGGGTTCGCACATTACCAGTATGGCGCATCGGAGGGGTGCACCGGCGGGCACTTTGCCTCATACTTTGCGCCTTTCCGGCCACCGCCCCGCGTGCCGGCTGCCCACCGGCGCCGCGCGCCGCAATCCACACTGTCCGAGGAAACTGCCGTGGTCAAGCCGCTGCCCCGCTTGAAGCTGCAGGGTTTCAACAACCTGACGAAGGCGCTCAGCTTCAACATCTACGACATCTGCTACGCGGTCACCCGTGACCAGCGTGACCGCTACATCGACTACATCGATGAAGCCTACGATGCCGACCGCCTGACCCAGATCCTCACGGACGTCGCCGACATCATCGGCGCCAACATCCTCAACATCGCGCGCCAGGACTACGACCCGGAAGGCGCTTCGGTGACGATGCTGATTTCCGAACACCCGGTGGTCGACAAGCTCGGCAAGGACGTGATTTCCGATGCCGTGGTTGCGCACATGGACAAGTCGCACATCACGGTGCACACCTATCCGGAAACCCATCCGCACAACGGCATCGCGACCTTCCGCGCCGACATCGACGTGGCGACCTGCGGCGTGATCTCGCCGCTGAAGGCGTTGAATTACCTGATCGACAGCTTCGAGTCCGACATCGTGACGATGGATTACCGGGTGCGCGGCTTCACCCGCGACATCCACGGCAAGAAGCACTACATCGACCACAAGATCAACTCGATCCAGGATTACCTGGCCAAGCACATCCGCCAGAAGTACGAGATGTTCGACGTCAACGTGTACCAGGAACAGATGTTCCACACCAAGATGCACGTGAAGGACTTCGACCTCGACACCTACCTGTTCGAGGCACACGCCGATGATCTGTCGTTCAAGGATCGCCAGCGCATCGAGGCGCTGCTGAAGCGCGAGATCGAGGAGTTGTTCCACGGCCGCAATTTGATGTAACCGTTGCTTGTGCGTGATTCGCCCCCTTCCGTGGAAGGGGGCCGCCGCGCAGCGGCGGGGGGATGTCATCCGGGTGTGGTGATGCATCCCCCCGCGCGTCTTCGACGCGCGACCCCCTTCGCATGCGAAGGGGGGATCACAAGCGGTAGGCGACGGTCTTCATCACCGCTGACGCGCAGCGCATCAGGAACGGCACCGGCGGCGGCAGCTTGGCGCCGCCGCGCGCCAACGCGTTGTCGGCGTGGCGGGTTTCATCCGCCTGCATGGCGGCGAGGATCGCGCGCGAGCGCGAGTCGGATTCCGGCAGCCGCTGCAGATGCTCGCCGAGGTGTGCTTCCACCTGACGCTCCGTCTCGACCACGAAGCCCAGGCTCCATCGGTCGCCCGCGGCGGCCGCCAGCGCGCCGATCGCGAAGCTGCCGGCGTACCAGAGCGGATTGATCAGGCTGGGGCGATCGTCGAGTTCGCGCAGGCGCTCACCGCACCAGGCGAGGTGATCGGTTTCTTCGGCCGCGGCGGCTTGCAGGTGCGTGCGGGTTCCGGCGTCGCGTGCCAGCGCGGCCTGGCCGTCGTACAAGGCCTGCGCGGCCACTTCACCGGTGTGGTTGATGCGCATGAGGCCGGCGGCGTGCTGGCGCTCGTCCGCATCCAGTTGCGGAAGTGGCTCGTTGTGGCCCGGGGATGGGCGGGCCGCCACGGCGCTGCCGGCGACGGTATCCAGCGCGCGCTGGAAGCCGGCGAGCACGTGGTCGAGTGGCGTGAAATGGCGGAGGCTGTCGTTCATGACGCCAATTGTCGCGCAAGCAGGGTCAGCGGGTGTTCGATTCGCATGTGTTCGCCGCGTTCGTCGAGGCCAACGCCCAGCTGCAGGCGGCAGCCGATGTTGGCGGTCAGCAGCAGCGCGGGCGCCGGCTGCGGCATGGCGTCGAGCAGGCGGTCGCGAAGCGCGCTCGCGCGCTCCGGAAACTCCAGCATGTGGCTGCCGGCCGCGCCGCAACAGTGGCCCTGCGTCGGCAGCACCGCGAGCTCCAATCCGGGGATGCGTGCCAGCAACCGTCGTACCGCTCCGTCGGCACGGGCCACGTTCACCTGTGTGCAGGGCAAGTGCAGGACGGCCCTGGCGTGCAGGGGTTTGAACGCCAGTGCCTCGCCGTGACGGTCAAGAAAAGCCATCGCATCCTGCACCTCGATCCCGGGAAGATCCTCCCGCAGCGTGCCGATGCAGCCCGGGGTCGCGCTCAGCACCGCAGCGACGCCGGTGTCGGCGACGGCTGCGGCGACGCGCTTCGCCTTGCTGGCGGCGTCGCTCGCATCGCCGCTGTGCGCGGCCAGCGCGCCGCAGCACGGGCCTTCGATCCGGTTGACTTCGAAACCCGCCGCGGCCAGCAACGTCGTCGCGGCATCCTGGGCGTCGCGCTCCAGCACGGCTTGCACGCAGCCACCGAAAAGTGCGACGCGGCCGCGCGGGTTGGCCGGACGCGGTGCATCGCGGGACGTGCTGCGAGAAGTCGCCGGTAGCGCCGGTAGCAGTGCAACGGCGGCGCGCAGGGCAGCGTGCCGCGGCAGCAACCGGGCCAGTGGCGGCAGCCAATGGCGAGCGCCGATCCCGCGTGCGAGGCTGACGCCGATCCGCAGCCAGCCCGGACGCGTCAGCAGCCGCAACAGCTGGCGTGGGCGGCGGTGGGCGGGTGGCAATGCGGCCCGATAGGCGTCCAGCAGTTCGCCGTAGTGCACGGGCACCGGGCAGACCCGTTCGCAAGCCATGCAGCCGAGGCAGTGGTCGAGGTGCGACAACGCGCCGGCCTCCGGCGCCAGGCCGCCATCGGCCAGATGCCGCGACACTGCAATCCGGCCGCGTGGAGATTCGGTTTCGGTCCGGTCCAGTGCGTACGTAGGGCAGTGCGGCAGGCACAGGCCACACTTGACGCAGGCGTCGGCGAGCTCGGTGATGCGGTCGCTGGCGGGCACAACATCCATCCGTGGAATCCTAGTAAAATTGCCGCCCCGGTGAAACCACGGCCACCGCGCTTCGGATCGACAGCCCCGGCCGCTTGCCCGGCAGCGGGGTGTGGGGGGCGGTTGCCGCTCTGGTCCTTGCGTTGAAGCCGGTGTGACAGTATCCTTGCCGGTCTTTCGTTGCTGTTTTTCCCGCTGCGCCCCGTGGCGCGGCCCCGCATAGTGTGCGGGTTCAACCACTTACGGATTGCACCCATGAAGACGTTCAGCGCCAAGGCCGAGTCGGTCAAGCGTGACTGGCTCATCGTCGACGCCAACGGCAAGACCCTGGGCCGGTTGTGCTCGGAAGTCGCGCGCCGCCTGCGCGGCAAGCACAAGCCCGAATTCACCCCGCACGTGGACACCGGCGACTACATCGTCGTGGTCAATGCGGAGAAGGTCGCTGTCACCGGCAACAAGCTGGATGACAAGCAGTACCACCGCTTCACCGGCTACGTCGGCAACCTCAAGACCACCAACTTGAAGGACCTGCTGGCCACGCATCCCGAGCGCGCGATCGAATTCGGCGTCAAGGGCATGCTGCCGAAGAATCCGCTGGGCCGCGAGATGTTCCGCAAGCTCAAGGTGTATAGCGGTGCCGAGCACCCGCACACCGCCCAGCAACCGAAAGTCCTGGAGATCTGAAGATGGCGACCACGCAGCAGAACTATGGTACCGGCCGCCGCAAGACTTCGGCCGCGCGCGTGTTCCTCAACAAGGGCACCGGCGCGATCGTCGTCAACGGCAAGTCGCTGGACGAATTCTTCGGCCGCGAAACCTCGCGCATGATCGTGCGCCAGCCGCTCGAACTGACCCAGACCAGCGACAAGTTCGACGTCCAGGTCAACGTCGTCGGTGGCGGCATCACCGGTCAGGCCGGCGCAATCCGCCTCGGCATCGCCCGCGCGCTGGTCGAGTACGACGAAACCCTGAAGGCGCCGTTGCGCCGTGCCGGTTTCATGACCCGCGACGCCCGTGCGGTGGAGCGCAAGAAGGTCGGTCTGCACAAGGCGCGTCGCGCAACGCAGTTCTCCAAGCGCTGATTTTTGCGATCATCCGTGATCGCGGCGTCGCTGGGGAGAAGGTTCGACGGAACCGTCTACAGGTTGTCGAGACCAGAACGGCCATCCTTGGCCTGACTTTTCACGACAGCCGCTTCGCCGGCAGCGTCACGCGATTCGATTTAGAATCAGGCAGTATCCACAGCCCCGTCGCCAAGCGGTAAGGCACCTGACTCTGACTCAGGCATTCGGAGGTTCGAATCCTTCCGGGGCTGCCAATTCCGCATGACGGTTGCAGCGACCGTCGACCAGAAACCCGCCTTTCGGCGGGTTTTTTCGTGTCGGCAATGCGCTTCTGCGACAAATGTCAAAATTTGTGTCGTGAGGTTGGACGTATGGTGAAACGTCGCCGTTCGGCGACGACTTCCCCATCCTGAATCCGGAGAACTCTCATGAACGTCTCGATGGAAGCACCCCGCACTCCGCAGCACGATCTGGTGGCGATGACGGCAGCACTGCGCGGCGCATTGATGCAACGCGTGGAGCAGGGCATCCAGTCCAGCGGGTTGCACAACTACTTCCTGTACCTCGTGGCCAAGCGGCTGGCCTTCGCCGGGCCGCTGGACGTCGCCGGCTTGTCCGAACAGTTGCGGCTGAAGCTGCAGGACGTGGAAGACAACCTGTCCGCGCTGCAGGAGCAGGGGATGGCGGTTCCGCAAGACGATGCATGGCGGATCACCGAGGCCGGTCAGCGCGCACTCACCGCCGCGAACGATGTCGGTGGTCAGGTGTTGGTCGACATCCGCGATGCGATCGGCGGTGACGCCTGTGACCAGCTGGTCGCGGGCATGCGCAAGGCGTTGGCGGCGTTGCGCAAGGCTGCGTGAAGTGGCTGGCAGGGTGTTGAAAAACACCCTGCCAATGCGGGCCACGGATGGCCCGCCGCGGATAAGGCACTACCAGTGCTTGATCCGGCGAAGCCGAGTCCGGACATGCGCCGGACTCGGCGCGTTGAAAAAGTGCAGGACAGCACTTTCTCGACAACTTGTCAGAACCGCCGGCCGTCACCCACCAGCACCACGTCGGCAGATCGCTGGGCGAACACCCCCACGGTCACCACGCCGACGATCTGGTTCCATTCCGATTCCAGTTTCACCGGATCGGTGATGTGCAAGCCATGCACGTCGAGGATCCAGTTGCCGTTGTCGGTGACGCAGCCCTGGCGCCACACCGGCTGGCCGCCGCGCTTGACGATTTCGCGGGCGACGTGGCTGCGGGCCATCGGAATCACTTCGACGGGCAACGGAAACTTGCCGAGCACGTCGACGCATTTGTGCGCATCCACGATGCACACGAATTTCTGCGCGACCGCGACGAGGATCTTCTCGCGCGTCAGCGCGGCGCCGCCGCCCTTGATCAGGCAGCGCCCGGGGTCGCATTCGTCGGCACCGTCCACGTACAGCGGAATCTCGCCCACCGCGTTGGGGTCGAGCACCGGGATGCCGTGCTCGCGCAGCAGCTTGCTGGACTGTTCGGAACTCGACACGGCGCCGTCGATGCGTTGCCTGATCTTCGCCAAGGCGTCGATGAAATACTTTACCGTCGAGCCGGTACCGACGCCGACAATCATCTTGTCTTCGACGAATTCGATCGCGGCCTCGCCGGCCGCGCGTTTCTGGGCGTCGATGTCCATGCTTCCCCCGTGTGTCCGGTTGTTCATTCCAGGTCGAGTATGGCCTGCCACTGTGCCGCGGTGACCGGCAGCACCGACAGGCGGTTGCCACGCCGCGTGAGGGCGAAGTCGCCGAGGCCGGGCAGCGCCTTGATTTCGTCCAGCGTGATCACGCGCTTCAATTTGCGTGCGTAGCGCACGTCGACCAGCGTCCAGCGCGGATCGGCGGGATCGCTGCCGGCGTCGTAGTGGCCGTTTTCCGGATCGAACTGGGTCGGGTCGGGCTTTGGCGCGCCCGAGATTTTGGCGAGACCCGCCACACCGGGTACCGCGCAACTCGAGTGGTAGATCAGCACGCCATCGCCCGCGCGCATCGCGCGGATGAAATTGCGTGCCTGGTAGTTGCGCACGCCGTCCCAGGGCTCGACCTTGCGCGTCTTCAGATCGTCGATCGAAAACGTGTCGGGTTCGGTCTTCATCAACCAGTGTTGCACGGGCGCACTCATTCCGAAGTTGCGGTGGTGGTGCAGGCTATCAGTTCCTGCTCGGTCGCGATGTAGTCGAGCGGCACGTCCCAGGCTTCCGCAGGCACGGCTGCAACTTCCTGGAAGGCGTAGCCGATGCCGACCAGCAACGGCGTGCCGGGCCGGGTTCGATCGCGCAGGAATTCGAGGCTGGTGTCGTACCAGCCGCCGCCGGTGCCGAGCCTGCGGCCGGCGCGATCGAACGCCAGCAGCGGCAGCAGGATCACGTCCATGTCGCTTGCGTCGCGCAAGTCGGCGGTCGGCACTTGCGGCTCCGGAATGCCGAAGCGATTGGCCGTGAGTGCGCCGCCTTGCACGTATTCGGCGAAACCGAGTTGTCGTGCCTCGCCCAGTACCGGCAGGAAATAATGCTGGTCGCGCCGCTGCAGTGACGCCACCGCGAGGTTCAGCGGCAACTCGCCGCGCACGGCCCAGTAGCCGGCGACGTTGGTGTCGGTGAGGAATTCCGGCAACGCTTCGAGGCTGTGCAGCACGCTAGCCGCCGCCTCGACCCGTTGCTTTGCGGCGAGCTCGTTGCGGCGCACCGACATGCGTGCGCGCATGGCCGCGCGATCCTCGTCGTGCATGGCAGTCACTGGGTTCCGGCTTGCGCCGGAATGACGAAAGAATATTGATCCACGGTTCTTCGAGCCCCGTTCGAAGCGGTTGTTGATGCCTCGACCGAAGCGGCTGTTGTGGAAAGTCAGCCCATGGATGGGCGTTCTGGACCCGCCGAAGCAAGGGAGCGACACGACGTGGTTGACCTGGAGACACTGCGATCATGGATGATCGCAAAAAAATGGCGCCCTCCACGATGACGATGCGCGCCGAGCGACCCTGATCCTGAGGGATCAAGTGGGCGGGCTGACCGGACTTTCAGGCTTTCCGCTCGCGGCGGACTTGCACAAGGATCCGGTAGTCGCCAGCCCCAGGTCGTACATTAGGAACAAGGCACATTGCTGGAGGCGCGCTGTCGTGCACCGTAGGGGACGCCAGCAAGGCTATTCTAGGGGCGCGTCGAGGGCTGCTTCAAGCTTGCGCCGCAGCATCGCGATGTGCTCGCCGGCATTGCTGGACAGCGCTTGTTGGCTGCGTTGCAGCATCAACAGCTCGTGCGTGATGTCGAGCGCGGCCAGCACCGCGACGCGGTCGTAGCCGGGGCTGCGCGAAGCGTGCCGGATCTCGTGCATCTTGCGGTCGAGGTGGCTGACCGCGGCCAGCAGGCCCTCGCGCTCCTCGGGCTTGCAGCCGACCAGGAATTCGCGGTCAAGCAGCTTGACCGTGACCGTTACCGATTCGTCGCTCATGCGTTCACTATCCGGCGTTCTCGAGTGACCGCAGTCGTTCGATCATGGCTTCCACGCGCGCGCGCGCCTGCTCGTTGCGTGTGACCAGCGCGGCGCGCTCGCCGGCCAGCTGGTCGCGGCCACGGCGCAGGCTGGCGTTTTCTTCGGCCAGCCGGCGCATGCGATCGAGCGCGGCGTCCAGCGCGCTCGAGAGCGCAGCGAGTTCTTCTTCGACGGGGCGGACAGGGGCATTCATGGCGCCGAATATACGGGAAAAACCGCCGGGCGGCATGTGACGGGGGTTCAGGTCACGCCAACCCGGCTGGCGGCGTGCCGGTTCAGGAATTCGAGGCAGGCGTCGGCCGACAATGGCCGCGAGAGCCAGTAGCCCTGGATTTCGTCGCAGCGCTGGGCTTTCAGGAACGCGAGTTGCTCGGGGGTTTCCACGCCCTCGGCCACCACCTTCAGTTGCAGCGAGTGCGCCATCGTGATGATGGTGGCGGTGATCGCGGCATCGTCCGTGTCGGTGGTGACGTCGCCGACGAATTCCTGGTCGATCTTGAGGGTGTCGATCGGCAGCCGCTTCAGGTACGCCAGCGAGGAATAACCGGTGCCGAAATCGTCGATCGCGAGCCGCGCACCGATGGATTTCAGCTCGCCGAGCAGCCGCACCGATTGTTCGGCGTTGGCCATGACCATGCTCTCGGTGAGCTCCAGTTCGATCTGGTTGGGCGCGATGTCGTGTTCGGCCAGCATGTCGCAGATGTGCAGCGTGAGATCCGGGCGATTGAGCTGCGCGGCGGAAAGGTTGATCGCCATCGTGATGTGGCGGTGGCCGGCATCGCGGAAGCGACCGAGGTCGGCGCAGGCGGTGGCGAACACGTAGGCGCTGAGCTCGTGGATCTGGCCGGTTTCCTCGGCCAGCGGGATGAAGGTGCTGGGCGGGATTTCGCCGAGTTCCGGGTGGTGCCAGCGCAACAGGGCCTCCATCCCGGTGATGGCCTCGGTGCGGATCGACATCTTCGGCTGGTAGGCCAGCCGCAATTCGTTGCGTTCCAGCGCGCGGCGCAGGGCGCCGATCAGGGTGGCGTGGTCACGCGCGCGCGCATCCATGCCGGAGTGGTACATCGCCCAGGTATTGCGGCCGCGCTCCTTGGCGTAATACATCGCGGTGTCGGCGCATTTGAGCAGGTCGGCCGGCGTCTGGCCGTGGTCGGGATACAAGGCAATCCCGATGGATGGCGAAATCACCGTTTCCTGTGCGCTGCTCACGTTGAGCGGTTTGACGAAGGCCTGCACCAGGCGCTGCGCCATGTCTTCGGCGCCGCGGGTGTCGATCAGGTCTTCCAGTACCACCGTGAACTCGTCGCCGCCGAGGCGGGCCACCACGTCGTTCTCGCGCACGCATTGGCGCAGGCGCGCGCCGGCCGCCTTCAGGGTGCGGTCGCCGGCGATGTGGCCGAGTGAATCGTTGACGTGCTTGAAGCGGTCGAGGTCGAGGAACAGCAGGCCGACCTTGTGGCCGCTGCGGCGCGCGCTGATCACGGCGGCACCGAGGCGCTCGCCCAGCAACGCGCGGTTCGGCAGGCCGGTCAGGGTGTCGTAGTTGGCGAGGTAGCGCAGTTCCTGTTCCGCGCGCTTGCGATCGGTGATGTCGGTCAGCACGCCGATCATGTGGGTGCGCGTGCCGGCGGCGTCGCACACTTCGTTGAGTTCGACCCAGCTCAGGAATTCCTCGCCGTCCTTGCGGCGTTGCCACAGTTCGCCGCGCCAGTGGCCGCTCTCGGCCAGCACCTGGCGCAGGTGCGAATAGCTGTCGGGCGCGTGGCGGCTGCCGTTGAGGATGGAAGCGTCGCGGCCGAGCACCTCGTGTTCGGCGTAACCGGTCATGCGGGTGAAGGCCGTGTTCACCGAGACGAAGCGGAAGTCGAGGTCGGTGACCGTGACCGCCTCGCTCATGTTGCGGATCACTTCCGAGGCGATGCGGCGGTCGCGGTCGGCGGCGCGCAGCGCGCTGATGTCGCGTTCGGTACCGCATACCCGCAACGGTTTGCCGCTGGCGTCGTGCTCGACGATCTTGCCGCGCGACAACACCCACGTCCACTCTCCCTCCGTCCCGCGCACACGATGTTCAACCTCGAAGTGTTCGCTGCGTCCGGCCAGGTGTTCGGCCAGCGCAAGGTCGACGGCGGCGAGGTCATCCGGGTGCACCATGCTGTGCCGCCAGTGGTCGACCGGCATGGATTCTTCGTGATGGCCGCCGGGCGCGACTTCCGGGCCAAGCCGCAGGATGGTGCCGCGCTCGAGGTCCCAGTCCCAGAACTGGTCGCCCGATCCCCACAGTGCGTGCCGCAGGCGGCTTTCGCGCAGGCGCAACTGGCGGCGGTGGCGCAGCTGTTCGAGGCGATGGCTGCGCCAGCCCAGCACTGCGATCAACACCAGCAAGGCCAGCGACGCCACGTAGATGATGCGCATCGGCAGCGTCCACCACCACGCCGTCGCGACATGGATGGCAAGCGTGGTGGTGTCGCCTGGTTCGCCGTCCGGGAGGATCGACTGGATCTCCAGCACGTGGTCGCCCAGCGGCAGGTCGGTGTAACCGGTCGAGTGCACGAGGCTGGGCGAGCTCCAATGCGCGTCCACCCCGGACATCCGGTAGCGGAAGCGGTTGCGCGTAGCCGCGGCGTAATCGAGCGTGGCGAAGGTCACGTACAGGCTGCGATCGCGAGCGGCGATGTTGATGGGCGTCGAATCGTTGGCCGGCACATGCAACTCGCCCTTGCCGGTGTACACCGAGGTGATCACCACCGGCGCCTGCTTGTCGCGGCGGCGGATGTTGGCCGGGTCGATGATGTCGAAGCCGTGCCCACCGAACAGAAGTTTTCCGTCTGCCGTCCGCAGGCAGGCGCCGGAGTTGTATTCGTCGCCCTGCAGTCCGTCGGCGATGCCGAAGCTGCGGATCCGTCCGGTCGCCGGGTCGAGCCTGGCTATGCCGAGGTTGGTCGAGAACCAGATGTCGCCGAGTTTGTCCTCCAGCATGCAATCGATGGTGTTGTCGGGCAGTCCATCGGACAACAGGTAGCGCTTGAAATGTGCACCGCTGGCGTCGATGCTTTGGAGTCGGCTGAGCCCTGCCAGCGTGCCCGCCCACAGCGTGCCATCGCGCGTCACCAGCAGGCTGATCACGATCTGGCCCGCCAGGGAATCGTTGCGGCCGGGAATCTCGCGGAACGTGCGCACCTTGCCGGTGGCCGGATCGATCATCGACAGGCCACGCGTGGTGCCGGCCCAGATCCGGCCGGACTTGTCCTCGACGATCGAGGTCACGCTGTCGCTGCCGAGGCCGTTTTGCGGGGCGAAGCGCTGGATCGCGCTGCCGTCGTGGTAGTGCACCAGTCCGGCGCCGTAGGGCGCGGCCCACAGGTCGCCGTTGCGGGCACGAAACAGCACGCGGATCGGGGTGCGGGCAGGCACGCCGCCGGGTTCCGCGAAACTGGCCGTGTCGGTAGCCGGATCGAATTTCAGGATGCCGTAGTTGGACGACATCAGCACGGTGCCGCCGGCGCCCTCCAGCAGGTTGTAGAAGCGCAGGTCGGCCGGCGCGACGGGCGCCGCCATGGGTTCGAGTTGCCTGGCACCGGGCAAGGCGGGATTTTTCGATTCGTGCGCGCGCGTATGCGTGTTGCGGAACAAGGCGGCGATGACATCGCCGAAGCCGGTCACCGTTTGCGATGCCGGGTCATAGCGGATCAGGCCGCGGCCGTTCAGGGTCGCCCAGAATTGCCCGCCGGGTGCTTCCATCAGGGAGCGCACGAACAGGCGCGTGCGTGGATCGCCCGACATGTTCAACACTGCACGGATGGCGCTGCCGTCAGGCTGCGTCCACACCACGCCGTCGCTGGCCGTGCCGACCCACAAGAGGCCGGTGCGGTCGATGAACAGGGTGGTGATGCGTGAATCCGGCAAGCTGCCGCCGATGCCGATCGGTGCCGGACGCACGTGGGTGAGTGAACCATCCGGACTGATCCGCAGCAGGCTGCGGTTGCTCAAGCCGGCCCACACGCGGCCGGCGTGGTCCGCAATGATGGAGCCCACGCCCACCGGAGATCCGCCGTCAGCGTGCCATACGGGGGTCAATGCGCCGGATGTGCGGTCCACGCTGGCGAGGCCCGTCGCATCACCCAGCAGAAGCCGTCCCTTGGCCGTGCAATACAGTGCATCGACCGCCGAGCGCCCGGCCAGCAACACGTGACCGCTGTTGGCGTGGATCACGGATACCACATCGGTGCCGGCGACGGCGTAGATCGAACCGTCGGGGCACTCCGTCATCGACTGGATCGCGGCCGCTTGTCCCTTGGGTTCGCGCCACACCGGTTGCAGGTGCGGCGTCGGTGCGGCGATCAGCTTGTCGATGCCGAGGCGGCTGCCAACCAGCAGGTCACCACCGGCAAGCGGCAACAGGTCGGATACCGGCAGTCGGTCGCGCTGCACGTCTTTCGGCAACGGCAGCACCTTGTTCGACTGCGGGTTGAACAACAACAGCCCGCTGGACGATGAGCCGATCCACAGATTGTCGTCGGCAGCATCCGCCAGCGAGGTGATTCGGTAGTCGCCCGGAAGGCTGTCGGGATTGTCGGGCTCGTGCGAGAAACGCCGCAGCGTGTAGCCGTCGTAGCGAAACAACCCGCCTTGCGTGACCAGCCACATGTAGCCGCGGTGGTCCTGGAAAACCAGCGAAACGGTGTTTTGCGCGAGCCCGTTGCTGCTGTCGAGCTGCTGGAAATAGAAGTTGCGCTGATAGGCCTGCCAGGTCGGTGGCGTTGCGCGCGCGCGCGCGGGCGGCCACACGGCCATCCATGCCGCCACGCCCACCGCCGCCAGCGCGGCCCAGCGGCGTGCAGTCTGCGGGACTCGCCTTGCGGTTCGCGGTGCGGCTTGGATCATGGTGGTGGCTGGGTACCCCAGAAGCAACTGGACGTCCAATTCGAGGCGATTCAAGCGTTCCGCCGCGCCCGGCCAGTGTACCCAAACCGCGCCAGCGCGTGAAACGTGCGGGATCCGCTGCGGCTGGCCCGCAGGGCGCTGCTAGGATGCTTCATGCAGGGTCATCGCGGGCGGGCAATACCGTGGCCAACTGGTCAGACTGGAGCGGGGCGATCGCGCAGGCGAAGCTTGGTGTCACACCCGCCGAGCTGCATGGCTCCGTCAGCGGCTATCTTTGCGCCGGTTGGGGCGGCAGCGCGCATGAGCTGCTGGCGGCATTGGCGCTGGAAAGCGGCGACGCCGGCACTGACGATGCCTTGCATGCCCTGCTGGACGCCGCTGCGCGCGACATCCACGCGCGCCTCGGACGCGGCGAGGGCGTCGAACCCCTGCTGCCGGAGGGCGGTGTGAGCCAGCGTGCCGATGCACTGGTCGATTGGTGCCGCGGCTTCCTCGGTGGGATCGGCCTGACCGGCGTGCTGGAGAAGCAAGGCCACGACCACGACAGCGTGCTCGCCGATTTCGGACACATCGCGTCGATGCATCTGGAAAGTGACGATGACGATGAGGGTTCGCTCGGCGAGGTGCTGGAGTTCGTCCGCACCGGTGTCGCGCACCTGCACCAGGCGTTCGCGCCGCGAGCGCGCCCATGATCGCAACACCCGAGTTTGCGCGCCGCCGCCGCGAGCTGATGCACATGGCCGGTGAAGATGCCGCGCTGGTCGTGGCCGCGGCGCCGCAGCGCATGCGCAACGCCGATGCGCCGTGGCCGTACCGGCAGGATTCCGATTTCCACTACCTCACCGGATTCCCGGAACCCGATGCCGTGCTCGCCTTGCTGCCCGGTCGCGCACGCGGCGAGGTGGTGATGTTCTGCCGCGAACGCGACCCGCAGCGCGAACGCCTCGACGGCCCGCGGATCGGACCGGAAGATGCGGTGGCGCGTTTCGGCCTCGACGACGCGTTTCCGGTCGAGGACATCGACGACATCCTGCCGGGCATGCTGGAAGGCCGCGCGCGCCTGTATTGCCATTTCGGCCGCGAGAACGAATTCGACGCGCAGCTGCTGCGCTGGATGCGCCGCCTGCGCAGCAGCCGCGGCGGCAGCGTGGTGCCGCGTGAATTCGTGGCGCTGGGCCACCTGCTGCACGAACTGCGGCTGTACAAGTCACCCGCCGAGTTGGCGCTGATGCGGCGCGCGGCGAAGGTCGCCGCCGATGCCCAGCTTGCCGCCCTGCGCGCGGCCCGGCCCGGCGCCGCCGAATACGAGGTGGAAGCGGCCTTGCTGCACGCCTTGCGTGCCAACGGCGCGGTGCCCTCGTATCCGCCGACGGTGGCCGCGGGGGCCAACGCCTGCGTGCTGCACTACACCGCCAATCGCGGCAAGCTCGCGCGCGGCGACCTGTTGTTGATCGACGCCGGCGCCGAAGTGGAATGCTATGCATCGGACGTCACGCGCACCTGGCCGGTGGGTGGCAGCTATCCGCGCGAACGGCGGGCGCTGTATGAAGTGGTGCTGGAGGCGCAGCTGGCGGCGATCGACGAAGTGCGCGCCGGTCGCGCCTTCACGGCCGCGCACGAGGCGGCGACGCGCGTGATCGTGGCTGGCTTGTGCGCACTCAAGCTGATCCCCGGCAGCCCGCGCGCGGCGCTGAAATCCGGCGACTACCTGCGCTACTTCCCGCACAAGACCGGGCACTGGATCGGGCTGGATGTCCACGATGTCGGCGATTACCGCGTCGACGACGAACCGCGCATGCTGGAGCCGGGCATGGTGGTGACGGTGGAGCCCGGCATCTACATCGCGCCGGACGACACCACGGTTCCGGCGAAGTGGCGCGGGCTCGGCATCCGCATCGAGGACGACGTCGCCGTCACGGCGCGCGGACAGGAAGTCCTGACCGCGGCCTTGCCGAAGGATGTCGCCGCCGTCGAGGCGTTGCCGGGCTGATCCGCCGGCCATGGCGCGCCGCACATGTCGGCGCGGCCTTGGCGGGGTACACTCGGGCCACGCAGTTCGCCCCGGGAGACAATCGCATGGCTGGCAACAACGGTTTCTGGACCCGCAATGCTCCATTCCTGCTCAGCATCCTGCGGATCGTGGTCGCGTTCCTGTTCATGTGCCACGGCGGCATGAAACTGCTCGGGTTCCCGGGCAATGATCATCTCGAACTGATTGCGTCCGACAAGCTGTTCACCGTGGTGCCGGGGCTCGCCGGCGTACTCGAATTGGGCGGTGGTTTCCTGGTGTTGCTCGGGCTGTTCACGCGCCCGGTGGCGTTCATCCTTTCCGGTGAGATGGCCTTCGCCTATTTCATGGCGCATTTTCCGCACAACCACATCTTCCCCTTGCTCAATGGCGGCGAGTCGGCGGTGCTGTTCTGCTTCGTGTTCCTGTACCTCTCGGCCGCCGGCGCGGGGCCATGGAGCCTGGACCGCGCCTTGCGCCGGGCCTGAGTTGCTCGCATGCACCGCAGCCGCTTGTGCAGCGTCATCATTGATTGCAAGGTCGACGACCTCGGCGAGGCTGCGCGCTTCTGGTCGCAGGCTCTGGGCCGGCCGATCCGGGCCGGCGCCGATCCCGCGCACGACCAATACGTGCCGATCGAAACCCGCGACGATGAACCGGTGGTCGAGCTGCAGAAGGTCGGCCACGACAGCCGCGTGCACCTCGACATCGAAAGTGACGACATCGAAGCCGAAGTGCGGCGGCTGGAAGCACTCGGCGCCACGCGCGTCGAGGCGATCCGCACCTGGGTGGTGATGCAAGCCCCGAGCGGCCAACGCTTCTGCGTGGTGCGCCCGCAGCGCGGCGAACTCGGCGCGCACGCGAACGAGTGGCCGTGAGGGCCTGGCGTCGCGCACGCTGACGCCGGGCATCCCGGTCGCAGCAGCCGGCAACTTGCCGCCCCGGCCGACAGGTATTCTATTGTGGCAGTGCGCGGCATGGCCAGCGGGGAAGCGCGCGGCGATCCTTGCTAAGGTGGTGTTTTGCTTCGTGGTTCGCGACACCCATGGAAACGGTGGCAACGATACTTCAACATCAATGGACGCATACCCTGCTGGGTTGCCTGGCACTGCTCGTGGTGGCCTGGTTGGCCGGGCAACTGGCGCGCCTGGTGATGGTCCGCCTGGTGCACATCGCCAGCAAGCGCACCGCATGGCGCTGGGACGACGCGATGGTCAAGCACCAGGTGTTCCGGCGCCTGGCCCACGTGGTGCCGCTGCTGATCATCGGCTACGGCGTCTCCGCGGTACCCAACGTGCCGGACAAGGCCGAACTCGCGGTGGCCAACATCGCGCTGGCGCTGATGGCACTGGTGGTGGTGCTGGCCTGCAATGCCGCGTTGACCGCCATCGAGGACCTGTACCGCACGCATCCGCGTGGCCGCGAGGGCTCGATCAAGGGCTACGTGCAGTTGGGCAAGATCCTCATCTGGGTGATCGGTGCCATCTTCATCATCGCCAGCCTGGTCGGGCGATCGCCGCTGACGCTGCTGGCGGGCCTGGGGGCGGTGTCGGCGGTGCTGTTGCTGATCTTCAAGGACACCATCCTGTCGGTGGTCGCCAGCGTGCAGGTGAGCTCGAACGACATGCTGCGCGTGGGCGACTGGATTTCCCTGCCCGATGACAACGTCGACGGCGACGTGGTGGAGATCGCGCTGCACACGGTGAAGGTGGTGAACTGGGACAAGACCATCAGCACCGTGCCCACCTGGCACCTGATCTCGAAGTCGTATCGCAACTACCGCAACATGTACGCGACCGGGCGCCGCGTCCGGCGCGCGCTCAACATCGACATCACCAGCGTGCATTTCCACACCCACGATGAACTCGCGCACCTGCGCCAGTTCAGGTTGTTGCACGACTACTTCGACCACAAGCAGAAGGAACTGGCGGAGTGGAATGCGCAGCTGGACGGGAAGGGCTGGAGCGGCATCAACGAACGCCGGCTGACCAACCTTGGCAGTTTCCGCGCCTACATGCAGGCTTATATCGGCAACCACCCGGGCATCAACCAGGATCTGTTCTGGGCCGTGCGCCAGCTCGATCCGGGCGCCACCGGAATCCCGATACAGATATATGGCTATACGCGCGACACCGGTTTCGTGGCGCACGAGAACGTGCAGGGCGACATCTTCGACCACCTGATCACGATCCTGCCCGAGTTCGGCCTGAAGCTGTTCCAGCAGCCGACGGGGCAGGACATCCGCGCGGGCCTGGCGTTGCGGAGTGTCGCGCCGGAGGCGCCCGACGTCGACGCACCGGCAGCGCCGTCGATGCCGAAGTACGCCACGCGCGCGGAGTGAATGCAGCGGCGGTGCGTTGCCGGCGCTGCGTCAGCCGACGAACTTGCGGGCGTTGCGGAACATCCGCATCCACGGTGAGTCTTCGCCCCAGCCGGCCGGATGCCAGCTCATCTGCACGCTGCGGAACACGCGTTCCGGATGCGGCATCAGGATGGTCACGCGCCCGCGCGCGGCGGTGAATCCCGCCACGCCTTCCGGCGAGCCGTTGGGATTTTGCGGGAAGGTCTCGGTGGGTTTGCCGCGGTTGTCGACGAAGCGCACGCAGGCGGTGGCCTTGCCGGCCTTGTGGCCTTCACCGAACAGCGCGCGGCCCTCGCCGTGCGCGGTGACCACCGGGATGCGTGATCCGGCCATGCCGCGGAACACGACGGATTCGGTGTCCAGCACTTCCAGCGTCACCAGGCGCGCTTCGTATTGTTCCGAGGCGTTGCGCGCGAACGTGGGCCAGTGCTCGGCGCCGGGGATGATGTCCTTCAACTGCGACAGCATCTGGCAGCCGTTGCACATGCCGACCGCGAACCTGGCCTCGTCGGCGAAGAACGCGGCGAACTGTTCGCGCAATGCGTCGTGGTACAGGATCGACGCCGCCCAGCCGCGACCGGCACCCAGCACGTCGCCGTAGGAGAAGCCACCGCAGGCGGCGAAGCCGCTGAAGTCGGCGAGCTTGTGACGACCGCTGGCGAGGTCGCTCATGTGCACGTCGACGGCTTCGAAACCGGCGCGCGTGAAGGCGGCGGCCATTTCGACCTGGCCATTGACGCCCTGCTCGCGCAGGATCGCCACGCGCGGATGCACGCCCTTGGCGATGTGCGGTGCCGCAACATCTTCGGCGGGATCAAACGTGAGTTTCGCGGTGATGCCGGGGTCGGCGTCGTCGATGCGCCATTCGCGTTCGGCGTCGGCGCTGTCGGGATTGTCGCGCAGGCGTTGCATGGCATGGCTGGTTTCGTGCCAGGCACCGAACAACTTCTGCCAGTTCCACTTGGCGATGGTTTCGTCACCGCCGTGGAGCTTGATGCCGAGCTTGGCCTTGGGCCGCGCGACCACGCGCACCATGCCGTCCAGCCCGTTGGCCTTGGCCAGCGCCGCGAAGGCGTCGTGGTCGGCCTTGCGTACCTGCAGCACCGCGCCAAGTTCCTCGTTGAACAGTGCGCGCAGCGCGCTGTCGGCCCAGCCGTCGAGGAAAATCTCGAGGCCACAGTGGCCGGCGAACGCCATTTCCAGCAGGCTCACGATCACGCCGCCGTCGGAACGGTCGTGGTAGGCCAGCAGCAGGTTCTCATCGCGTGCGGACCGCACCAGCGCGACCAGCGCGCGCAGGCGTTCGGGATCGTCGAAGTCGGGCGGCATGCCGCCACCACGCTCGAAGGCCTGTGTCAGCACCGACCCGCCGAGGCGATCGCGGCCGGCGCCGAGGTCGATCAGCCACAACTCGGTGTCGCCAGCGTCCATCTGCAATTGCGGCGTCAGCGTCGCGCGCACGTCGCCGATGCGTGCGAACGCGCTGACGATCAGTGACACCGGCGCGATGGTGCGTTGCTCGCGCTCGCCGTCGTGCCACAGGGTGCGCATCGACAAGGAGTCCTTGCCGACCGGAATGGACATGCCGAGCTTGCGGCAGAGGCTCGCCGTGGTCTCCACCGCGTCGTACAGCGCCGCGTCTTCGCCGGCGTGGCCGATCGCCGCCATCCAGTTGGCCGACAGCCGCACTTCTGCAAGGGATTCGATCGGCGCCGCGATCAGGTTGGTGATCGCCTCGCCCAGCGCCAACCGCGCCGAGGCCGCGCCGTCCAGCACCGCGACGGGCGCGCGTTCGCCCATCGCCATGGCTTCGCCTGCATAGCCATCGAAGTCCGCCAGCGTTACCGCACAATCCGCGACCGGGACCTGCCACGGCCCGACCGGCTGGTCGCGCGCGCACAGGCCGCCCACGCTGCGATCACCGATGTGGATCAGGAAGGCCTTGTCGGCCACCGCCGGCATCCGCAGCACGCGCTCGATGGCGGCATCGAGACCGATGTTGCTCAAGTCCGGGACGATGTCGAGCTGCGGCTTGATGCGGGTCGCGTCGCGCTGCATCTTCGGCGGCTTGCCGAGCAGCATCGCGAGCTCGAGGTCGATGACGGCAGTCTTTCCTTCCCCCGCTTGCGGGGGAAGGTGCCCGGAGGGCGGATGGGGGCGGTTCGGCGAGTACGAAACGACAAGTCGTTGCGCTTCCGTCGCATGCCCCACCACCGCGAACGGGCAGCGCTCGCGTTCGCACAGCGCCCGGAACACTTCGACGTCGCCGGGCTTCACGGCGAGCACGTAGCGTTCCTGCGACTCGTTGCACCAGATCTGCATCGGCGACAGTTGTGGGTCATCGGACGGGATGGCGTCGAGATCGATCTCGCCGCCGACCCCGGCGTCATGCAACAACTCGGGAATCGCGTTCGACAAACCACCGGCACCGACGTCGTGGATCGCGACGATCGGGCTGGCGTCGCCGAGCGCGCAGCAGGCGTCGATCACTTCCTGGCAACGCCGCTGCATTTCCGGGTTGTCGCGCTGCACCGAGGCAAAGTCGAGTTCGGCGCTGGAAGCGCCCGCCGCCAGCGACGACGCCGCGCCGCCGCCAAGCCCGATCAGCATGGCCGGGCCGCCCAGCACGATCACGGCATCGCCGGGCGCGAGCTTGTTCTTCTGCACCAGCATCGGCCGCACGTTGGCGACACCACCGGCCAGCATGATCGGCTTGTCGTAGCCGTGGCGCATGCCGGGCTTGCCGGTTTCCAGTTCAAACGTGCGGAAGTAGCCGGTGAGGCAGGGCCGTCCGAATTCGTTGTTGAAGCCGGCCGCACCGAGCGGGCCGTCGCGCATGATTTCGAAGGCGCTCGCCACCCGTGGCGGCAGCGCGCGCTCGGCTTCCCACGGTCGCGGCAACCCGGGGATGCGCAAGTGCGAAACGGAAAAACCAACCAAACCAGCCTTGGGCTTGCCG